>NZ_JBEXNQ010000015.1:0-184627 GCF_040611155.1 Streptomyces sp. NPDC002994
CGCGACCGCAGGGAGCGCCCTTGACGCGGCGTCACGGCCCACCGACACTCGAGCGCTCAGGGACGGCCCGAAACCCCCAGAAGCAAGCCTTGGTTACCGACCGCCCGACCCCGGCCGGCACCCCTACGCGTGCCTCAGGTGTTCTACGTACTCCCGGCCTGCCGCCAGCATGCCCGGCAGCTCCGCTGCCTCCGGGTACCAGCGCTTCTCGTACTCCCAGCAGACCCACCCGCCGCCCCCACCGCCCTCTTCCTCGTCGAGCAGCGCGACGCACTCGCCCAGCGGCAGCACGCCCGCGCCCAGCGCCAGCGGGGTCGTGTCGTCGGCCGAGGCGATGTCCTTGAGCTGGGTGTAGCCGAGGTGAGGGGCCAGTACCGCGTGTGCTGCCGCCGGGGTTTCGCCCCCCAGCCAGGTATGCATCACGTCCCACAGCGCGCCCACGTTCTTGTGGCCGACCGGGCCGAGGATGCGGGAGGCCGCCGCTCCCGTCCTGTGCGAGTCATGCGTCTCCAGCAGAATGCGTACGCCCATGTCCGCCGCCGTCTCCGCCGCCAGCCCCAAGCGGCGGGCCGCCGTCGCGTCAGCCTCCTCCTGGCTCTGCCCGTCGCCACCACCGGGGAAGACGCGGACGTACGGCGCGCGCAGGTCGCGGGCCAGCGCCAGCAGGCCGCGAAGCTCCTCCTGCACGGGCTCGTCCTCGCCGGGTGCCGCCACCCGGGCGTACCCCGCCACTGCCAGGATCCGGATGCCCGCGCTGTCGAACCGCTCCACCACGTCCGCCCGTTCCTCCACTCCGATGCCCGGATGGACCGGTTCCTCGGGGTGCGCACGCAGTTCCACGCCGTCGTAGCCGGTCTCGGCCGCCAGCCGTACGACATCGCTCATCGGCATGCCCGGCACCCCGAGGGTGGAGAAGGCGTACTTCATGTTGATGGTCCTTCCTGAAGGGGCCGAAGGGGCCGAAGGGGGAGTCGCCAGTCCTGGCCCACCAAGTCCGCTCCGTACGAGCGGTGTGGCTTCTCGGCGACGAGCCTGAACCCCGCACGCTGATAGATCTTCCGTGCCGCTGTCAGCACATCATTCGTCCACAGCACGACTTCCCGATAGCCCGCCTCGTAAGCGAAATCGATCACCGTACGGACCAAGACCTCACCCAGCCCATGGCCGCGCGCCTGCGGATCGACCAGCAGCAGGCGCAGTCTGGCCGTGCCGGGAGCCCCATGCCGTCGGTCGTCCCGTACGCACATCACCGAGCCGACCGGGCGGCCGTCGAGCTCGGCGATCCATACGCGTTCGAGGTGCGGGTCGTGGTCCTGGGCGAAGTCGGCGACGATACGGGCGACCAGCCCCTCGAACTCGCTGTTCCAGCCGAACTCGGCCGCGTACAGCGCGCCGTGCCGCTGCACGATCCAGCCGAGGTCGCCGGGCACCGGTTCCCGAAGCACCGGGCGGGAAGGGGCAGTAACGGCGGTGGTGGTGGTGCTCGTGCCCAGGACTTCTTGGATCGTGCGCATCGCGCCCGTCAGGCGCGGCCGCTCCTCCGGCGGTACGCCCGACAGCAGCGTTCCCACCGCCGCGCGCGACCGCTCGTCCAGCAGGGCCGCCGCCTCCCGCCCCCGCGCCGTGAGGGTGACCCGCTGGCGGCGGGCATCGTCCTTGGACGGCCCGCGCTCGATCAGCCCGTCCCGCTCGAACTTGGCCAGCAGGCGGCTCAGGTAACCGGCGTCCAACGACAGCTGCGCGCGCAGGTCGGCCGCGTCCGTGCGTGCGGAGTGTGCGAGCTCGTAGAGGACACGCGATTCGGTCAGCGTGTACGGGGTGTGCAGGTGGCGGCTGTAGTCCAGGGCGCCGATCAGATTCGTATAGAAGCGGTTGAACGCGCGGACTTCCTGAATGGCCATGATCCACCTCGTCCTTTGACTGAGTCAACGGTAGCCGCCTGGACGGCCCGGCCGCGTACGGACGCTCCGGACGGGGCAGGACTCGCCCATGACAGCAGCAGCAGGGATATGGCAGTTCAGTGACGACCGCGGGCAGTTGTCGTCGGCCGCCCGGTGGCCCACCAGGATCGTCGCCTACATCCAGGCCGGGGCGACCCTCTGGGACCACGGCCTACTTCCGCTGGGGATCTTCGGCTCGTACCACGACGGCGCCGCCCTCGACCGCGCCAAGTCCGGCCGACTGCCCCTCGGCGAACTCACCTACTTCGGCGCGGGCGCCTCACTCGATCCCGACCGTCTCCTCTCCTCCGGAGCCGACCTCGTCGTAGCCGTCAGCTATGGAGGCGGGCAGGTGTACGGAATCGACCCGGACGCGGCCAAACACCTGGAAGAGCGGGTTCCGGTCGTCGTACTGGAGGTGGGGCAGGGGCGTTCACTCGACGCGATCCGCGGACGCTTCGCCGCGCTGGCGGCCTCACTCGGCGGCGCTGAGCCCCCGGTCGCGCTGGACGCCGCGCGCGAGCGGCTGCGTACGGTCGCCACGGACGACGCACCGCGTGTCCTGGCCCTCTCCCCGGCGGGCGACGAGCAGGTCCACCTCGCCCGGCCGCACTCCTGGCCCGACCTGCGCGCCCTGGCCGACCTGGGCGTACGCCTGGTGGAACCGCCCGCCGATGGTGGCGCGAACTGGTCCACCGTGTCCTGGCCCGAAGCGGCATCGCTCGCCCCGCCGGTCATCCTCGCCGACACCCGCGCCAACGCGTCGCCCCTCGACGCGGCTCGCCTGGGCAACGCCCGTGACGCCCGCGTGATCCCCTGGAACCCGGAGCTCCCGGCCAGCAGCGCGGCACACGCACGCTTCTTCACCCGGGTGTGCGAGGCGCTGGCCGGCCGCTGAACCGCGAACCGCGAACCGGCGTGAGGGGGCGGGGCGCGCAGGGGGTGGTGTTCGGGACGTAAAGCGTGATTTGTGGGCAGGGCGCGGGCTTCGCGATTCAGCGCCGTATCGCGCCTAAATCATGCAGTCCCGAACGCCGCCCCCGGAGCGGCCCGCCCCCGCCCGTGCGCCACCCACCTCACCCCCGCGGCGCAGCCTCAGGCGGCGCAGCCGTAGACCCCCGAACCATCAGCTCCGCCGGTACGGTCGCGATACCCCCCGGCGGCGCCGCCTCCCGCCCCATCGCGAGCCGGCCCGCCCGCGCCCCCGCCTCGTACAGCGGCAGCCGTACGGTCGTCAGTGCCGGCATCGTGTCCGCCGAGAACGGCAGGTCGTCGAAGCCCGCCACCGACACGTCGTCCGGGATGCTCCGCCCCCGCTCCCGCAGCGCCGCGCACGCGCCCAGCGCCACCGTGTCGTTCGCGGCGACCACCGCCGTCAACTCCGGCTCCCGCCGCAGCAGCTCCAGCGTCGCGTCGTACCCCGACCGCCGGTCGTACGGACCATGCACCGTCAGCTGCTCCACGACGTCACCCAGCCCGGCCGCCGCCATCGCCTCCTGGTGACCCTCCAGCCGGTGCCGGGTAGTCGTACGCTCCACCGGCCCGGCGACGTACCCGATCCTCCGGTGCCCCAGCGCCAGCAGATGCTCGGTGAGCCGCCGCGCCCCGCCCCGGTTGTCGAAGGCCAGCGCGGCCACCACCACGTCCGCGCCCCCCGGCAAGGCCAGCGGCGGCCGCCCGCACAGCACCACCCGCGCGCCCCCGTCCGCCAGTTTCGCGAGCTTCGCCGCGACGGCCGCCGAGTGCTCGGGGTCCTCGATCGCGCCCCCGGTCAGAATCACAGCCGCTGCCCGCTGCCGTTGAAGCAGCGTCAAATAAGTCAGCTCCCGCTCAGGCGATCCCCCCGTATTGCAGACGATCGCGAGCTTCTCGCCGCCCGCCCGCCCCGCGCCCGCTCCCTCGGTGCCGCCTATCTGCGACTGGGCCGCCCCGGCCATGATCCCGAAGAAGGGGTCGGCGATGTCGTTCACCAGGATGCCGACCAGATCGGACGTCGCCGCGGCGAGTGAACTCGCCGGTCCGTTCAGCACGTAGTCGAGCTCGTCGACCGCGCGCAGCACCCGCTCCCTGGTGGCAGCGGCGACCGGGTAGTTGCCGTTGAGCACGCGGGAGACGGTGGCCGGCGACACCTGGGCGCGTGCCGCCACGTCCGCCAAGGTCACTGTCATTGTCGTCCTCCGGGTCTTGTACGAGCAGCTGCCCGCAGGCTAGCTTCATAGCCGATAGAAAGCGCTTGCTATTGCCATACGGAGGAACTTTCGTGACACGCAAGACAGTGCGCATCGCCATGAACGGCGTCACGGGCCGGATGGGGTACCGGCAGCACCTCGTCCGCTCGATCCTCGCCATCCGCGAACAGGGCGGCCTGGACCTCGGCCACGGCGACGGCACGGTCCTGTGGCCGGAGCCCGTCCTGGTGGGCCGCCGCGAGCACGCGCTCAGGGAGATCGCCGAACACCACGGCCTCACCGAGTGGTCCACGGACCTGGATGCCGTCCTCGCCGACGAGACGATCGACATCTACTTCGACGCGCAGGTCACCTCCGCCCGCGAGGAGGCCATCAGAAAGGCCGTCACCGCCGGCAAGCACATCTATACGGAGAAGCCCTCGGCCACCGGCCTCGACGCCGCGCTCGGCCTGGCGCGCCTCGCCCGGGACGCCGGCATCAAGCACGGCGTGGTACAGGACAAGATCTTCCTCCCGGGCCTGCTCAAGCTGAAGCGCCTGATCGACGGCGGCTTCTTCGGCGAGATCCTCTCCATCCGCGGCGAGTTCGGCTACTGGGTCTTCGAGGGCGACTGGCAGGACGCCCAGCGCCCTTCGTGGAACTACCGCGCGGAGGACGGCGGCGGAATCGTCGTCGACATGTTCCCGCACTGGGAGTACGTGCTGCACGAGCTGTTCGGCCGCGTCACGACCGTCCAGTCGCACGTCACGACGCACATCCCGCAGCGCTGGGACGAGCAGGGCAAGCCGTACGCCGCCACCGCCGACGACGCGGCGTACGGCATCTTCCAGCTGGAGGGCGGCGCGGTGGCGCAGATCAACTCCTCGTGGGCGGTCCGTGTCAACCGCGACGAACTCGTCGAGTTCCAGGTGGACGGAACGCACGGTTCCGCGGTCGCCGGACTGCGAAACTGCCGCATGCAGCACCGCAGCGCGACCCCCAAACCCGTCTGGAACCCGGACCTTCCGGTCACGCACTCCTTCCGCGACCAGTGGCAGGAAGTCCCCGACAACGCCGACTTCGACAACGGCTTCAAGACGCAGTGGGAGCTGTTCCTGCGCCATGTCGCGCTCGACGAGCCGTACGCGTGGGACCTGCTGGCCGGCGCACGCGGCGTACAGCTCGCGGAGCTCGGGCTGAAGTCCTCGGCAGAGGGCCGCCGTTACGACGTACCGGAGCTGTCGCTGTGACGATCCGACTGCCGCACGGCCGCGCGTACGAACCCCGCACCGAACCCCTCGCGCTCGCGCCGCACGGTGCCCCGCTCACCTCCCGCACGGTCTACTCGGCGGCGCATGTGGTGGCCGACCCCTTCGCCGACGTATCACCGGCCTCACCCGCCGCCGTCGACTGGGACGCCACGCTCGCCTTCCGCCGGCACTTGTGGTCGCACGGCCTCGGCGTGGCCGAGGCGATGGACACGGCGCAGCGCGGCATGGGCCTCGACTGGGCCGGGGCCCGCGAACTCATCCTCCGATCGGCCACCGAAGCGAAGGCCGTCGGCGGCGCGATCGCCTGCGGCGTAGGCACCGACCAACTGCCTCCCGGCGATGAGAGCACCCTCCCCGAAGTCACCGCCGCGTACGAGGAACAGCTCGCCCTGGTGGAGTCGACCGGCGCCCGCGCCATCCTCATGGCGTCACGGGCGCTGGCGGCGGCCGCCCGGGGCCCCGAGGACTACCTGGCGACGTACGGGCACCTCCTGCGCCAGGCGAGCGAGCCGGTGATCCTGCACTGGCTGGGACCGATGTTCGACCCGGCGCTCGACGGCTACTGGGGGAGCCCGGACCTGGACGCCGCGACGGAGACGTTCCTCGAAGTCATCGCCGCGCATCCCGACAAGGTCGACGGCGTCAAGGTCTCGCTCCTGGACGCCCAGCGCGAGATCGACCTGCGCCGCCGTCTGCCGAAGGGGGTGCGCTGCTACACGGGCGACGACTACAACTACCCCGAGCTCATCGCCGGCGACGACCACGGCTTCAGCCACGCACTGCTCGGCATCTTCGACCCGCTGGGCCCGCTGGCGGCCGAAGCGGTTCGTACGCTCGACACGGGCGACGCGAAGGCCTTCCGCGCACTGCTCGACCCCACGGTGGAGCTGTCCCGCCACCTCTTCGAACCGCCCACCCGCTTCTACAAGACGGGCGTCGTCTTCCTCGCCTGGCTCGCGGGCCACCAGTCGCACTTCACCATGGTCGGAGGCCTCCACTCCGCCCGCTCGCTGCCGCATCTGTGCCGGGCGTACGAACTGGCCGACGGCCTGGGCCTCTTCCCGGACCCCCTCCTTGCCGAGACCCGTATGAAGACCTTCCTCGCCCTGCACGGAGTGGACCAGTGAGCGCCGTAACACCGAACGACCTGTCCCGCCTCAGCCTCAACCAGGAGACCATCAAGCAGTGGTCGCTGCCCGAGCTGGCCGAGGGCTGCGTGAAGGCGGGCGTCCCGGGTGTGGGGCTGTGGCGCGCACCGGTCCAGGAGTACGGCGTCGAGCGTGCCGCGCGTCTGATGCGGGACGCGGGACTGGCCGTCACCAGCCTGTGCCGGGGCGGCTTCCTCACGGGCGTCGGCGACGCGGACCGCGCCGCCGCGCTGGCCGACAACCGCCGGGCGATCGACGAGGCCGCGACCCTCGGCACCGCCACCCTGGTGCTGGTCTCGGGCGGACTCCCGCCCGGCAGCCGCGATCTGCACGCGGCGCGCGAGCGCATCGCGGACGCGCTGGCCGAACTGGCGCCGTACGCCGGCGAACGGGGCGTACGCCTGGCCATCGAACCGCTCCACCCGATGTTCGCCTCGGACCGCTGCGTGGTGTCGACCCTGAGCCAGGCGCTCGACCTGGCGGAACGCTTCCCTGCCGACCAGCTGGGCGTGGTCGTCGACACGTACCACCTGTGGTGGGACGACCGGGTCGCGGACGGCATCGCGCGCGCGGGCGACCGCATCGCCGCCTTCCAGTTGGCGGACTGGATCACTCCGCTGCCGGCCGGCGTGCTGCTGGGGCGGGGGCAGCTGGGGGACGGCGTCGTCGACTTCCGCCGTTTCCGCGAACTGGTCGACGCGACCGGCTACTCGGGCCCGATCGAGGTGGAGATCTTCAACGAGGGTCTCTGGTCGCGGGACGGCGCGGAAGTCCTGGCAGAGGTGGCGGACCGCTTCATGACGGAAACGCTGCCGTTGTGATCAAGTGGATCAAGTTTTGATCGTCCGCGGGCAACTTGTGTCCTCCTCAAATAAATCCAATTCTCTGTGCAACCGTTCCGCCACCCCGCGGGTCCTACTTGGCATCAGGGCTTCTGGGTGGGGATCCGGGGGGATCAGGGAGGCCTGTATGGGGGGGGGATCTGAGGGGCCCGGTCGACGGACCGGGCCTCCTTGGCTTTGTCCGCGGGGACCGGCAGCCGGTTTGTCCACAGGAGTCCCGCGCTGTCGGACCCCGGCTGTAGCGTCGGATCATGTCCAGTCCAGCAGCGTTCACCCCAGCCGTCCTCGAAGGGGTACTTGAGCGGATCACCTACGCCAACGAAGAGAACGGCTACACGGTCGCCCGCGTCGACACCGGGCGCGGAGCCGGAGATCTCCTCACGGTCGTCGGTTCGCTGCTCGGCGCGCAGCCGGGGGAGTCGCTGCGCATGGAGGGCCGCTGGGGCTCGCACCCCCAGTTCGGCAAGCAGTTCACCGTGGAGAACTACACCACCGTGCTGCCCGCCACGATCCAGGGCATCCGCCGCTACCTCGGCTCCGGGCTGATCAAGGGCATCGGTCCGGTCATGGCGGACCGGATCACCACGCACTTCGGCGTCGACACCCTGGACGTGATCGAGACCGAGCCGAAGCGGCTCATCGAGGTGCCGGGGCTCGGCCCGAAGCGGACGAAGATGATCGCGGCGGCCTGGGAGGAACAGAAGGCCATCAAGGAGGTCATGATCTTCCTCCAGGGTGTGGGGGTCTCTACCTCCATCGCGGTGCGCATCTACAAGAAGTACGGCGACGCCTCCATCTCGGTCGTCAAGAACGAGCCCTACCGGCTGGCCGCCGACGTGTGGGGCATCGGCTTCCTCACCGCCGACAAGATCGCCCAGTCCGTCGGCATCCCGCACGACAGCCCGGAGCGCGTGAAGGCCGGCCTCCAGTACGCGCTGTCGCAGTCCACGGACCAGGGCCACTGCTACCTCCCGGAGGAGCAGCTGATCAGCGACGCCGTGAAGCTGCTCCAGGTGGACACTGGCCTGGTCATCGACTGCCTGGCCGAACTGGCGGCGGACGAGGGCGTCGTACGGGAAAAGGTGCCGCCTCAGGAGGGTGGCGAAGGCGATCCCGTCACGGCCGTCTATCTCGTCCCCTTCCACCGGGCCGAGGTGTCCCTCGCCGCGCAGACCCAGCGGCTCCTGCGCGCCCCGGAGGACCGGATGCCCGCGTTCCGGGACGTGGCGTGGGACAAGGCGCTGGCGTGGCTGGCGGAGCGTACCGGCGCCGAGCTGGCGCCCGAACAGCAGGCGGCGGTCAAGCTGGCGCTGACCGAGAAGGTCGCCGTGCTGACGGGCGGGCCCGGCTGCGGCAAGTCGTTCACGGTCCGCTCCATCGTGGAGCTGGCCCGCGCCAAGAAGGCCAAGGTGGTCCTGGCGGCGCCCACCGGGCGGGCGGCCAAGCGCCTGGCCGAGCTCACCGGGGCCGAGGCGTCCACCGTGCACCGGCTCCTGGAACTCAAGCCCGGCGGCGACGCGGCGTACGACAAGGACCGCCCGCTGGACGCCGACCTGGTCGTCGTCGACGAGGCGTCCATGCTCGACCTGCTGCTCGCCAACAAGCTGGTGAAGGCCGTGGCGCCGGGCGCGCACCTGCTGCTCGTGGGCGATGTGGACCAGCTGCCGTCGGTGGGCGCGGGGGAGGTGCTGCGCGACCTGCTGGCCGACGGCGGGCCGGTCCCGTCCGTCCGCCTGACGCGGATCTTCCGGCAGGCCCAGCAGTCGGGTGTGGTGACGAACGCCCACCGCATCAACTCCGGCGTCCCGCCCATCACGCAGGGACTGCCGGACTTCTTCCTCTTCGTCGAGGACGAGACCGAGGACGCCGGGCGGGTCACGGTCGATGTGGCCGCCCGCCGCATCCCCGCCAAGTTCGGCCTCAACCCGCGGCGTGACATCCAGGTGCTGGCCCCCATGCATCGCGGCCCGGCCGGCGCGGGCGCGCTCAACGGCCTGCTCCAGCAGGCGATTACGCCGGCCAGGCCCGATCTGCCGGAGAAGAGATTCGGCGGCAGGGTCTTCCGCGTCGGAGACAAGGTGACCCAGATTCGCAACAATTATGAGAAGGGGCAGAACGGGGTCTTCAACGGCACCGTGGGTGTGGTCACCTCGCTCAGCCTGGACGACCAGCGCCTGACGGTGCTGACCGACGAGGACGAGGAGGTTCCGTACGACTTCGACGAGCTGGACGAGCTGGCGCACGCGTACGCCGTGACGATTCACCGCTCGCAGGGCAGCGAATATCCGGCGGTGGTGATTCCGGTCACCACCGGCGCCTGGATGATGCTGCAGCGGAATCTGCTCTACACGGCGGTCACCCGGGCCAAGAAGCTGGTCGTGCTCGTGGGGTCGCGCAAGGCGATCGGCCAGGCCGTTCGTACGGTTTCCGCAGGCCGGCGGTGTACGGCGCTCGATCACCGGCTCGCCGGACGGATGGAGAGGAGCCGCACCGGGGAGCAAACCGCCCCATAGGGGGACTGTTCATGGCAAACGTCTCCGTCGACTTCCCGAACCGGGGGTAAGGGGGCAGGATGAGCAGGTTGGCGGCACTGAGT
Source organism: Streptomyces sp. NPDC002994 (assembly GCF_040611155.1). Classification (NCBI taxonomy): domain Bacteria; kingdom Bacillati; phylum Actinomycetota; class Actinomycetes; order Kitasatosporales; family Streptomycetaceae; genus Streptomyces; species Streptomyces sp. NPDC002994. The sequence continues at coordinate 9,966 of NZ_JBEXNQ010000015.1, forward strand.
GCCGCGAATGGGCCTAATGGCCGACCCCGAGTGCACTCTGCTGAGCCAAATGGGGGATGGTAGAGACAGTCAGGGCACCTCGAAGAAGAGGCACTACGTCGGTGAGGGATGACGTGAGCGACAACTCTGTAGTACTGCGGTACGGCGATGACGAGTACACCTACCCGGTGATCGACAGCACCGTCGGCGACAAGGGCTTCGACATCGGGAAGCTCCGGGCCCAGACCGGGCTGGTGACTCTCGACAGCGGATACGGCAACACTGCCGCCTATAAATCCGCGATCACCTACCTCGACGGTGAGCAGGGCATTCTGCGCTACCGCGGATATCCCATTGAGCAGCTGGCTGAGCGCTCCACCTTCGTGGAGGTGGCGTACCTGCTGATCAACGGCGAGCTTCCCAAGGTCGACGAGCTTGCCGCGTTCCGGAACGAGATCACGCAGCACACGCTGCTGCACGAGGACGTGAAGCGGTTCTTCGACGGCTTCCCGCGTGACGCGCACCCGATGGCCATGCTGTCGTCGGTGGTCAGCGCGCTGTCGACGTTCTACCAGGACAGCCACAACCCGTTCGACGAGAAGCAGCGTCACCTTTCGACGATCCGCCTCCTCGCCAAGCTTCCGACCATCGCGGCGTACGCGTACAAGAAGTCGATCGGCCACCCCTTCGTCTACCCGAGCAATGACCTCGGGTACGTCGAGAACTTCCTGCGCATGACCTTCTCGGTCCCGGCGCAGGAGTACGTGCCGGACCCGGTCGTGGTCGCGGCGCTCGAAAAGCTCCTGATCCTGCACGCGGACCACGAGCAGAACTGTTCGACCTCCACCGTGCGTCTGGTCGGCTCCTCGCAGGCGAACATGTTCGCCTCGATCTCCGCCGGCATCAGCGCCCTGTGGGGGCCGCTGCACGGCGGCGCCAACCAGTCGGTGCTCGAGATGCTCGAGGGCATCCAGGCCGACGGCGGCGACGTCGACAACTTCATCCGCAAGGTGAAGAACAAGGAAGACGGCGTGAAGCTCATGGGCTTCGGGCACCGCGTCTACAAGAACTTCGACCCCCGGGCGAAGATCATCAAGGCTGCGGCGCACGACGTTCTCTCCGCCCTGGGCAAGGACGACGAGCTGCTGGACATCGCGCTCAAGCTCGAAGAGCACGCGCTGGCCGACGAATACTTCGTTTCGCGCAAGCTCTACCCGAACGTCGACTTCTACACCGGCCTGATCTACCGGGCCATGGGCTTCCCGACCGAGATGTTCACGGTGCTCTTCGCGCTGGGCCGTCTGCCGGGCTGGATCGCCCAGTGGCACGAGATGATCAAGGAGCCGGGCTCGCGCATCGGCCGCCCGCGCCAGATCTACACGGGCGAGGTCCTGCGCGACTTCGTCCCGGTCGAGGGCCGCTGACTCCTTCCCGCCCTCGCACTGGATGCCCCGGCCCGCTCTTCCGGCCGGGGGGTCTGGGTGTTGTCCGGGGTGTCCCCCGGGCTGGCACAGTGCGGAAAGCGCCCCGCCGCCGATCCCCCCACGGGTCGACGATGCGGGGCGCTTCCCTTTTCCCGGATCGGATTCCCCCCACGGGATCCGGCCGGGCGTCTGTTGGGCACAGAAGCTCCACACGCGGTCTGCCGGGACGCGTACGTACGGGAGGGCCGCTCAAAGCTCCCCGGTGCACGTGTCCCGGCCAACGCTTGCCCGGAACGTCCCCCAAGACCTTCCGCGAACGTCCCCCAAGACGTTCTTGGCATCGCCCACTTAGACTCGCGAGCCGGCCGAATGGTTACCCTCAAATCTCAGTGACGTCCGTCACTTTGTGTGCGTCCTGTGAAGGTACGCAGCCGGAGGCTGTTTGTCACTACGAACACCGAGGAAAACGCCATCGCGAATCCGGCGATCATGGGGTTGAGCAGCCCGGCGGCCGCCAACGGCAAGGCAGCGACGTTGTAGCCGAAGGCCCAGAAAAGATTGCCCTTGATGGTGGCCAGCGTCCTCCGGGACAGCCGGATCGCATCCGCCGCCACCCTGAGATCTCCCCGTACGAGCGTCAGATCGCCCGCCTCGATCGCGGCGTCCGTACCCGTACCCATCGCGATCCCCAGATCGGCGGTGGCCAGCGCGGCCGCGTCGTTCACGCCGTCGCCGACCATCGCCACGCTGCGCCCCTCGGCCTGCAGCCGCTTCACCACGTCCACCTTGTCCTGCGGCAGGACCTCGGCGTACACATCACCGGAGTCGATCCCGACCGCACGGGCCACCGACTCCGCGACCGCCCGGTTGTCGCCGGTCAGCAGGACGGGAGTCAGCCCGAGCTCACGCAGCCGCGCCACCGCCTCCGCGCTGGTCTCCTTCACCGCGTCCGCGACGGCCAGGACGCCGCGCGCCGACCCGTCCCAGGCCACGGCCATCGCCGTACGCCCCCGGGCCTCCGCCGCCGCCTTGGCGTCGGCCAGCTCGCGCGGCAGCTTCACACCCGCCTCGGCGAGCAGCGCCTCGCGCCCGACGAGGACCTCGTGCCCGTCGACCAGGCCGCGCACCCCGAGCCCCGCCACATTCTCGAACTTCTCCACCTCGCCGGTCAGCGGCCCGGTCCGCTCGGCGGCGCCTGCCGCCACGGCCCGCGCGACCGGGTGCTCGGAGGCGTGCTCCAGCGCGCCGGCCAGGCGCAGCAGCAGGGCCTCGTCGGTGCCGGGCGCCGCGAAGACGTCGTGGAGCTCCATCCGGCCCGTCGTGACCGTCCCCGTCTTGTCGAGTACGACGGTGTCCACGCGCCGGGTCGACTCCAGTACCTCCGGGCCCTTGATCAGGATGCCGAGCTGGGCGCCGCGTCCCGTGCCGACCATGAGCGCGGTCGGCGTGGCCAGTCCCAGTGCGCACGGGCACGCGATGATCAGCACCGCCACGGCCGCGGTGAAGGAGGCGGTCGCGTCGTCCGTGACCAGGAGCCACGTGACGAGCGTGGCGAGGGCGATGAGCACGACCACCGGCACGAAGACGGCGGAGACGCGGTCGGCCAGGCGCTGCACGTCCGCCTTGCCGTTCTGGGCGTCCTCGACGAGCCGGGCCATGCGGGCGAGCTGGGTGTCGGCGCCGATCCTGGTCGCCTCGACGACGATCCGGCCCGAGGTGTTCACGGTGGCGCCGGTGACGGTGTCCCCGGCGGTCACGTCCACCGGTACGGATTCGCCGGTCAGCATGGAGGCGTCGACGGCGCCGGCGCCCTCGGTGACCGTGCCGTCGGTGGCGATCTTCTCTCCGGGGCGTACGACGAAGCGGTCCCCGACGGCGAGGCCGTCGACCGGGATGCGCACCTCCGTACCGCCCCGGAGCACCGTCACGTCCTTCGACCCGAGCTCCATCAGCGCGCGCAGCGCCGCTCCCGCCTTCCGCTTGGCCCTCGCCTCCAGGTAGCGGCCGAGGAGGATGAACGTGACGACCCCGGCGGCGACTTCGAGGTAGATCGTCGAAGCGCCGTCGGTGCGCTGCGACGCCGTCAGTTCGAAGCTGTGGCGCATGCCGGGCATGCCCGCGTGTCCGAAGAACAGGGCCCACAGCGACCAGCCGAACGCGGCGAGCGTGCCGACGGAGACGAGGGTGTCCATGGTGGCGGCGCCGTGCCGGACGTTGGTCCAGGTGGCCCGGTGGAACGGCAGCCCGCCCCAGACGACGACGGGAGCGGCGAGCGTCAGTGACAACCACTGCCAGTTGTCGAACTGGAGCGAGGGGATCATCGCGAGCGCGACGACGGGGACGGAGAGGGCGAGCGAGACCAGGAAGCGCTGCCGCAGTGCGTGGACGGCCGGGTCGTCACCGCGCCCGGCCGTCGGCTCTTGAGCCGGGGCGGCGGCGGTAGGGGGCGGTGCGGGCTCTTCGGCGGTGTAGCCGGTCTTCTCGACGGTGGCGATGAGGTCCCCGACGCCCACCCCGTCGACGTAACTGACCTTCGCCTTCGCGGTCGCGTAGTTGACGGTGGCGTAGACGCCGTCCATCCGGTTGAGCTTCTTCTCGACGCGGGCGGCGCAGGAGGCGCAGGTCATCCCGCCGATGGAGAGCTCCACCTGGGATGTGGCCGATGGGTCCGATGTGTTCACGGTCGGCGCCTCGTGCGCTGTGCTGGTCATCTTCTTGCTCCAGGAAAACAGGCCGGGCCGTACGGGAGCCAGTATGAACTGGTCCGGTACGGCCCGGCCGAAGAAGGGTCAGGTCCGGTTCTCAGACCTGGCCGACGAGCTCGTAACCGGCCTCGTCGACGGCGGCGCGTACGGCTTCCACGTCCAGCGGGGCGTCGGAGACGACCGTCACCCGGCCGGTGGAGGCGACGGCCTTCACCGAGGTGACGCCGGGGATCTCCGAGACCTCGCCGGCGATGGCGCCTTCGCAGTGGCCGCAGGTCATCCCGCTCACCTGGTAGACGGTGGTGACGCCCACCTGGACCTCGGCCGAGGTGTCGTGGCAGGAGCCGGACGGCGAGCAGCAGGAGCCGGTCGCGGTGGCCTCGGTCTTCGTCTCGGTCTCGGCGGTCATGTCATTCTCCCTCTCGAAGGCGTACGCAGTCGTGGTGCCCCAGAAAGCCACGTGGGTGCCGTGACTTCCTGACGTTGTCCACACTATACCCCTAGGGGGTATGAAAGCGAGTACCTCCGCCATGCAAAACGCCTGAGCCCCGGAACGCGAAGTTCCGGGGCTCAGGCCGGCCGATGTCGGCCGAGTAATGCTCCTGCGTCGCTGTCAGACGCCGGTCGTCTGCACCGAGACGAGGCCGGTGACCTGCGACAGGGGCAGGGTGGCCGCGACGGACTGGGCGGCGCCGGCGACGTCGCCGATGTTCAGGGAGGCGCCGTGACCGGCGACGTTGGCGCCGGCGCTGGCCATACCACCGGCAATGCCGTCCAGCGCGCTGTCGGAAAGCTCGCTGGTCTCGACCGGGGTGAAGTTCTCGCGCATTACTCGCCCTTTCATTAAATGCGATGGGGTTCTCGCAGCGGATGCAATCACGCTGCCGGGCCGCCGGGCAACTTACTCTTAAGTCTCCTTCCGGTGCACACATCGGCACCACAAGATCCCCCTGACGTGCAGTTTTGCCCTCACGAAATAGTCCCGCAAATGGCTGGCGCGGTATATGAGAAATGAGATGGCATGAGATATCTGCATCTTGGGTGCATCGATGCACAGGTGAAGCGAAAAGGGCATTTACGGCCCGTGCCGGTACGGATCGTGGGTCAGATCCCGGTGAGGTGCTCGGGGCGTACCGGCGTCTTGTTGAGCTCCAGGCCGGTCGCGTTCCGGATCGCCGCGACGACGGCCGGGGTGGACGACAGGGTCGGAGCCTCACCGATGCCGCGCACTCCGTACGGCGCGTTCGGGTCCGCCAGCTCCAGGTAGTCGACCGGGATGGTCGGCGTGTCGAGGATGGTCGGGATCAGGTAGTCCGTGAAGGAGGGGTTCTTCACCTTCGCGGTCTTCGGGTCGACGATGATCTCCTCCATCACCGCGACGCCCAGGCCCTGGGTGGTGCCACCCTGGATCTGGCCGACGACGGAGAGCGGGTTGAGGGCCTTGCCGACGTCCTGGGCGCAGGCCAGCTCGATGACCTTCACCAGGCCGAGCTCGGTGTCGACCTCCACCACCGCGCGGTGCGCGGCGAAGGAGTACTGGACGTGGCCGTTGCCCTGGCCGGTCCTCAGGTCGAAGGGCTCGGTGGGGCGGTGCCGCCACTCCTCCTCGACCTCCACGGCCTCGTCCTCCAGGACGTCCACGAGGGTGGCGAGGACCTCGCCGCCGTCGGTGACGACCTTGCCGCCCTCCAGGAGGAGTTCGGCGGTGGCCCACGCCGGGTGGTACGAGCCGAACTTGCGCCGGCCGATCTCCAGGACCTTCTCGCGGACGAGTTCGCAGGAGTTCTTGATGGCGCCGCCGGTCATGTACGTCTGGCGGCCCGCCGAGGTCGAACCGGCCGAGCCCACCTGGGTGTCGGCGGGGTGGATGGTGACCTGCTGGACGCCGAGCTCGGTGCGGGCGATCTGCGCGTGGATGGTGACGCCGCCCTGGCCGACCTCCGCCATGGCCGTGTGGACCGTGGCGACCGGTTCGCCGTTGATGACCTCCATGCGGATCTTGGCGGTCGAGTAGTCGTCGAAGCCCTCGGAGAAGCCGACGTTCTTGATGCCGACCGCGTAGCCGACACCCCGGACGACGCCCTCGCCGTGCGTGGTGTTGGACAGGCCGCCCGGCAGCGCGCGGACGTCCGCGCCCTCGCCGGCGGTCTCCCACTGGCGCTCCGGCGGCATCGGGCGGGCCTTCACCCGGCGCAGCAACTCGGCGACCGGGGCGGGCGAGTCGACCGGCTGCCCGGTCGGCATGATCGTGCCCTGCTCCATGGCGTTGAGCCGGCGCAGCTCCACCGGGTCCATGCCCAACGTGGCGGCGAGCTTGTCCATTTGGGCCTCGTACGCGAAACACGCCTGGACCGCGCCGAAGCCGCGCATGGCGCCGCAGGGCGGGTTGTTGGTGTAGAGGCCGACCGCCTCGATGTCGACGTCGTCGATGACGTACGGGCCGACCGAGAGGGACGCGGCGTTGCCGACGACCGAGGCCGTGGACGAAGCGTAGGCGCCGCCGTCGAGCACGATCCTGCACTTCATGTGCGTGAGCTTGCCGTCCTTGGTGGCGCCGTGCTCGTAGGAGAGCTTCGCCGGGTGGCGGTGGACGTGGCCGAAGAAGGACTCGAACCGGTTGTAGACGATCTTGACCGGCTTGCCCGTACGGAGCGCGAGGAGGCAGGCGTGGATCTGCATCGAGATGTCCTCGCGGCCACCGAACGCGCCGCCGACGCCGGCCATCGTCATGCGTACCTTCTCCTCGGGCAGGCCGAGGACCGGGGCGATCTGGTACAGGTCGGAGTGGAGCCACTGGGTGGCGCAGTACAGGTCGACGCCGCCGTCCTCGGCCGGCACCGCGAGGCCGGACTCCGGGCCGAGGAAGGCCTGGTCCTGCATGCCGAAGGTGTACTCGCCCTTGACGATGACGTCGGCCTTCTTGGCGGCCTCGTCGGCGTCGCCGCGGACGATCGGCTGGCGGTGCACGATGTTCGGGTGCGGGACGTGACCGGCGTGGTGGTCGTCCCGGTTCTCGTGGACCAGGATCGCGTCAGGGGCGAGCGCCGAGGCCTCATCGGTGATGAGGGGCAGCTCCTTGTACTCGATCTTGATCTTCGCCGCGGCGCGGCGCGCGGTCTCCGGGTGGTCGGCGGCCACGAGGGCGACCGGCTCACCGTGGTGCCGGACCTTGCCGTGGGCCAGCACCGGGGTGTCCTTGAACTCCATGCCGTAGTACTTCATCTCGGCCGGCAGGTCGTCGTACGTCATCACCGCGTAGACGCCCGACACGGCCAGGGCCTCGGAGGTTTCGATGGACACGATCTCGGCGTGCGCGACCGTGGAGCGGAGAATCTGGCCCCACAGCATGTCCTCGTGCCACATGTCCGAGGAGTAGGCGAACTCGCCGGTGACCTTCAGGGTGCCGTCCGGGCGCAGCGTGGATTCGCCGATGCCGCCCTTGCTCTGGGAGCCCTGGGTGACCTTGGTGGGGATACCGGTGGTGGAACCAACCATGATCAGACCGCGCCTTCCTGGAGTCCTTGACGTTCCTGACGGGCGGCCGCGAGGCGGACGGCGTCCAGGATCTTCTCGTAACCGGTGCAGCGGCAGAGGTTGCCGGAGAGCGCCTCGCGGATGTCCTCGTCGGACGAGGAGGGGTTGCGCTCCAGCATCTCGTCAGCCGCGACCAGCAGGCCCGGGGTGCAGAAACCGCACTGCACGGCGCCCGCGTCGATGAACGCCTGCTGGATCGGGGAGAGTTGGGTGCCCTCACCGGTCTGCGAGTCGGTGGCCTTGCCGTCGTGGGTGCCGCGACCCCCGTGCGCGGCACGCTGCTCGGCGTAGTCGGCGAGGCCCTCGACCGTGACGACCTCGCGGCCCTCGGCCTGCCCGGCGGCGACGAGGCACGAACACACCGGGACGCCGTCGAGGCGCACGGTGCAGGAGCCGCACTCGCCCTGCTCACAGGCGTTCTTGGAGCCGGGAAGGCCCAGGCGCTCGCGCAGCACGTACAGAAGGGACTCGCCCTCCCAGACGTCGTCGGCTTCCTGCTGACGGCCGTTGACCGTGAAATTGACGCGCATGGTTACGCAACTCCTTCCGCGCCACGGCCCTTGCCGCTGCGGTACTGCTCCCAGGTCCAGCCGAGCGTGCGGCGGGCCATGATGCCCACGGCGTGCCGGCGGTAGCTCGCCGTGCCGCGCACGTCGTCGATCGGGTTGGCGGCGCCGGAGCACAGCTCCGCGAACTGCTTGGCGATCGACGGTGTGATGATCCTGCCGTTGTCCCAGAAACCGCCCTCTTCCAGCGCGGCGCCCAGGAACTCCTCGGCGGCCTTGGCCCTGATCGGGGTCGGGGCCGCGGAGCCGATGCCGGTGCGCACGGTGCGGGTCTCCGGGTGCAGCGCGATGCCGAAGGCGCACACGGCGATCACCATGGCGTTCCGCGTGCCCACTTTGGAGTACTGCTGGGGGCCGTCCGCCTTCTCGATGTGGACGGCCTTGATGAGCTCGTCGGCCTCGAGGGCGTTGCGCTTGACGCCGGTGTAGAACGCGTCGATCGGGATGCGGCGGCTGCCGCGCGCCTGCGACTCGACCTCGACCTCGCAGTCGGCGGCGAGCAGCGCGGGGTGCGCGTCACCGGCCGGCGAGGCGGTGCCGAGGTTGCCGCCGACGCCACCGCGGTTGCGGATCTGCGGCGAGGCCACGGTGTGCGAGGCGAGCGCGAGACCGGGGAGCTCGGTCCGCAGGTTCTCCATGATCTTGGTGTACGGCACGGACGCGCCCAGCTGGACGGTCTCCTCTCCAACGTGCCACTCCTGGAGCTCGGTTATCCGGTTGAGGTCCAGGAGGTACTCGGGGCGGCGGTGGTCGAAGTTGATCTCGACCATCACATCGGTGCCACCCGCGATCGGCACAGCCGTGGGGTGCTCGGCCTTGGCGGCGAGCGCCTCCGCCCAGTCGGCGGGGCGAAGAAATTCCATGAGCGGCTCTCCTCGTTCGTTATCGGGTTGTTCATGGCGAGTCGTTCGTCCGGGCGTCGTTTCGAGTCAGGGGCCCGAAGTCGCTGTCGGCCGCACGCGCAGAAGTAGACAGCGCGATCAAGGGGGCGAGGCAGTCACCGATCGCTCAGAACCGGCTTCTCCGTTACCTGTGGACGACCGTGCTTTCCCACCACCGCACGCCGGTGAACTGCGACGATTCATGTTCCGCAAGGAGCGCTGCGTGAGAGGGTGGCCATCATGCGGCTGCGTGAACTCTTGGACACCGACGAGCTGGGGCTGCTTCTGCTCGTGGAGCCGGACGCCGACGAGAGCGTCCTCGATCGAGCCGTACGCGCCGTCCCGACCATCGACCTGGCCGACCCCGGGCGCTTCCTCACCGGCGGCGAACTCGTCCTCACCGGGCTCGCCTGGTGGCAGGAGGACGGAGACGCCGAGTCGTTCGTGCGCGTCCTCGACCGAGCGGGCGTCGCGGCCCTCGCCGCCGGCGAGGTCGAACACGGGCACGTCCCGGACGACCTCATACGCGCCTGCCGGCGCCACGGCCTCCCCCTCATCGCCGTACGACCCGAGACGTCGTTCACCGCGATCACCGAACACGTCCTGCGCCGTCTGCACCGCCGGCCCGTCGGCGACCTCGCCGCCGTGGTCGAACGCCACCGACGGCTCCTCACCGACCAGGGCGCCCCGGACTCCGTACTGGAGCTCGTGCGGAACAGCCTCGGCCTCGACGTGCGCGTCCTGTCCCCGACCGGACGTCAGATCGCCGGGGCCCACCCTCCGCTGCGTGCCAGGACGGCGGTGGCACTGGCCTCGAGGTATCTCGCCGCGCGCCGCTCGGGCGAGGCGGCTCCCCATCGGGTCACCATCGGTGATCGGCTCTACTCGCTCGTGCCGGTACGCGACGCCATCACACAGTCGACACAGTCCGCACCGTCGACCGCGGCGGAGCCCGCCGCCGAGCTGGGTGACTGGCTGCTCGTCGTGGACGCCGACACGTCGGACTGGCCCGCGACGGATGTGAAACTCCTCGACCGGATCGTCGAACTGGTCGCCGACGCGCGAACCGCACACGACCAGGAGAAGGCGGTGCTCAGCGATCTGGCCCGCCGCATCCTCGACCTACTGCACAGCCGCGTCCCACCCGACGAGATCCCCGTCCGGCTGCGCAGCACCGCGCATTGCGTCGTCACCCGGCGCGACACCTGGCAGCGCTGCCAGTTCGTGGTCGCCGAGGGAGAGTGGGACGCACCCCGCCCCATCCCCGCCTCGGCCCTGCGCGTACTCCTGGAGGAGGCCCTGATCCAAACGGACGGCCCGGTGCCGGTACCGCCGGAGGACGTCGCCTCCACCGTCGACGACGAGCAGGCCGTACTCCTCGTACGGGTGCCCAAGCGCACGGACGCGCTCTGCGAACCGGTCCTCGACTGCGCTGCCCTGGAGCGGAGGCTCGCCGCGGCGCTCGCGCGCTGGCTCGGCCCGACAGGCCGCGTCTCCATCGGTGTCAGCTCTCCGGCAGAAACAGCCGGGAGCGCACGCCGAGCGCTCGACGAGGCCCGCACCGCGCTGCGGGTCGCCGATGGCGGCCCGCAGCGAGTGACCGTGCGGGGCCCCGACGACCTCACCTCGCACATCCTGTCGCTGCTGCCCCTCATCCCGGCTGAGACGCGGCAGGCCTTCGCCGCCCGTCTGCTCGGCCCCCTGCGCGATCACGACAGCCGCCACCGGACCGACCTGCTGCCCACGCTGGAGAAGTTCCTCGACTGCGACGCGTCCTGGACCACATGCGCCGCCCAACTCCACCTGCACGTCAATTCGTTGCGTCACCGCATCGCCCGCATCGAGCAGCTCACCGGCCGCGACCTGGCCCGGCTCGAGACCAGACTGGACTTCCTTGCGGCTCTGAGGGCCGGCTGAGTACGGCGTCGGCCTTCGCATGCCGAAGACCGACGCCGTACTCGGCTCTCATTCCTTACGGCCTCTGTTGCCTGGCCGGCGTGACACCCACGTCCGGATGGTGTCCGCGTACCAGTACGGCTTGCCGCTCTCCACGTGGTCGGGCGCCGGAAGCAGCCCGTGCTTGCGGTACGAGCGCACGGTGTCCGGCTGGACCCGGATGTGCGCGGCAATCTCCTTGTACGACCAGAGTCTGCGGTCAGTCATCTGTGGCACCTCCCTGCGCGCGCCTCAGCGGCGGCCGGGGGGCCGTCCGGGGGAGCTGGGGCGCGAACGCTGGCGATCACTCAGCCTGTGCCCGTTGAACGACGGAGAGTGACGATCGGAGAGGGGCTGTCGTAAGCCTGTGACGGAAGACCCGCGTAACCCGGACATGTGTGACAGGAGTTGCACGAAATGGCCCGCGTGTCGGGCGCCGCAGGCTAGGCGCCGCAGGAGCGCAGGAAGTGACGCGTGCGCCGCGCGATGGGCAGGGGCTTGTCCGGCGGGCACGGGTACATGTCCTGCTCGACGATCGCGAACAGGTCCACGTCCAGCCGCCCGGCCGCAGCCAGTACGGGCTCCAGTGCCGGCACCCCGCCCGGCGGCTCGCACATCACGCCCCGCCCGACGGCCGGCCCGAACGGCACTTCGCCCGCGACGACTTCGGCGAGGATCTCCGGGTCCACCTGCTTGAGGTGCAGGTAGCCGATCCGCTCCCCGTACGTCTCGATCAGCCTGACGCTGTCCCCGCCGCAGTACGCGTAGTGGCCGGTGTCCAGGCAGAGCGACACCAGGGCGGAGTCGGTCGCGTCCAGGAAGCGCGTGACGTTCTCCTCGCTGTCGATGTGCGTGTCCGCGTGCGGGTGGACGACGATCTTCAGCCCGTACCGCTCACGCACCTCACGCCCGAGCCGCTCGGTCTGCCGGGCGAGCGTCCGCCACTGAGCGGCCGTCAGCGTGCGGTCCTCCAGTACCTCACCGGTCTTGTCGTCCCGCCAGAAGGACGGGATGACGACCAGGTGCTCCGCCCCCATGGCCCTGGTCAGCTCGGCGACGTCCGCGACGTGCTTCCAGGTGGCGTCCCAGACCTCCGGCCCGCGGTGCAGCCCCGTGAAGACCGTGCCGGCCGAGACGGACAGCCCCCGTCGGCGCGTCTCGTCGGTGAGGCGGGCGGGGTCGGTCGGGAGATAGCCGTACGGGCCGAGCTCGATCCAGGGGTAACCGGCTTCGGCGACCTCGTCGAGGAAGCGTTCCCAGGGCACTTGCCGCGGGTCGTCGGGGAACCAGACTCCCCAGGAATCGGGGGCGGAACCGACGCGGATGCGGGTCGGCGCGGTTGCGGGAGAAGTCATGGGCGTCAGCTTTCCGGCCGTCCGAGAAGGGTGTCAACCCTTCGTCCGAATGTAAGGACAAACTGTTGACAGGGCCCGGCGCGGCCCACTAGACCTGGGGGCAGTCGCCGGACCGGAGGGACGCGCATGCTGCCCAATTCGTACGAGCCGTACGACCTGATCACGATGGGCCGGATCGGGGTGGACCTGTATCCGCTGCAAGCCGGAGTATCGCTGGCGCAGGTCGACACGTTCGGCAAGTTCCTCGGCGGATCGGCCACCAACGTGGCGGTCGCCGCGGCCAGGCTGGGCCGGCGCACCGCCGTCGTCACCCGCACCGGGACCGACCCGTTCGGCGACTATCTCCACCAGGAACTACGGCGGTTCGGCGTCGACGACCGCTGGGTGACCGGCGTCGCGGACCTGCCGACCCCGGTGACGTTCTGCGAGATCTTTCCGCCGGACGACTTCCCGCTCTACTTCTACCGGCAGCCGAAGGCGCCGGACCTGGAACTGCGGGCCGAGGAGCTGGACCTGGACGCGATCCGTTCGGCGCGGATCTTCTGGATGACGGGCACCGGCCTGTGCGAGGAGCCGAGCCGCTCGGCGACGCTCGCGGCGCTGGAGGCCCGGGGGGCGGGCGGTGTGACGGTCTTCGACCTGGACTGGCGGCCGATGTTCTGGTCCGCTTCCGGCGACGCCCGCTCGTACTACGCCGAAGCCCTTCGGCACGCCACCGTCGCCGTCGGGAACCTCGACGAGTGCGAGGTCGCCACCGGAGAGCGCGAGCCGTACGCCGCCGCCCGCGCCCTGCTCGCCGCCCCCCGGGTCGAACTCGCCGTCGTCAAACAGGGCCCCAAGGGCGTGCTGGCCATGCACCGCGACGGTACGACGTCCGAAGCCCCGCCCGTACCCGTCGACGTACTCAACGGACTCGGGGCGGGCGACGCCTTCGGCGGAGCCCTGTGCCACGGCCTGCTCGCGGGCTGGGACCTGGAACGCGTCATGCGGTACGCCAACGCCGCCGGCGCCATCGTCGCCTCCCGGCTCGCCTGCTCCTCCGCGATGCCGCACCCGGCAGAGGTCGAGCAGGTTCTCGCGGGCGGCCGAGTCCCCGTGCAGGAGACCACGTCGTGACCACCGGCCTGCGCATCTCCGACCTCGTACGGGTACGGACCCGCCACCCCGAAGCGATCGCCGAGGCCGCCGCCCGCCGCCCCCGCCGGCCCCTGATCGGCGCGAGCGGTCGGCTCATGATCATCGCCGCCGACCACCCGGCCCGCGGCGCCCTCGGCGTCGGCGACCGCGAACTCGCCATGGCCGACCGCCCCGACCTGCTGGAGCGGCTCTGCCTCGCGCTCTCCCGCCCCGGCGTCGACGGCGTACTGGCCGCCGCCGACATCCTCGACGATCTGCTGCTCCTCGGCGCCCTCGACGGCAAGGTCGTCATCGGCTCCATGAACCGCGGCGGCCTGGCCGGCGCCGCCTTCGAACTCGACGACCGCTTCACGGGCCCCCGCGCCGAGGACCTGGAGCGCCGCGGCTTCGACGCGGGCAAGCTGCTCCTGCGCATCGACTACGACGACCCCGGATCGCTGGCCACCCTCCACGCCACGGCCCGCACCATCGATGCCATGGCCGAACGCCGGCTGCCGGTCTTCGTCGAACCGTTCATCTCCCGCCGCGTGGAGGGGAAAGTGCTCAACGACCTGAGCGCCGGGGCCGTCACCCGCTCCATCGCCATCGCCTCCGGCCTCGCCGGCACCTCCGCGTACACCTGGCTGAAGGTCCCCGTGACGGAGAACCCCGAGGACATGGCGCGGGTCATGGAGACCTCGACCCTCCCCGCCGTGCTGCTGGGCGGCGAGGTCGGCGCGGACCAGGACGGTGCGTACGAGAAGTGGCGCAAGGCGCTGCGGCTGCCGACCGTCCAGGGCCTGGTCGTCGGCCGGTCGCTGCTCTATCCGGCCGACGGTGACGTGGCGGCGGCGGTCGACACGGCCGTGGGACTGCTGTAGCGCGAGGGTGAGGGGTAGGGAGACGGCATGACGGACAACGACACACAGGTAGTACGGGCGGGAGCCGCCGCGCAGGGTCCGTACGCCCTGGACATCGACCCGAAGCGGGCCGGCTGGGGTTACTCGAGCCTGCGCGTGCTGGAGCTGCCGCCCGGTGGCTCGCACCCGCTCGCGGCCGGCGACAGTGAGTGGATCGTGCTGCCGCTCAGCGGCGGCTGCACGGTCGACGTGGAAGGCGAGAGCTTCGAACTGCTGGGCAGGAGAAGCGTGTTCAGCTCGGTCACGGACTTCGCGTACGTACCCCGCGATGTCCACGCCCGGATCTCCTCCGGCGCGGGAGGCCGCTTCGCCCTGGCAGGAGCGAGGTGCGAGCGACGACTCCCCGCCCGCTACGGCCCCGCGCCGGAGGTACCCGTCGAACTGCGCGGCACCGGCAACTGCTCGCGCCAGGTCAACAACTTCGCGGCGGCGGCCCCCGCCGGAGGCGGAAAGTCAGGAGGAAGTTTCGAGTGCGACCGGCTGATCGCGGTCGAAGTCCTCACCCCTGGCGGCAACTGGTCGTCGTACCCGCCCCACAAACACGACGAGCACCACCCGGGCGTCGAATCCGAGCTCGAAGAGATCTACTACTTCGAGGTCGAGGGGGAGAACAGTCTCGGCTATCACCGCGTCTCGCCGTCCCGCCCCGGAGGTACGGACGTCCTCGCCGAAGTCCGCACGGGCGACGCCGTTCTCATCCCCGACGGCTGGCACGGCCCGTCCATCGCCGCGCCCGGCCACACCCTCTACTACCTCAATGTGATGGCCGGCCCGGGGGAGGAGCGGGAGTGGCTGATTCGCGACCACCCCGACCACGGATGGATCCGCGACACCTGGCCTTCGCAGCCTGTAGACCCCCGACTGCCGTTGTACGGACCCGAGGAGCTGGCGCAGTGACCACCCGCCGACTGACCACCGCCCAGGCGCTGGTCGCCTTCCTCGCCCGCCAGTACACCGAGCGCGGCGGCGGCACCCGCCACCGCCTGATCGCCGGCACCTGGGGCATTTTCGGCCACGGCAACGTCGCCGGCATCGGCCAGGCGCTCCTCGAACCCGGCTCGGACGCCATGCCGTACTACCAGGGCCGCAACGAGCAGGCCATGGTGCACGCGGCGGTCGGCTACGCCCGCCAGTCCGGCCGTCTTTCCGCGCACGCCGTCACCACCTCCATCGGCCCCGGCGCCACCAACCTCGTGACCGGAGCCGCCCTCGCGACCATCAACCACCTCCCGGTCCTGCTCCTCCCCGGCGATACGTTCGCGACCCGGCCCGCCGACCCCGTGCTCCAGCAGCTGGAAGTCCCGTACGCCGGTGATGTGTCCGTGAACGACTGCCTGCGTCCGGTATCCAGGTACTTCGACCGGGTCACCCGCCCCGAGGCCCTGATCCCGGCCGCGCTCGCCGCCATGCGGGTCCTCGCCGACCCGGCGCAGACCGGCGCCGTAACCCTCGCGCTGCCGCAGGACGTGCAGGCCGAGGCGTACGACTGGCCGGAGGAGTTCTTCGCGGAGCGCGTCTGGCGGGTACGGGCTCCTGAGCCCGACCAGCATGAATTCGCCGAGGCGGTACGAGCCGTCCGCGCCGCCCGCCGCCCCCTCCTGATCGCGGGCGGCGGCGTCCACCACAGCGGCGCCGAGTCGGCCCTGGCGGCATTCGCGGAGGCCACCGGTACCCCCGTCGCCTCCACCCAGGCGGGCAAGGGATCCCTCCCGTACGACCACCCGGCGGACGTCGGCGGCATCGGCCACACCGGCACGGCCACCGCCGACGAGCTGGCCCGTACCGCTGACCTCGTGATCGGCGTAGGCACCCGCTACTCCGACTTCACCACCGCCTCCGCGACCCTCTTCCGGAGCCCGGACGTCCGCTTCGTCAACCTCAACATCACCGGCTTCGACGCCCACAAGATGGGCGCGCGGACGGTGGTCGCAGACGCCCGCGTAGCACTCGGGGCCCTCACGGACGCCCTCGCCGGCCACCGCGTCCCCGACGCCTACGTCGCCGAATACCGCGAGGCGAAGGCGCGCTGGGAGTACCGCGTAACCGCCGCCTACGCCGCGCCCGACGGGGACGAGCGGCCCACCCAGGTCCAGGTCCTCGGCGTACTCGACAGCCTCGTCACCCACGACGACATCCTCATCAACGCGGCGGGTTCACTCCCCGGTGACCTGCACAAACTGTGGCGGACCCGCTCCCGCGACCAGTACCACGTCGAATACGGCTACTCCTGCATGGGCTACGAGATCCCCGCCGCCATCGGCGTGCAGCTCGCCGCGCCCGGCCGCCCGGTGTGGGCGCTGGTCGGCGACGGTACGTACCTGATGAATCCCACCGAAATCGTCACCGCCGTGCAGGAGCGCCTCCCGATCAAGGTCGTCATCCTCCAGAACCACGGTTATGCCTCCATCGGCGGCCTCTCCGAGTCCGTGGGCGCCGAACGCTTCGGGACGGCGTACCGCTTCCGCGAGCCCGACGGCACGTACGACGGTGCGCCGCTCCCGGTCGATCTCGCCGCGAACGCCGGCTCGCTCGGGATGCACGTCATCCGCGCCAAGACCGTGCGTGACCTGCGGGAAGCTCTGGCAGAGGCGCGCCGGTCGGACCGCCCCACATGTGTCTACGTCGAGACGCGAACGCCCGACACTGTGTCGGGCGCGCCCGCCGCCCAGGCGTGGTGGGATGTTCCCGTGGCCGAGACCGCGACCCGCCCGTCGACGGTCAAGGCCCGGGAGGAGTACGACCGTCAAGCCGCTGCGCGACGCCGCCATCTCTGACCGACCCCACCGCAATACAAGGAGTTCTGGGATGAAGACCGTCAACCACTTCATCGGCGGCAAGACCGTCGAGGGCGCGTCGGGCAACTGGGGCCCGGTCACCGACCCGGCCACCGGTGAGGTGACCACGCAGGTCGCGCTCGCCTCGGTGGAGGAGGTCGACGCCGCCGTCGCGTCGGCGAAGGCCGCGTACGCGACGTGGGGCACCTCCTCCCTCGCGGCGCGCACCACGATCCTCTTCCGCTACCGCGCGCTGCTCGACGCCCACCGCGACGAGATCGCCGCGCTGATCACCGCCGAGCACGGCAAGGTCCACTCGGACGCGCTGGGCGAGGTCGCGCGTGGTCTGGAGATCGTCGAGCTGGCGTGCGGCATCACGACGCAGCTCAAGGGCGAGCTGTCCACGCAGGTGTCGAACCGCGTCGACGTCTCCTCGATCCGCCAGTCGATCGGCGTCGTGGCCGGCATCACGCCCTTCAACTTCCCGGCCATGGTGCCGATGTGGATGTTCCCGCTGGCCATCGCGTGCGGCAACACGTTCGTACTGAAGCCGAGCGAGAAGGACCCGTCGGCCTCCGTGCGGCTCGCGGAACTGGCGTCGGAGGCGGGGCTGCCCGACGGCGTACTGAACGTCCTGCACGGCGACAAGGTCGCGGTCGACGGTCTGCTCAACCACCCGGACGTGGCGGCGATCTCCTTCGTCGGCTCGACCCCGATCGCCCGCTACATCCACCAGACCGCCTCCGCGAACGGCAAGCGTGTCCAGGCGCTGGGCGGCGCGAAGAACCACATGCTGGTCCTGCCGGACGCCGACCTCGACGCGGCGGCCGATGCCGCTGTCTCGGCGGCGTACGGCTCGGCGGGTGAGCGCTGCATGGCGATCTCCGCGGTGGTGGCCGTCGGCGCGATCGGTGACGAGCTGGTCGACAAGATCCGCGAGCGCGCCGAGAAGATCAAGATCGGCCCCGGCAACGACCCGGCGTCCGAGATGGGCCCGCTGATCACCGCCGCCCACCGCGACAAGGTCGCCTCGTACGTCACGGGCGCGGCCGCGCAGGGAGCGAAGGTCGTTCTGGACGGCACGGGCCACACGGTCGAGGGCTTCGAGAACGGCCACTGGATCGGCCTGTCGCTCCTCGACGAGGTTTCGACGGACTCCGACGCGTACCGCGACGAGATCTTCGGCCCGGTGCTGTGCGTCCTGCGCGTCGACACGTACGAAGACGGCGTGGCCCTCATGAACGCGTCGCCCTTCGGCAACGGCACCGCGATCTTCACCCGCGACGGCGGCGCGGCGCGGCGCTTCCAGCTGGAGATCGAGGCCGGCATGGTCGGCGTCAACGTGCCGATCCCGGTGCCGGTCGGCTACCACTCCTTCGGTGGCTGGAAGGACTCGCTCTTCGGCGACCACCACATCTACGGCAACGACGGCATCCACTTCTACACGCGCGGCAAGGTCACGACGACCCGCTGGCCGGACCCGGCAGACGCCCCGGCAGGCGTAGACCTGGGCTTCCCCCGCAACCACTGATCCACTGGTGCCGCTCAGGACCCCCGCCGGCTACGACCGGCGGGGGTCCTGCTCACAGCGTGCCGCCGCCGGCACCGCAAGCTCGGCGCGCACCATGGCTCGACCGGACCGCCGCACACCCGGCACTGTCCCGGCCCCGACGTCGAGTGCCCGCGCTGCCACGCACGCCAGTTGTCGTCGCGCACCGGCTACGCCGGCCGCACGAGCGCGTCGGTGCCCTGCTCCGGGTTGCGGGATATCCCTGCGCTGCGGCACAGATGGTCGTACGTCGCCCGGAAGCCGTACGGCGAGAACTGCACGAGACAGCACCGGAGGTTGGCGTGGCGGACCCGGCCGGGGAGCGTCGCGTCATGGACCCGGCGCAGGTGAGTCGTGAAGCTGCTCATGCCGAAATTATTGGCGCTCCTGCCCGCCCGTACCGCATTCTTTTCGCATGCTGATCAGGGAAGCCACCGCTGAGGACTGGCCCGCCATCTGGCCGTTCTTCCACGAGATCGTTGCCGCGGGCGAGACTCTCACCTACCCGCTGCACCTCGGTGAGGACGACGCCCGCGAATGGTGGCACCTGTCCGCTCCGAACCGAACGGTCGTCGCGGTCGACGACGCCGGTACGGTCCTCGGCACGGCCAAGATGAACCGTAACCACATGGGCAACGGCTCCCACATCGCGAGCGCCACCTACCTCGTCGACCCCAAGCACTCGGGGCGGGGCGTGGGGCGGGCGCTGTGCGAGTACAGCGTGGCGTGGGCGCGGGAGGCGGGGTTCCGGGCGATGCAGTTCAACGCGGTGGTGGAGACCAACGTCCATGCCGTGAAGCTGTACCGGTCGATCGGCTTCGAGGTGATCGGGACGCTCCCCGAAGGGTTCAACCACCCCACCCAGGGCTACGTCGGCCTGCACATCATGCACTTGGCTCTCCGATGACCGAGATGCGCGAGATACGCGCGCTGCACACGGACACGACCGTCACCGTCTACCAGGCGTACGCCCCGGCGATCGGCCTCCCGGCTGCCCGCGACGGACGTTTCCCCGCTGTGTGGAAGCGGGACCGGATGACGTGGATCAAGCCGTCGTTTCTGTGGATGATGTACCGCTGCGGCTGGGGCGCGAAGCAGGACCAGGAGACCGTCCTCGCTGTCGAGATCACCCGCGACGGCTTCGACTGGGCCCTGCGCAACGCCTGCGTGTCGCACTATTCCCCCGGCCTCCACCCCGACCAGGCCGCCTGGAAGCGCCAGTTGAGGCAGGCGGCCGCCCGCGTTCAGTGGGATCCGGAGCGCGACGTACAGCTGAATCAGCTCCCGTACCGCTCGCTCCAACTCGGCCTGGCGGGCGAGGCGGCGCGGCGGTACGCGGACGAGTGGACCGTGTCCATCACCGACGTCACGCCGCTCGCCCACGAGATCCATGCCCTGGTGAGGGCGGGCGATACGGACGCCGCCGCGCGGCTGCTGCCGCACGAGCGGGTCTATCCGGCAGGGGCGGAACTGCTTGCTCCGCTGGGCGGCGCGGCGTGACCGCTGTCGCCGGCGCGCCCAAGGGGGGACTG
The DNA here is from genome assembly GCF_040611155.1 of Streptomyces sp. NPDC002994. Taxonomy (NCBI): domain Bacteria; kingdom Bacillati; phylum Actinomycetota; class Actinomycetes; order Kitasatosporales; family Streptomycetaceae; genus Streptomyces; species Streptomyces sp. NPDC002994. The sequence continues at coordinate 30,236 of NZ_JBEXNQ010000015.1, forward strand.
CGAAGCTGAAGCCCGCAACCTGCGTGAACTTGAACCGAGTCCAGGCCGGGAAGCCCAGGGTGGCACAAGTCCCCGGCCGTCCGTCACGGGGGAGACGGGCGGCCGGGGCTGTCTGCGAGGAGCAGTGTCACCCGTCCGGCCGGGTCAGTTGATGGGGCTTTCCCAGACGGCCAGCCAGACGTCGTTGGGTGCGCCGTCGGCGACGCAGGTGTACTGGATGAGGTTGTTGCCCTGGCCGGTACCGCCTCTGACGTTGAGACACTTACCGCTTTCCTTGACCACGATCTGGTAGCCGATGCCCTTGGGAACCAGCTTCCACAGTTCGTTGGCCGCGTTGCCGCAGGTGTACTGGATGACCTGAGTACCGTCGGCGATGCCACCTCCCTTGACGTTGAGGCACTTGCCGCTGCCGACGGACTTGAACCGGAAGTAGCCACCGCCCGCCGCTTCGGGTTCCCACCGCTCGTTGGTCGTTCCTGACCAGGGCCACTGGATCACCGGGGCGAGATCCTCCATGGAGGCGCCCTTGACGTTGGCCACCTGTCCCGCGTTGCTGGCAAGGCGCAGGGTGACCTGCTGGACGTTGACCGAGGCCACACGTGACTCGGTCGGTGTGCCGGCCGACGCCGGGGAGATCGTTCCCCATGCCATCGTGCTGCCGAGCGCGGCGGCCACTGCTGCGGCGGCGACGCTGTAGCGCTTGCCCGTGGTCTTCATGATGATTTCTCCCGCCTTCTGGTGGCCGTCAGCGGCCACCCGCCAACTACCTGTCGTGGTCAGCTCAACACGTTCCGTGTGATAAGCGGAATAGTCGCCGCCGGGCAGAGAGGGGCATTCGCCGTCCCACGGCACCCTCTCGTACGCCCGGCTCTATGCGCCGGGGTCACTCCCACGGGATGTTTCGGAGGGTCCGGCCATGACAAGGGCCGGATCCTCGCCGGCAAAGAAACGACGTCTTCGTGGCCTAGGGCGGAAAGCGCCGGTCCCCGTCCGCTTCCTGGGCTAGCCGCGCCACGAGTGACTCCCATTCAGCGTCGGCATTCTCACGCTGAATGAGTCGGTCCGTAGCCTTGGCGACGGGTGGGTTGTCGAGGCGACACAGCGCCCACTGGTAGAACCAGTACCACCGTTCATCCAGGCGCCCCATGGCGGACCGCAGGCTCATGCACACTGAGTCCGCCCACCACCAGCGGCCCGCACCCACGGCCAGCAGCAGGGACGAGAGCCGCCTACGCGCCGCCATCAGCAACCTCCGGCAGCGACTCGTGACATGTCGCGCGGAAGAACGCGGTCGTGATGGCCCGGAACCCGGTGTGCCGGGTACGGCCCGCGTGCCACAGACACCACTCCTCCAAGATGCCCCGCTCACCGGGCTCCGGCGCCTCATGACACGTCGTGCACTCCACCTCATTGATCGGCCCACTGCCCGAGACATCAAGGCTCAGCGTCCAGTCCACAAAGCGCAGCACCCTCCCGACCCGCGCCTGCCCGTCACCCTTCACCGCTTCACCGCCATCGTGTCCGCGCCGTACACCCGCACTGCGGGCGCCTTGTTGAAGACGAGCACCAGCACCAAGCCGCCCGCCGCATACCGGTACGCGCGTACGGCGACGACCTCAAGCCACCGGCCCCGGACACACACCCAGTCCCCACGCCGCAGCCGCAGCGCGATCATCCGACGCTCAACCAACACGCTGATCACCGCCAGCAGGCGCCGAAACCTCAGCCCATACGACCTTGCCGAGCCCCGTACGCTCGCCTACCGCCCACCGATCGGCAAGCGCATCGACCAGCCACAGCCCGCGCCCACCGTCCCCGTCACCGCCGGGGGTAGACAGACTCGGCAGCTTGCACGAGCCGTCGTGCACCTCGATGCGCAGCCCGCCGAGCATCCGGAAGAAGCGCGTCTCGATGTCCTGCCCCGGTACGCAGGCATGACGGCCGGCATTGGTCAGCAGTTCCGAGAGGATCACCAGCGCGGAGTCCTCGATGGCCGAGAGCTCCCAGCCCATCAGCGCCTCGCGTAGTGCGGCCCGCGCTTGCCTGACGCAACGTGGGTCATCAGCCCACCGCAGTACCACCGCGTCACCCGCGCTGGGGTCAGCACTAGGCAGCGCGTCGATGACCAACGGGCGTTCTCTGTTCGCCCTCACCGGGTGACCGCCACCCCATGAATGACACGCGGCCCGATGTCGACCCCGTGCCCGGCCAGCCACAGGGCCCGACGCCGCTGCCGCCGCAACCGCAGTTCCGCACGCTCCCACCGCTGACGGGCAGCCTCCGAGCGTGATCGAACAGGCGTGGTGATCACCTCGGGCAGGGCGGGGGCAGGTGCGGAGGCGAGGGGTAGGGCGGAGTGGCAGAGCAGCAGTTGTCGCCGGGTGGACGGTGTCGGATGAGGGCTCGATTCTCCCCGCCGGTGACGACCCACAGGGGGAAGCAAGAGCCGCATCAGCAACTCAACGAGACGGACGGTAGTTTGGTTCATGTCAGCGCTCCCAAAAGCGTTGGCCACGCCCCGGACCGTTTGAGCGGTCGCGGGGGTCTTAGCCGTCAACTCTTCTGGGGGACAAGCGACCTGACTTCCCCGCGCTGGGTACCCCCATCATGGGTAGGCTGAAGGTCAGGCCAATACGGCACTTTTACAACAGCAGGCGTGACGGGGCAGCGTATGACCGCGTACAACCCGCCGACAGCGCTACCGCGCAACATCTTGGAGCGGTCGGACGTGAGAACCGCGATCGCAGCTCACGACTTCGGCACCGTGTTCCGTATCGCGCGCAGCGAAGCCAGGATCAGCTACTCCAAGATCGCGGCTGAATGCGACATCAAGCCGGAGCGCGTTGGTTCGCTGGCGCGCGGCGAGGGCAGCGTCACCACATTTGACAAGATCGCGCGGATTGCTGATGCCTTACGGATCCCGGGGCACCTACTTGGCCTTGCCGCCCGCGAGTGGGAGAAATCCGAGTCTTCTGGTCGCGTCCACAGCACGCCCGCACGCCCTAACGCCACAAAGCGAGATGGAGACGACACAGTGCGGCGCAGGGAGTTCTTCATGGCATCGGCCGGAGTCGGATTAGCGGCGAGCTTGCCCGAGCTCGACCAGATCGACACGGGACGCCGGATCGGCCGCAGCGTCCCCGATCAGCTACGGATGCGCACGGCGCGTCTGCGCCGCCTTGACGACATCCTTGGTGGGGGCGACACCTACCGCGTCTACCTTGGTGAGTACCAAGCAACCAAGCGCCTGATCCGAAATCAGAGCTACACAGAGGAGACAGGGCGTGCCCTGCTGTCCGTGCTTGCCGAGCAGGCGCAGCAAGCCGGATGGGCCGCGTTTGACGGAGGCAAGGACGCTGACGCCAGCAGTCTCTACGAGGACAGCTACCAGGTAGCCAAGGACGCGGGAGACACCGCGCTCGCCGGAAATGCCCTCGCCTTCCTTGCTTACCAGAAGATTAACGGTGACCGGCGCGCCGGAGTCCAGACTGCTGAACGGTCATGCCGTACAGCCGGCCCTGACGCCCCGCCCGGAGTCCGCACTTTGCTGTACGAGCGCCTTGCGTGGGCGTACGCAGTAGGCGGAGATGCTGACGGGACCCAGCAAGCACTCAACGCCGCCGAGGCCGCACTCAGTGAGGACGACGGAACGCGGCAACCTGACTGGGCGACCTGGGTGGATCGCAATGAACTCCAGATCATGACCGGTCGCTGTTGGACAGAACTACGCCGTCCACTCCGAGCAGTCCCCGTTCTGGAGGAAGCACTAGCTCACTACGACGACGCCCACGCACGTGACAAGAGCCTGTACCTCTCATGGCTGGCTGACTCCTACCTCTCCGCCGGAGAGGTCGAGCAGGCGGCGAGCATCACTGGTCGTGCCTTGGAACTCTCGGCCGGAGTAGCGTCCGTACGTCCGCGTCAACGGATCAGGCCGACCCTTCAGCAACTCAGTGCCTACCGCGAACTACCGGCGGTTGCTGAAGTTCTGGAAATGGCCAGTTCCTGAGGCCGCGAGCATAGGGCAGGCGGCGTAGAAGGACTCGGTGCGCCATCGCGCCCCTTCCCGAGTACGCTCGAAAATGGATTTAGCGCCTCTTGGGCGAGCCGCTTACGTGGGGTAACCAATGCTGCACCGTGCCGACAATGTGTCTCTCCGCTTCCAGAAATCCCTATTCGGCTCCAAGGGGCGGGTGTGGGTCCACATCGGCTCCGAAATCATCCGCGCCGTAATCCGCGTGAGTCAAGAGACGTACCTAGAAGTACAGAAGCAGCAGTGGCAGCGGCCACATCTCTTGTGCACCCTAGGTGACCGTGCGTATTGGCAATTCGAGGGCAAGTTCTATTGGGATAATGACGGGCTAAGTGAAGATGATGTCTATGCCTTGCTGGTTACCAGGCAGCAGCGGGAACGGCAGCGCATTGACCGGGCAAGGGCAATGGTGGCCATGGGGGAAGAGCCGCGCATCCGTGAACGCGGGCACATTCCGGACGATGTCAAACAGCTCGTTGGATCCGCGATCAGGGACGATGTCGAGTGTGTGGATCCACCTCAGAGTTGCAGTACGACCACATCATTCCGGTGGCTATGGGTGGGTCCAGCGAGCTGGACAATCTTCAACTGCTGTGTGGGCCGTGTAACCGGCGCAAGGGTCCTGGTCTGACGTTGCCCTAAGTTGCGTTTTGCAACTGTCGGTCATGGGTGGTGTTGCGCTGTGTGGACATCAGGTTTCGGTGCATCCACAAACGCGGACTGATGCGTCATGGCGTGCCCGGTGCGGTGGTGGAGTCCACCCATTGCAGGTACGCGTCCGCCCCGGCGACGATAGGCACGGCCGATACCTCAGGATTCTTCCATGGGTGATGGCGCAACAAGTGCGCCTCGATCTCGGCGTATCGGTCGGCACGGGTCTTGAACAAGAGCTGCCACTCTTCACCGGTACCGAACTCGCCCTGATGCCAGAAGGCGGAGACCACCGGACCGACGATCTGAACCCCGGCCGCCAGCCGTACCGCCACCACCGACTGTGCCAGCTTTACGGCCGCCTCGCGGCTCTCCGTCGCTGTGGACACCTGAAGAAAGTCAGCCATGCAGGGAGCCTATCTGCGCGCCACCCTTTGACTCAAAGGAGTATGAACGCGGCTTGACATGGATCAAGCCGTCGTTTCTGTGGATGATGTGCCGCTGCGGCTGGGGCGCGAAGCAGGAGCAGGAGACCGTCCTCGCTGTCGAGATCACGCGCGACGGCTTCGACTGGGCCCTGCGCGACGCCTGCCTGTCACACTACGCACCCGGCCTCCACCCCGACCAGGCCGCCTGGAAGGCCAGTTGAGGCAGGCGGCCGCCCGCGTTCAGTGGGATCCGGAGCGCGACGTACAGCTGAATCAGCTCCCGTACCGCTCGCTCCAACTGGGCCTGGCGGGCGAGGCGGCGCGGCGGTACGCGGACGAGTGGACCGTGTCCATCACCGACGTCACGCCGCTCGCCCACGAGATCCATGCCCTGGTGAGGGCGGGCGATACGGACGCCGCCGCGCGGCTGCTGCCGCACGAGCAGGTCTATCCGGCAGGGGCGGAACTGCTCGCTCCGCTGGGCGGCGCGGCGTAACCGCCGGGGCCGCCCAGGGGTTACCGCCCTCGCCGTCGGACACTGCGATTAACGTGTGCCCTTTGGCGGACCCGCTACTCGACTGGGAGGTCCTGACATGGCCAGTAAGTTCACCGAGCTTGCGATCGACTGTGCCGATCCCAACGGTCTCGCCCGGTTCTGGTGCTCGGTCCTTGACTACGAGGTGCAGGACGAAGGCGACGGGATTGTCACAATTGGCTCCCCTGTGGTGCCGGAAGACAAGAACCACGTTGGCCCAGTGCCACCGACGTTGACATTCGCGCGGGTGCCCGAGGGCAAGAGCGTCAAGAACAGGCTCCACATCGACGTCAACCCAACCGACAGGGAGCAAGACGAAGAGGTCCGCCGCCTGCTCGAACTGGGTGCTCGACACGCCGACGTCGGCCAAACCGGCGAGGAGAGCTGGGTCACCCTTGCCGACCCGGAGGGGAACGAGTTCTGCGTCCTCGCGAGCCGCCGCCCCTGACCTGCACGGCGGAGAGTTCGAGGTATCGCGGCCCGCTGCCCGGCAACGGATGATGCCGCAGCGACTGCGACCTGATCTCGCTCCCTGGGCGGCGGCGCGGCGTAATCGCTGCCGCCCAGGGGGACGTAGAGGCGAGGGGTCAGAGTACGTCGACGTAGTCGCCTGCGGCTGCTACCGCCGGGGTGGTGGACGTGCCGGCGAAGTTCCAGCGCCAGTAGCCGTCCGAGGCGGCCGTGACGGTGGTCTTCAGGTTGCCCGTTCCGTCGCTCGTCACGGTCTTGACGGTGGTGTACGTGGTGCTGCCCTTCGGGCGGAACTGGAGGCGCACGGGCTGGCCGGTGTATCCGGCGTAGATGCGCCTGTCCCAGTTGGCGCGGGCCAGTTTGCCCGTGACCGTGATCGTCTTGCCCTTGGTGACCGGCTCGGGCGAGGCGTTGACGCTGAGCGTGGAGCGCCGCTGGACGGGGTGGGTGCCGTAGACCTCGCCGTAGTAGTCGCCGTCCTTGGCCGAGACCTGGACGTTCACGTTCCACCGACCCGCGAGAGTGTTTCGCGGCAGGTCGATGTCACTTTCGAGCTGGACGGTGAGCTTGCACGTCGAGGTCGTGGCACTGGAAGCGGTGCACGTCGGGACGCCGTGGAACGTCCAGTAGTCGTCCCCCACTTCGCGGTCGATGCTGAGCCACCGCTGGCCGCTGTGGTTGATCCCCGAGTCGTCGGAGGCGGTCACCGAGATGGTGAACGACTCCGTCCGGGACGTGCCGAAGACGACGGCCTTGCCGCCGTTGACAGAGACCTTGTTGATTACCACACCGGTCTCCGCCGCGGACGCCGCCGGAGCGGCGGTGAGAGCGGAGCCGGAAAGTACCAGGGTGCCGGTGAGGAAGGCACCTATGGCTTTTGCGCGCATGAATCCCCATATGTTTCGAGCCGCCCGCGACCGACCGTGCAAACCCCCCGGTCACGGGCATGACAGATTGCGCGTGAGGATAGCGCGCGAGCCAACGGTGTCCGCACCCGAGTGGCCGTTGCTTTGATCATCAAGCGATCTCAGCAATCCCGGCGTCTCCGCCGGAATGGTCCGTAACGGTCTCACCAGAGCGCGAGTTGCGCGCCAGTGTCCTGTTGACGGTCTCCCGTTTCCTTCCCGGCCCGGGGGCTGGGGATCGCGCCACCTGCCCGCCCCGTCCCGGCCTTGCGGCGCGGGCGGGTGGTGCGGGTCTTCCGGTCGGCTCCACGGGGCTTCGACTCCGCCTTGGCGAGGTCCAGGTCTCCGGCCACTCCGGTACCTGTCGTGCGGGCCGCGAGGGCGACCAGGTTGTGTCCGGCGTTGGCGTCCCGGTCGAGGACCAGGCCGCAGTTGTCGCACTCGAAGACGCGCATGCTGAGGGGCAGCTTGGCTTTCACCACACCGCAGCGCGAGCAGGTCTTCGAGGAGGGGAACCAGCGGTCGGCGACGACGAGTCGCGTGCCGTGCCGCCGGGTCTTGTAGGTGAGCTGGCGTGGGATCTCGCCGAACGCGGCATCCGCGACGCGGCGGGACAGGCGCCGGTTGCGGCCCATTCCACCGACGTTTAGGTCTTCGACGACGATCGTGCCGTACTCGCAGGCGAGGCGGGTCGTCATCTTGTGGACGGTGTCCTCCCGGAGGTTCGCAACCCGGTGATGGATCTTGTTCCGCGCCTGGTTGGCCTTCTCCCAGCGCTTCGACGCCTGCTGACCGGTGCACCGGTCAGGGCCGCGGCGGCGCGAGACGATCCGGTTGGCGCGGCGCAGCTGCTTCTGCGCGCCGTCCAGGTGGCGCTGGTTCGGCTCCTCGCCGAGGACACCGTCGCTGTCCGCGAGGACCGCGAGGGTCTTGATGCCGAGGTCGATACCGACCGCCGCATCCGGGCGGGCAACTTTCACCAGCTCGTGCTTCTCCTCGACCTGCAACGACACGAACCAGCGCCCCCGGTCCAGACATGCGGTCGCGGACAGGATCCGCATGTTCCCCGCGTCGACGAGGGCCCGCAGGTGGGAGGCGTCCTCGTGAAGGCGGACCGTGCCGATCCTGGGCAGGGTGACGTGCCGCCCGTCAGGCTCGATACGGATCGTTCCGGTGGTGAACCGGCAAGCCAGGCGCGCTTTCCGCTTCGACTTGAAGCGGGGGATGCCCATCTTGCGGCCCTTGCGCTTACCGCTCTTCGACTTCGTGTAGTTGTCGAACGCCGCCGACGCGTTGGCCAGGCCGGTGTTGTACGCCTCCTTGGAGTTCTCCTCCCACCAGTCGGCGAAGCGCGGGTTGGTGCGCTTGTCCTCGTTGAACGCCTTCCGCAGCGAGGGCAGCGACCACGACCGCCACGGAGTCAGCTCGTCCTCGGGGATGCCATAAGACTGCTCGGCCTTCCGCTGCCACCACACGGCGGTGATGTACGCGACGGCCCAGTTGTACGCGGCCCGCGCCCCACCTCCGTGCGAATGCAGGTGGCGGTTGGTCGTGGCGTTCGGGTCCAGCGCCAGCTTGTGCGCGAGGACGGTGAAGCCCGGCTGCGGCTTGAACTTCTTCATCCGGCCACCTCCGGGCCGGTGGCGACGGCGACGGCCCGGGTGACGCGATTCTTCGCGGAGCGGCGGCCGTACAGACGGGCGCACATCGAGGTCAGGACCTCGGTGATGTCCCGTACGAGGTCGTCGGCGGTCTCTGCTGGGTCGAGGACAACCAGGCGCCGTCCCGTGGCCGAGAGAGCGGCCTCCAGGTTCTCGACGCCGAACCGGGCGAGGCGGTCTCGGTGCTCGACCACGATCGTCTCCACACCCGGGTCGGCAAGCAGGCGGTGCAGCTTGCGTCGGCGCCCGTTCAAGCCGGAGCCGACCTCCGTCACCACGTCAGCGACGGCGAGTCCCCGGTCCGTTGCGCCCTGCACGGTCCGGGCGACCTGGCGCTCCAGGTCCGCTTTCTGGTCACCGGACGAGACACGGCAGTACGCCACGACCCGCCCGGTGGCCTGCGGGGCGGGCTCGGTCACGAGCCATGTACCGGACGGCGTCTGGACTACCGGGACCGGCATACGGCCCTCTTTCGCCCAGGTCCACGCGGTAGTGCACGCCGTTGCGTGCCGCCCACTCGGAAAGCTTCACGATGTCAGGATATTCACTGAGGATACTGGATATCCGCTGAATGAAATAGGAACTGTTGTTTACCCTCCTCCGGACGCGGCGACGCCCACCGACGCCCGGAGGAGTGGATCACGCGGCTAGAACAGCGAGTGCAGGAGCCTGTTCGGGGAGCCGGTGCGCGGGTCCTGGACCTTGTTGGGGGTGGCGTTGCTGACCAGGGCGTCGCGGACCTGGGCCGGGGTGGCCGTGGGGTTGGCCGAGACGTAGAGGGCGGCTACGCCCGCGGTGTGGGGCGCGGCCATCGACGTACCGGAGATGGTGTTCGTGGCCGTGTCGTTGTCCTTCCAGGCCGAGGTGACGCTCACGCCCGGCGCGAACAGGTCCAGGCAGGTGCCGTAGTTGGAGAACGACGCGCGGCGGTCGCTGCTGTCGGTCGCGCCGACGGTGATGGCCTCGGGAACCCGGGCGGGGGAGTAGTTGCACGCGTTGGCGGGCCAGCCGAGGAAGTTGCCGTTGCCTGCCGCGACGGCGTAGCTGACGCCCGAGGCGATGGACTTCTTCACCGCGTTGTCGAGGGAGGTGTTCGCGCCGCCGCCCAGGCTCATGTTGGCCACGGCCGGCTTCTGCGCGTTCGCCGTCACCCAGTCGACACCGGCGATGACGCCCGCCGTCGTACCGGAGCCCGCGCAGTCCAGGACGCGCACCGCCACCAGCTTGACGGCCTTCGCGACGCCGTACGTCTTGCCGCCGACCGTGCCCGCGACATGCGTGCCGTGGCCCTGGCAGTCCTGGCCGTTCTGGCCGCCGCCCACCGTGTCCGTGCCGACCGTGGCGCGGCCGCCGAACTCACTGTGGGAGGTGCGGATTCCGGTGTCGATGATGTACGCGGAGACGTTCGACGCGGTGGTGTTGTAGGTGTACGTCGTGGAGAGCGGGAGGTTGCGCTGGTCCACGCGGTCGAGGCCCCAGGTGGCGTTCGTCTGCGTCTCGTTGAGCCGGACCCGGGAGTCCTGCTCGACGTACGCGACCTTCGGGTCCGAGGCCAGCTTCGCGGCCCGTGTCGTGGACATCGTGGCGGAGAAGCCCTTGAGGGCACTGCGGTAGACGTGCTTCGGCGTGACGCCCAGGTCGGCGGCGCGCGTCGTGCCGTCCTTCAGGACGACAATCCAGCTGTTTTCGACCGCCGTTGAGGACGGGGCCAGACGGAGGTCACCGGCGGGCGCGCTCTGTGCTGTGGGAGGGCCTGCGAGCTGGAGACCGGCTGCGAGGGCTATGACGGGTATCAGGGCCCCTGCGCGGCGGAGAGTGGGTCTCATTGTGTCGTGCACCTGACCTTTCGTTGACCGGATCGCGGGCAATTACGGGTTGCGTGGTGCGGTGTGGTGCGGATGCGCAGCACAGGGTCTCGTGCGGCGCACAAGTGCACAAGGTCGTGCTACGGGCGGAATCAAGCCAAAGAGATACCTGCTGCGCGCAGGCGCTCGGCTGCCGTCGTCCAGTCGGGCGGGGAGAGGGGTTTGGGCGCATTCGTGCCTACGTCCATGTCCTTGAAGCCACTGGAGGTCGAGACGCAGACCACCGGCCCCTCCCCGTCGGACGGCGGCAGTTGGCGCATCCCCGCCAAGCCCGCCGCCGCCGAAACCTCCGCCCACAGTCCGCAGCCCGCCAGTTCCGCCCGCGCCGCGCCCATCTCCGCGTCCGTCACGCGCAGCGCCCGCCCGCCGCTCTCCCGCACCGCGACCACGCCCCGGTAGCCGCTCACCGTGCAGTCGATCGCGTACGCCGAGGTGGGGGCCTCCGGGACCGTTGCCGCCGGGAGGCCACCGTCCAGCGCCGTCGCCAGCGGGGCGCCGCCCGCCGGCTCGCAGGCGTACATCCGGGGCGTACGGGCGGCGAGACCGAGGCGGACCAGTTCCGCGAAGCCCTTCCATACGCCGAAGAGCAGCTCGCCGTATCCCGTCGGGACGAACACCGCCGCCGGGACCCCGAGTTCGGCGTGGATCTCGTACGCGACGGTCTTGTAGCCCTCCGGGCCGAAGGCGTGGCCGGTGTGCGCGGCGGCGGTGAGGTTGCTGACGGGGTGGTAGCCGAGGCGGTCGGCGATCTGCCGCATCAGGGGCCACCGCTCGTGCTGGGGTACGGGGAGGACGACCGCGCCGTACGCGTCCAGGAACGACTGAACGGCTGGCGGGGCGCCCGCCGACGCCAGCACCACGCAGCGCAGACCCGCGCGCGCCGCGTACGCCGCCGCCGACGCGCCGTGGTTGCCGGAGGAGGCCACCACGATGCCCGGCGCGCCCGAGCCGACCGCCGCGCTGACCGTGCAGCGGTTCAGGCGGTCCTTGTGGCTCCAGGTGGGGTTGCGGGACTCGTCCTTGATCCAGACGCCGTCGGGAAGTTCGACGAGCGGGGTGCGGCCCTCGCCCAGGCCCGGGGCGCGGAGCGGCGGCAGGAGCGGCGCCCAGCGGTCGATGCCGCCCCGGTCGGGTGCCGGGTCGAAGAGGGTGCTCGGTACGTCGTCGTACGCGTAGTCCACCTCGACCGGGTACGCCATGGCGGCGGTACTGGTGGCCGGGCAGCCGGCGGTCAGCGGCGGCCACAGCGGGTAGCGGACCTCGGGGTCGCCGAGCGAGCGCTGGCCCGTCGCGAGCGAGGACTCCGTCGCGAGCGAGGCAGAGGCGGCGCTCACTCGAAGGTCCAGGTCAGCATCGCGAACTCGCCGTCGTCCTTGGCCTGCGCCGAGCGGTACGTCGCCAGCGCCGCGTCGTTGTCCCGGTCCACGCCCACCCACATGTCGTAGCAGCCGCGCTCCTTCGCGACCTCCGCCAGCGCCCGTGTCAGGACCCGGCCGATGCCGCGCCGCCGGTGCGCCTCGTCGACGGACAGTTCGTACAGGCACATTTCGGTGCCTTTGTCCGGGTGGGTCATCTCGATGCCCGAGACCATCCCGACGGGCTCCCCGCCGACGTACGCGATGAGCATCAGATGGCCGGGCGCGGCCAGGAAACGCTCGGCCCAGTCCGGGCGGGCCGGTCCGTCGTAGAGGTGTTCGGCGGCGGTCAGTTCGGCCACTGTCGTCGCTTGTCGGACGACCGGTCGGATGTCCATCGGGCTCCCCTCGCTACTCCCACCGCGGTACGGGCCGGCGGCCTCGTACTCCTTGAGTACTCCAGAGGCTTCCATCTGCGGGCAGCATCGGCTGTCATACCCGGGACCTAGGGTTCAGGTATGAAGCTACGCATTCCCCGCAGCCGGGCGTTCGCCGGTGCGGCCGCCGCGTGTGCCGTCCTCGTCGGGGGCGGTACGTGGACGGCCGTCGCCTCGGACAATGACGCGTCGCCCGCCGTGCACCGCGAGGAACGGATCATGAGGATGGACGGGGGCGGAGCCGAGGACGGGGTGAGAATCGACACCTCGTTCTTCACGGCGGACGGAACGGACGGAACTGACGAAACGGACGGCGGACCCGAAAAGCGGCCCGCCGTCCTCCTCGGCCACGGCTTCGGCGGCAGCAAGCGCGACGTACAGGCGCAGGCCGAGCAGCTGGCCAGGGACGGGTACGCCGTGCTGACCTGGTCCGCGCGGGGCTTCGGGAAGTCGACCGGGAAGATCGGGCTGAACGATCCGGACGGCGAGGTCAAGGACGTATCGCGGCTGATCGACTGGCTCGCAGAGCGCCCCGAGGTGCGGCTCGACGCGAAGGGCGATCCGCGTGTCGGCGTCAGCGGTTCGTCGTACGGCGGCGCGGTCTCGCTCCTCGCAGCGGGACATGACAAGCGGGTCGACGCCGTCGCACCGCAGATCACCTACTGGAACATGGCCGACGCGCTCTTCCCCGACGGGGTCTTCAAGAAGCTCTGGGCCGGAATCTTCATCAACACGGGTGGCGGCTGCGAGAGGTTCGAGAAGCGGCTGTGCGAGATGTACGAACGGGTCGCGGTCAGCGGAAAGCCGGACGCCGCCGCCCGTGACCTGCTGGAGGCGCACAGCCCGTCCGCCGTCGGCGACCGCATCAACGTGCCCGCCCTCATCGTCCAGGGCCAGAACGACTCGCTGTTCCCGCTCGACCACGCCGACGCGATGGCGAAGGCGATCGACGGCAACGGCGCGCCCGTCGCCGTCGACTGGATCGCGGGCGGGCACGACGGCGGGGACCGTGAGAGGGCCCGCGTGGAGGGCCGGATCACCGATTGGTTCGACCGCTACCTGAAGGGGGAGAAGGGCACGGACACCGGGCCCGCCTTCCGTGTCACCCGTACCGGAGGTGTCTCCTCCACGGACGGTGCGGCCCAGCTGAGGGGCGCCACCAGCGACCGTTACCCGGGTCTCGAAGCCGGGCGGCGGGAGTTGAAGCTGGCGACCGGCAAGCGCGAGCAGCACTTCGCCAATCCGGCCGGCGCGAACCCGCCCGCCATCTCCGCCGTACCGGGCGTCGGGGCGCTGTCCCAGCTCTCTGGGCTCGGCGTCGGGCTCTCCCTCGACTTCCCCGGCCAGAACGCCCGCTTCGAGACCGCCGCGCTCGCCTCCGACCTGCGCGTCACCGGCACGCCGACCGTCAAGGTCAAGGTGAAGTCGGACCGCGACGACGCCGTCCTGTTCGGCAAGGTGTACGACGTGAGCGCGGACGGGCGCCAGCAGGTGCTGCCCTCGCAGCTCGTCTCGCCGCTGGGCGTCACCGGCGCCGGTGCGAAGGACGGCGCCACCGTCGAGTTCCGGCTGCCGGCGATCGACCACGAGGTCAGGGCCGGGCACCGGCTGCGCGTCGTGCTGGCCACCACCGACCTCGCGTACGCGTCCCCGGCCGACCCGGGGGCGTACAGCGTCTCCCTCGCAGGCGACGGGACGCTCAGCGTGCCCACCGCGTCCGGTGTGAACACGCAGGCGGCCCCGCTCCCGTGGTGGGTCTGGGGGCTGCCCGCGATCGGCGCCGCCCTGGCCGCCGCGCTGCTGGTCACCGCCCGGCGGCGGGCCACGGCGCCCGCGCCGGACCCGGCGCTCGCCGAGGTGCCGCTGCAGATCACCGACCTGACGAAGAAGTACGCCAAGTCGGCCGACCGGTATGCCGTACGGGATCTGTCCTTCCGCGTCGAGAAGGGACAGGTGCTCGGGCTCCTCGGGCCGAACGGCGCGGGCAAGACGACCACCCTGCGCATGCTCATGGGCCTCATCACGCCGGACAGCGGCGAGATCCGGGTCTTCGGGCACGCCATCAGGCCGGGGTCGCCCGTGCTCTCGCGCGTCGGCTCGTTCGTCGAGGGCGCCGGCTTCCTGCCGCACCTGACCGGGCGCGCCAACCTGGAGCTGTACTGGCAGGCCACCGGCCGGCCTCCCGAGGACTCCCGCATGGAGGAGGCCCTGGAGATCGCGGGGCTCGGCGACGCGCTGGAGCGTGCGGTACGGACGTACTCGCAGGGCATGCGGCAGCGCCTCGCCATCGCACAGGCCATGCTCGGCATGCCGGACCTGCTCATCCTCGACGAGCCGACGAACGGCCTCGACCCGCCCCAGATCCGCGAGATGCGCGAAGTGATGATCCGGTACGCGGCGGCGGGCCGCACCGTCATCGTCTCCAGCCACCTCCTCTCGGAGGTCGAGCAGTCCTGCACGCATCTGGTCGTGATGGACCGGGGGCAGCTGATGCAGGCCGGACCCGTGGCGGAGATCACCGGTGGCACGGACACGCTGCTCGTGACGACGGAGGGCGAGGTGAGCGAGGCGATGGCCGAGAAGGTGGCCGGGCTGCCGGGCATCGGGTCCGCCGTACGCACCGACGAAGGCCTGCTCGTACGGCTGGACGGGGCGTCACCGAGCACGCTCATCGGCGAACTGGTCCGTCTGGACGTTCCGTTGACGGGTGTCGGTCCGAACCGCCGCCTGGAGGACGCGTTCCTCACCCTGATCGGAGGCTCCTCCGCATGAGCACCAACGTCATTGAACCGGGCACCGAATCCGCCCCCGGATATCGGCCGGGACACACCCTCCCGCTGCGCGTCGAGGCGATGCGGCAGTGGCGCAGGCGGCGCACGATGGTCATGGCCGCCGTGCTGGGCGCCCTGCCACTCATCCTGATCGCGGCTTTCGCGATCGGCGGCACGCCCGGCAGGGAGGGCGGCCGGGTCACCCTGATGGACACCGCCACCGCGTCCGGCGCCAACTTCGCCGCGACCTGCCTGTTCGTGTCCGCCGGCTTCCTGCTGGTGGTGCCGGTGGCGCTGTTCTGCGGCGACACGGTGGCCTCCGAGGCCAACTGGTCCTCGCTGCGCTACCTGCTCGCCGCGCCGGTGCCACGCGCCCGGCTGCTGTGGAGCAAGCTCGCGGTGGCGCTGGCCTTCAGCCTCGCCGCGATGGTGCTGCTGCCGGTCGTGGCGCTGGTGACGGGGTCGATCGCGTACGGCTGGGGATCGTTGGAGCTGCCGACGGGCGGGTCGCTGCCGGCCGGGGACGCCATACCGCGCCTCGCGCTGGTCGTGGCCTTCATCTTCGTCTCGCAGCTGGTCACCGCGGCTCTCGCCTTCTGGCTGTCGACGAAGACCGACGCCCCGCTGGGCGCGGTCGGCGGCGCGGTCGGTCTGACGATCGTGGGCAATGTGCTGGACGCGGTGACGGCGCTGGGGTCCTGGCGCGACTTCCTGCCCGCACACTGGCAGTTCGCGTGGGCGGACGCGCTTCAGCCGCAGCTGGAGTGGGGCGGAATGCTGAAGGGGGCCGCGGTATCGGTGACGTACGCACTGGTGCTCTTCGCGCTCGCCTTCCGGGGATTCGGCCGCAAGGACATCGTGTCCTGAGGGCGGGACGCGGCAAGGGCATCGTGTCGTGACGGCGGGTCGGCCATGATGTGCCCCATGGCCACCTCCCTCATCGCCCTCGCCGTAGTCGCCACAGGGCTGTACGCCGGATTCATGCTGATCTTCCTCACCGGCATCATGCCCGCCCTGGGGCGGCTGACGGACGAACAGTTCGTGGCGGCGATGCGGCGTATCAACGAGGACGTACCGCGTGGGGTGTTCGTGTCGGTCATGCTCGCCTCGGTTGCCTTCCCGGCGGCCGCGCTGGCGGTCCCGGGCGAAGACAGGTCGGCTGCGCAATGGGGGCTGCTGGGAGCCGGCCTGGGGCTCGTCATCCTCAACCACCTGATCACGATCGCCGGGAACATCCCCCTCAACAACGCCCTCGCCTCGTCCGAGCAGACAGCCACCACCGACCGCGAAGCCCGCGCCGCCTTCGAGACGCGGTGGAACCGGCTGCACCTGGTACGCACGCTGCTGGTCACAGCGGGCTTCGCCCTGGTCGTGAGCGCCTCGCTGGCCTGACGACGGCCTGACGACGGCGGGGCGTGGTGCGGCGAGCTGAACAGCCCCACTTTGCCGCCCAGTTGCGGAGAGTTAACCGCAGGGCAACTATTTGCGGAGCTCAAGTGTCTGGTGAGGCGTGCACGGAGCTTCTGCTCCGTCACAGCCTCGTTCCGCACTGAAGGAGTAAGCGTGCCTGTCAAAGCACTCCGTACCAGCGTCGCCCTGGCCGCCGCCGTGGTGTCCGCCGTCGTAGCCCTCCCGGCAGCGGCCCATGCCGCGCCCACCGCCGGCGGCGCGGCTGCCACGACCGTCAAGGGGGACGACTTCAACGGCGACGGGTACGCGGATGTCGCCTTCACGGCGCCCTCGGCCACCGTCAATGGCAAGGCCAAGGCCGGCTACGTCGCGGTGATGTACGGATCGGCGACAGGTCTGAAGACCGCGTCCAAGCGGGTCTTCAGCCAGGACACCGCCGGGATACCGGGAGTTGCCGAAGCGGGTGACGCCTTCGGCTCGGCCGTCACGTCCGAGGACCTGGACCGCGACGGATACGCCGACCTGATCGTCGGCGCCACCGGTGAGAACGTCGGCACCGTCGAGGACGCGGGCATCCTGTCCGTCGTCTGGGGCGGCGCGACGGGCCTGGCCGGTGGCGCGGTGCTGGCCGAGGGCAAGACCCTGCGAGAGCAGGTCGGCGACATGGTCAAGTCCGGCGACTTCGACGCCGACGGCAACCCGGACATCGCGTACATCGCGCATACCAGCGACATCCACCTCCTGTCCGGACCGTTCGGCCGCGACGGCGCCGCCCGCACGTCCGGGACCCCGAGGCCGGGGGGAGACACCCGCTTCCTCGACACCTCGGTGGGGGACGTGAACGGCGACGGCACCGATGACCTCGTGGCCGCGGTGACCAGCGGCGAGGAGTGGGACTCACGGTCCGCCGCCTACTGGGTGGGTACGCCGGAGGGCTTCGCGCCGCAGGCCATGGTCGCCGGCACGAACGGCTACAGCATCGAGGGCGGCGAGCACATCACGGCGGGCGACGTGAACAAGGACGGCTACGCGGACATCGTGGTCGGCCGCTCCGTCGACGGCCGCGACAGCGACGTGAGCATCCCGATGGCCAAGGGCGGCATGATCACGTACATACCCGGCAGCGCCACCGGCCCGCAGGGCTCCAAGGCGCGGGTCTTCAACCAGGACAGCCCCGGTATCCCGGGTGCCGCCGAGCCGAACGACGCCTTCGGCAGGTCCGTATCGATCAACGACGTGAACGGCGACGGTTACGGCGACATCGCGATCGGCGTCTTCGGTGAAGCGATCGGCACGCTCAAGCGCGCCGGCTCGGTCATCGTCATGCGCGGCTCGGCCACCGGCCCGACCGGCACCAAGGCCCAGGGCTTCAACCAGGACACCCCCGGAGTGACCGGCGTCGCCGAGACGGACGACTTCTTCGGCTTCGCGGTGAAGCTGGTGGACACCAACCGCGACGCCCGCGCCGAACTCCTTGTCGGCGCCTCGAACGAGAACGCCGGCGAGGGCTCCGTGTGGGTCCTGCCTGGCACCACGGCGGGCATCACCGCCACCCGTTCCTTCACCTTCGGCGCCGGCACGCTGGGCACCGTGGCCCCCGGAGCCGCTCTCGGCTCCTCGTTCAACCGCTGACCCTCCACGGGAAAAGGTAAAGAGCAGTGCCCCGCCGCAGAGTGTCGCGCGGCGGGGCACTGCTGGTCCGGGGCAGGACTACCGCTCCGGCAGAGCCGCGAGCCTTCCCCCGGCGGGCGGTGCGGGCGTTTCGTCCTGCCCTGGCCCCTCCGGCCCAGGACCCTCCTCCTCGGGGCTCTTCCCCTGCCCGGCCCCCGCACCGCGCAGCACGGTCGCCGCGGTGAAGGCCAGCACAGCGGCGAGGACCGCGCATGCGATCCCGACCGTGTTCAGTCCATTCGTGTACGCGTCCCGGGCGGCGGCCAGCACCTTGCCCCCCATTTCGGCGGGCAGTTGCTGGGCCACGGTCAGCGCTCCCTCCATGCCGCCCCGGGCCGTCTCCGCCGCGCCCGCCGGCAGACCGGCCGGCAGATCGAGCTCGCTCCGGTACACGGCGGCGCCGAGACTGCCCAGCCCGGCGATGCCCAGCGACGCACCCAGATCGCCACTGATCGACGAGAGCGCGGCAGCGGAACCGGCCTTTTCCGGCGGGGCGGAGCCCACCACCAGGCTGGTACCCAGTGCCCCGATGGGGCCGCCGCCGAAGAAGGCGATCACGAAGCCGGCCACCAGCAGCGGCAGCCCGCCGACCGGGCTGACGAAGGCGATCAGCACGTAACCCAGCATGCTGCTCCCCAGCCCCACGGCGATGACGACCCCCAGCGGGAACCGCTTGGCCATGACCGGGGCCAACTGCCCGGCGACGATGGAGGCCAGCGCCGACGGCACCATCCACAGCCCGGCCTCCATCGGGGACAGCCCCTCGACCATCTGGAGGAAACCGGTGATGAACAGGTAGCTCCCACCCGTGGCGATCATCGAGAGCAACAGGATCACCAGCGCCGAGGTGAAGCCGCCACTGCTGAACAGGCGCATGTCGAGCAGCGGGTGGGTGAGCTTGCGCTGCCGCGCCACGAACACCGCGCCGAGGACCACACCGAGAAGGATCGCCGCGCTCGGCAGCGGCTCCCAGCCGTACCTGGCGAGCTCCTTGAGCCCGTAGACGACCGGCAGGATCGTCGCCAGCGAGAGCACCACACTGAGCAGGTCCAGCTTGCCGCCGCCGGGGTCGCGGTACTCCGGCAGCAGGATCGGCGCCGCGATCAGCAGGATCACCATGACCGGCACGCCCAACAGGAACACCGAACCCCACCAGAAGAATTCGAGCAGCGTCCCGCCGATCACCGGGCCGAGCGCGGTGCCCGCCATGAAGCAACTGGCCCATACCGCGATGGCCCGGCCACGCTGGTGGGCGTCGTGGAACATGTTGCTGATCAGGGCGAGGGTGGACGGCATGAGCGTCGCCGCGGAGATACCGAGCAGCGCGCGCGTCGCGATCAGCATTTCGGCGCTGGTGGAGTACGCGGTCGTCACCGAGGTGACGCTGACGCAGACCGCGCCGATCATCAGCAGTTTGCGGCGCCCTATCCGGTCCCCGAGCGTACCCATGGTGACCAGGAAGCCGGCGACCATGAATCCGTAGACGTCCATGATCCAAAGCGCCTGCGTGCCGGAGGGGGCCATGGCCTCGGCGAGGTGTGGCAGCGCCAGGAACAGCACGCTCTGGTCGAGGGAGATCAACAGGGTGGGAAGGGCCAGCACGGCAAGCCCGGCCCATTCCCGGGCCCCGGCCTTGGGCGCGGAGGCCACAGGGGCGTTCGATGACATGGGATTCCTTCTGCGAGTCGTGGATGTGATCCGGCCACCACAGTGACCGCGAGCTCTCCCGGCCCTCTCTCGGTCCGCTCTCGGCCGCCCTCGACCGACCTCTCGGCCTCCCTCGACCGACCTCTCGGCCTCCCTCGACCGACCTCTCGGCCTCCCTCGACCGACCTCTCGGCCGCTCTTGGCGGTCATCAGGGGACCGGACCGATATCGCTCTGTCATTGATCGCCGCGCCGAGTTAGCGTGATCACATGCGTTTCGGGGTGCTCGGTCCGTTGGCGGTGTGGACAGCCGACGGGCGCCCGGTCCGGGTACCGGAGCTCAAGGTCCGTGCCCTGCTGGCCCGTCTCCTGGTGCACCAGGAGAGACCGGTGTCCGTGGACCGGCTGATCGACGACCTCTGGGGTACGAAGCTGCCGAACAACCCGGTCGGCGTCTTGCAGAACAAGGTGTGGCAGCTGCGGCGAGCGCTCGAAACCGCCGAGCCGGGCGCCCGGGAGCTGGTGGTCTCCCGTTCACCGGGGTATCAACTGCTGGTCGACGCAGGCGCGGTGGACGCGGGCCGGTTCCGCGACCTGACGGCACGGGCGCGGGCCGCCGCCGATCCCCGGGTGCGTGCCGCCCTGCTGGCGGACGCACTCGCGGTGTGGCGCGGGCCCGCGTACGCCGAATTCGCAGACGAGGAGTTCACCCGCGCCGCGCGAGAACTGCTGGAGGAACAGCGGCTGACCGCGCTGGAGGAGCAGGCCGAGGCGCGGCTGGATCTCGGCGAACACGCCCTGGTGGCCGACGAGCTCGGTGACCTGGTCGCCCTGCACCCCCTCCGGGAACGGCTGCGCACCGCTCACGTACGCGCCCTCTACCTCGCGGGCCGGCAGAGTGCCGCGCTCACCAGCTACGCCGACCTGCGCGAGCGGCTCGCCGACAGTCTGGGCCTGGACCCCAGCCCCCAACTCGCGGCCCTGCACCAGGCGATCCTCACCCAGGACGTGGCGCTGACCGCCGTCCCTTCTCCCGCCACCACCGCGGCCAACCCGCCGACGAACCTCCCCACCGCGCTCACCGGCCTGATCGGCAGGGCGGAGGCGATCAGCGAGCTCCGCTCACTGCTGGGCACGAACAGGCTGGTGACACTGACCGGTTCGGGCGGGGTCGGCAAGACGCAGCTGGCGCTGGCGACCGCCGCGCAGCTCGTCGCGGAGTTCCCGGGCGGCGTACGGCTTGCCGAGTTCGGCGCCCTCGACCCGTCCCCGCGCACGCGGTCCGCGACTTCCTGGTCCGCGAGTTCCTCCGCGGGGGTGCACGAGCTGGTCGGCGCGGTTTTGCGGGTACGGGACGACATGGTCGGCGCCGGACCAGGGGCCGGGGGCGCGCCGCCCTCGCTGACCGACCGGGTCGCCCAGGCGCTGGGCGAGCGGCCGACCCTGCTGGTGTTCGACAACTGCGAGCATGTGGTCGGCCCGGTCGCGGAGCTGACCGAGCAGTTGCTCAAAGCCGCACCCGCGTTGCGGATCCTGGCCACCAGCCAGGTTCCGCTCGGCATCACCGGTGAACACCTCCAAGAGGTGCCCCCGCTGCGACGGCCCGAGGGGACCGAGGCCACGACGGAGCTCAGCCCCGCGGCCGTACGCCGCTTCAGCGCGGTCGAGCTGTTCGTGGCGCGGGCGACGGCGGCGGCACCGAACTTCGTACTCGACGAGACCAACGTCGAGGCGGTCGTCTCGATCTGCCGGCGCCTCGACGGCATTCCGCTCGCCCTGGAAATGGCCGCCACCCGGGTGCGGGCACTCGGCGTACGCGAGCTGGCCGCGCGCCTCGACGACCGGTTTCACCTGCTCGCGGTGGGAGCGCGCGGCGCCCCGGCGCGCCAGCGCACACTGCGGGCCGTGATCGACTGGAGCTGGGAGCTGCTCGGCGATCAGGAGCGTGCGGTGCTCGGTCGGCTCGCCGTACACGCCGACGGCTGTACGCTCGCCGCCGCCGAAGAGATCTGCGCCGCGCGGGACGTGGACCGTACGGAGGTGCTCGACGTGCTCGCACGCCTGGTGGACGGGTCGCTGGTGGTCATGACCGACGGCGCGGACGGGCCCCGGTACCAGCTGCTGGAATCCGTCACCGCCTACTGCGTCGAACGCCTCCAGGACGCGGGCGAGTTCGAGGCCCTGCGGCGCAGGCACCGCGAGTACTACACCGGCCTCGCCGAACACGCCGAGCCGCAGCTGCGGGGTCACGGCCAGCGGCAGTGGCTGCACCGCCTGGACGCCGAGACGGCGAACCTGCGTACGGCGCTCGATTGCGCGGTACAGGTCGGTGACGCCGACGGAGCCCTGCGCCTCACCAACGCGCTCAGCTGGTACTGGTACCTGCGCGGCCGGAACAACGAGGCCAAGCGGTCCCTGACCGCGGCATTGTCGATCAGCGGCGCCGCGCCTGCGTCGTCCGCCGCCACGGCCAGGGCCACCGCCCTGCTGGGCGGCTTCAAGCTGGTACTCGGCGGCGTCGCCGACCCGTTGGCGGAGTATCGCACCGCGCTCCAGCCGTACGAACAGGTGCAGGCCGACGACCCGGGCGGGTATGCCCGGGCCCAGTGGTTCCTCGCGTCCAGCCTCTACGGCATCGGCGACCTGCGGCCGAGCGAGGACCTGATCCACCGGGCGCTGGCGACGTTCCGGTCGGTCGGCGACCGCTGGGGGGCGGCCGCGGCCCTGGGCAGTCTGACCTTCCACGCGAAGCTGCGCGGAGATTTCAGCGCGCTGCGGCGGAACGGCGAGCAGAGCCTCGAACTCTTCCGGGACCTGGGTGACCAGTGGGGGCAGCTCCAGGCCATGGTGCCGCTCGGGACACTGGCCGAAATCACCGGCGACTACCAGCAGGCCGGGCGGCTGTACCGGGACGGACTGCGGATGGCCGAGGATCTGGGGCTGTGGATCCAGGTGTCGTTCCACCTCTCCAGCCTCGGCCGCGTGGCGCTGCTGACGGGGGACCTTCCGCAGGCCAAGGAGTTCCACGAACGCGCCAGGCGGCTCGCCGCCGAGCAGTCGGACGCGTTCGGGGAGCAGTTCGCCGAGATCGGACTGGGCCTCGGGGCCCGCAGGGCAGGTGACCTGGACGCGGCCCAGACGCACCTGCACCGAGTGCTCGACCTGCACCGTCAGATGGGTTACGAGCCGGCCAGGCCCTCGCTGATCCTGGCCGAGCTCGGGTTCGTCGCGGAGTCCCGCGGCGACGCGCCGGCCGCTCTGGCGCTGCAACGGGACGGCTACGCCGCCGCCCGCGACTCCGGCGACCCCCGGGCGATCGCGCTGGCCCTGGAGGGCCTGGCCGGCGCCCAGTCCCTGGCCGGCCGCAACGAGCACGCCGCCCGGCTGCTGGGCGCGGCCACCGCGACGAGACAGTCGGTACGGGCACTCCTGCGCGGCGGCGAACGCTCCGACGTGGACCGCATCACCACCCGGGTCAGGGACGCACTGGGCGAGGCCGCATACGCCGCCGAGTTCGAGCGGGGCGGCGTACTGACACCGGAAGAACACCTGCGGAACCCGCTCCCTGAGGTGAACGGGTAATCCGGACGCTTCCGTCAACCTTCCGGTGGCCCTGCGAGTCAGAGTGATCAGCACTCACCTGACCAGCAACGGAGTACCACATCAACATCATGCGTAAGGGCGTGGCCGCCGCCGGCTGCGTCGTATTCATAACCACTCCATGGTCGCCTGTGGCACCGAGAACATCAGCGCCGGCACCAAGGTCCAGCATGCCGTCGATGGGTTCACCGGGCAGAAGGCCGTCACCATGACCTTCGGCTTCGACGGCACCGAGCAGCAGATCTGGACGACATCTCCCTGTCCATGAGCTGAAGAAGCCGCTGAAGGACACAAAGGATGGCGCGTCAACCGCCTTCCGTATGTCGTACGGCCAGGGCAAGGACATGATCGAGGTTCGCGACCGCGGCGACGGCTCGCGGCCGATGCGAGTCCTTCCTCGACTCCGCCGACAAGCTGCCGTCGTCGTACCGGTCAGTGAAGGACGCGCTCGCCGGAGAGTGGGTCTCGATCGACCCGAAGGCGTTCGAGGAATTCTCCAAGAGCATGGGTGAGGAGGCCGGCGAAGCGTCTCCGTTCCCTGACACGGGGGCCCTTGACACCAAGACCCAGCAGAAGATCACCAAGGCGCTGAGCAAGGAGATCGCCGACAACGCCAAGTTCACCGACGCGGGCAGCCGCGACGGCGCCGACCACGTCAAGGTCGCGGTCCCGGCGGGGAAGACCGCCGACGCGATCGCCGAGGCGCTCAAGCCGATGGAGAAGCAGCTGCCGAAGGAGTTCAAGCTCTCCGAGCTCAAGGACGTCCCCAGCAAGAACATCGACTTCGACGTGGCGATCAAGGACGAGAAGCTGTCCGGCGTCACCATCGATCTCGCGCAGTTCGACAAGAAGGCCGCGGGCAAGCTCCCGGTGTCCATTGGCTTCAACGCCGATGCCGCCCCGGTCAAGGCCCCGGCGGGTGCCTCGACGCTCAACCCGCAGGATGTCATGGGCGCGATGATGCAGATCATGATGGGGGAGATGGACGCCTAGCGACAGCATGAGTGCGCGGGCGACGTATGCCGGGCCGTACCCTGCCCCAGTCCTTGAGGGCGGGGAGTACGGGGGAGTACGGGGGAGTACGTCAACCGGCCACGGACGCCAGGTATTCGTGGAAGGCGGTGTAGTCGTCCAGGGCCTCACTCAGGCGCCGGTCGCTGATGTGGAGGGCTTTGATGTCGTCGGTCGGGTTTCGTTGCGGGACGACTTCGTCGTACGCCGCCTCGCGCTCCTCGATCTCCTCGCGAACCTGGTCGTCGAGGGTTTCGGTGGCGTAGGTCAGCAGGGGGCTGACCCGGGCCCAGGCGCCTTCCCCTGGGGTGGGGCTGCATGACCAGACGGCGTCCGGGTGGGCGCGGCGGACGGTTTCTCCCAGGTACCAGACGGCGACCGTCATGAACGGGTCCTCGTGCGCGGCGTCGGCTTCCTCGTAGGTGGCGTACCGGCCGCGTATGGCGTCTTCGAGCCGGTCGAGGGAGGCGGGGGTGAAGTCCCATGTCCCCGGGGTGGCCTGCTGCCAGGCGGGAAAGGCCTCCTGCTGGGTGGTGAGCCACTGGTTGAGGCGGGGGTTGTCGCGCCACTGCGGTGAGGTCACGTTCATACCTGGGAGCCTACGGTCCGCCTCTGACAGTCCCCGTAACGATCGGGAAAACCAGCCGAGTTGGGAACCGGCGCGCCGTGTCGGTTGGTGCGAGCATGACAACCGGCCCTCTATGGTGGTTGCTTCGTGACGCCAACGACCACGGGGGCCCCTGGCGTCACTGGAGATCACACCCGTTCTGGGCTCCCCAAGGACATTACGTGAGCCATTCGATACGACCGTTACGCGTGCGGGGGTGGGCGAGGGCTGCAGTGGCTCTCGCCTGCGCCGGAGTGATGGCCTTCACCGGACTGCCGGGGCTTCAGGGCAGCGCTGACGCGGCGCCGAAGCCGAAACCGGTACCGGGGAAGAAGAAGCAGGAGCTGTGCGAAGACCTGTTCGACCTGAAGGGTGTTCCGCCCAGGAACAAGCCGCTGGACGGACAGGACACCATCCGCGACCTGGACGAGTGGGACGACTACTTCTACGACAACCAGCGTCAGGCCATGGACGGGGTCATCCTCCCCGGCGACACTGATGCTGAGCGGCAGAAGATCCTCGACGCGACCGGCGCGGATCCCAAGAAGTACAAGGAGGGCGACCCGCGCAAGGTGTGGGCGTCCTACAAGCGGTACTTGGACGGCAACAACGGTGTCAACAAGTACGGATCGTTCGACCGGTGGGTGAACGAGGCGTACATCGAGATGGCGTCCCGTAAGGCCAAGGGTGAGGCGTTCCATAAGAAAGTCGTGAAGGACCTCGGGCTGACCGGGCCGGACTGGTACTGCGAAGAGGACGTCGAGTACACCGACGACAAGGGCAACAAGCGCTTCCGCCGGTATGACGCGGTCAACTACAAGACCGGTGAGCATGTCGAGGTCAAGTCCGGGCCCAACCACAAGTCGGGTCAGACCCCGAAGGACCAGGCGGTGATGCGGGCGGACCCGAAGGCCCGCCTGATCGGGATCTTCGGTGAGGGCAAGTCCGCCGACGCCACCAGTACCTACAAGGGGCTGGACAAGGAGTTCGGCAAGGACGCCCAGGGCCGCAACCGTGTCGTCACCCGTGAGCACATCGCCGACGGCAAACCCCGCTACAAGCCGGGCCCGCACAGCCTGTACGACCCGTACATGAACCCCAAGCCGGGCCAGAACCAGGGGTCGCGGGGTGCGGGGAACCAGGCCGTCAACAACTCCGCGCCGACGCCGAAGGACGCGAAGGCGCAGGCGGAGCGGGCGCGGGAACTCAACGGTGGTAACCAGCGTCCCCGCGGTCCGGGTGGTATCGACTTCTCCACCCTGGATCTGCGCTACGTCGGCAAGCCCGTCAAGGGCCAGGGCCTGGACTACTCGTTCTCCGCGAGGAAGACGGACGAGGACCGGACGCCGGGCTGGGGCGGCAAGGCCAAGGCGCAGATGATCTCGGACGCGTTCTTCACGTGGCTGGCGTTGGATCCCTCGAAGTTCTGGGTGAACCTGAACCCGGACCAGCCGGACAAGATCATGGACGCCAAGTTCGGGAAGACCGACGCCGGCCGGGTCCTGCTGGAGGCCGACCTGGAGATGAAGCGGGACTACGCCGACGCCATCAACCCCACCAAGCGGGACGAGGCGGACCGGTTCTGGAAGTCCATGCCGAAGAACGAGGACGGCGTTCCGTGTTTCTTCCAGGTCCGTAACTGGATTGAGCCGGGCACCGCGCAGGTTCGTGAACAGGACGGCGGCATCTACATTCTCGACGCACCGCTGAGGGTGAAGTCGGAGTACATGAAGATGACGAACGTCCCGCCGGGCTCCTTCTTCTGCGACTTCGACGAGGCCGAGAAGAAGTGGGCTGAACAGCAGGTCAACCGGCTGATCATCCCCGAGGTCGAGAAGCGCATCAACAACGATCCGGCGTACGCCGACCTGCGCCGCGTCTACACAGCCCGGGTGGCGGCTGAGTGGATCCGTCAGCAGGACGCCAAGGCGCCCACGGACTACCGGCCGATCATCAACTCTGATGACGTGTCGAAGTGGCCTCTGCGCGGGGCGAACAAGGACTGGACGCGGGAGTCGACCTACCAGGCGTACCTGAAGTCGTTCCGTGAGGGTGAGTCGAAGTGGGAGCACGACGCCGGAGGCGGCCCGTACACCTACAGCGTGGGCGGTGTGGACTTCTCCAAGCAGCCCAAGCGGAACATCACCAGTGTGCGGTTCCAGGCGGAGCACCAGTACAAGCCCCGTCAGACGAAGAGCTCCATCCAGACGGTGACCGGCGACGCGAAGGACAAGGGTCTGCTACTGCTGGGCGGGAACACCGCGGCGAAGTCCACCGGCGGTGGTGGCGGTGCGGATCCCACGCCGACACCGACGCCGACACCGACGGATCCGAAGCCGACCGGCCGGCCGTCCACTCCGGCACCGTCGGACCCGACCCCGTCCATCCCTCCGGCGGACAAGCCGACGACGGGCCCGCAGGATCCGGACGGCGACCTCGCCGACACCGGGTCGGACACCCCGATCGGGCTCATCGCGGCCCTCGCGGCGGCCCTCGCGGCGGTCGGTGGCGGCCTGACGTGGTGGATGCGCCGCAGGAAGTCCGCACAGGGCTGACCTGACGTACGACGCGCGCTGCGGCCCCGCCCCCGACCTCTTGGGTGCGGGGCCGCAGCATGTGTGGGGGTCAGGGGAGCCATGCTGTCCGGCGCCCCGCAGAAACCCGGTGACAGCCGGACATCGCGGTCCGGCTCTTGCGCGCGTTCTGCGAGCCCCGCGCTGACCAGCAAAAAAGCCCTCCGCGAGGGAGGGCTGGGCGGTGGTGCCCCCGGCAGGACTCGAACCTGCGGCCAAGCGCTTAGAAGGCGCCTGCTCTCATCGCGGATCTAGGGCTGTGACCTGCCACTCCTCGACGTCGTGACAAGGTGTCAAAAATTCGTGGGACGCATGCGGGATGATCTCCGCTGGGCGATTCCATGCGCTCCAGCCGGATGTATCCCTTCGCGACCGTCGACCCCGGTGCATGTCCTGCGTTGACGCACCAACGCAGGGGCAAGTCCTGCCATCCGGGGTGGTGCCTCTTGGTGCACGTCGGCCCAATGAAGTAACATTCAATCTACGTAAGAAAATGTCTACCCTTACCGCGAGGCGTGCTGTGGAGTTTCAGGGCCGAGCTGGCGATCTTGAGCTGCTGGCTGGGCAGTACCGGACAGTCGCAGAGAGTGGTGGCGCCACTCGGGGCCGAGCTGTGATCCTGACGGGACGGCGGCGAGTGGGGAAGTCGCGGCTCGTTCAGGAGTTCTGTGACCGTTCGGGCGCGCCTTACATCGTGTTCCAGGCCACCCGGGGGCGTAACCCCGTGGCGGAGCGCGCAGACTTCACTGCGGCATTGGCGCAGTCGCCGCTGCCGGGGGCGGAACTGGTCGCCGGACTCCAGGCGCAGGACTGGAACCAGGCCCTACGGTCGCTCGCACTCGCGGTCCCGGACGACAGGCCCAGCATCGCGGTGATCGATGAGGTGCCCTGGCTGGTTGAGCAGGACCAGGAATTCGAGGGCGCGCTTCAGACAGTCTGGGACCGTCAACTGTCGTCCAAGCCGGTGCTCCTGTTGCTCGTCGGCAGCGACATGTCGGTGATGGAGGCGCTGCAGTCGTACGGGCGTCCCTTCTTCGGGCGGGCGGCGAAAATGACCATCCAGCCTCTGAACCTGTCAGACGTGCAGGCCATGACCGGGCTCGACGCGGCGGACACCGTGGATGCCCAGCTGATCACCGGTGGATTCCCGGAGATTGTGCAGTCATGGCGGCCAGGGATGAGCCGGGCGGAATTCCTACGTGAGTCGGTCGCGAATCCCCTGTCGCCCTTGTTGGTGGCCGGCGAGCTGTCCTTGCTCGGTGAGTTTCCCGAAGCCTCGCACTCCCGGGCGGTGCTCGAGTCGGTCGGCAGTGGTGAGCGAACGTTCAGTGCGATCGCCGCCCAAGCCGGCGGCGCCAGTGCGCTGCCGTCGGGCACGCTCTCCCCGCTGCTGACCAGGCTGCAGGCGAAGCGGGTACTGGCTGCTGATCTCCCCCTGTCAGTCAAGCCGGATAGCAAGAACAAGCGCTACCGGATCGCCGACCCGTATCTGCGGTTCTGGCTGGCGTTCCTGCAACGCGCGATCCCGCTGATCGAGCGCGGTCGCGGCGACGTGGCGCTGGAACGCATCGAGAGGTCCTGGACCGCCTGGCGTGGTCGAGCAGTCGAGCCGCTGATCCGCGAGTCCTTGCTGCGCCTGCTGCCCGATGAAGAGTGGCCCGAGACCGAGGCAGTCGGCGGCTGGTGGAACCGTCAGAACAACCCCGAGATCGACCTCATCGGCGCAGACCGTGAGCCGGTGGCCCGGCAGGTGCACTTCGTCGGATCGGTCAAGTGGCTGGAGACCCAGCCTTTCGGTCGTCATGAGTACGACGCC
This sequence comes from Streptomyces sp. NPDC002994, assembly GCF_040611155.1. Lineage (NCBI taxonomy): Bacteria > Bacillati > Actinomycetota > Actinomycetes > Kitasatosporales > Streptomycetaceae > Streptomyces > Streptomyces sp. NPDC002994. The sequence continues at coordinate 59,682 of NZ_JBEXNQ010000015.1, forward strand.
CTGGTACGCGACATGCTCGCCGTCCCCGGTGCCGAACCCGGTACCCCGCTCGTCGCGGTCTCCCGCTGTGGAGTGGCTGACAATCTGCCGCTGGCGGCGCACTGGGGGCCGGAGGACCTTGTACGGGCGTGGCAGCCGCGGTAGTCGTGGTGCCCGGCTTCTTGAGGCACGCTCCCGTTTCGGGTGTGGCGGTGGATTTCCAGGAAGGCAGATACCGTCCGCCGGAGCCCTGATGTGCCGCCGGTCCTTGCCCGCGACCCCGACCAGGGCAGGCGGTGACACTGAGCACTGCGCCGGCTCGGCTTGAAGCCCCCAATGGCTGAAGCGGACGAGCGTAACGTGCTCATCGCGACGCCAAGGAGGGAGATGAGGCCATGGACGAGTTCACCGAGGGTGATCTGCGGGTACTGGCGGGGCCGCGCTCTTTCGAGCGGGGTCTGGGTTACCTGGACGCGGTGACCGGTCTGGAGGTCGGGGACAGCTGGATCACCGCCACCGTCCACGGGACGGATACGTATGAGGTCCACCTGTCGCTCGACGGCCCCGCGGGCATCACCGGGGAATGCGACTGCCCCTACGGCCTCGACGGCAACTTCTGCAAACACCTGGTCGCGGTGGGGCTCACCGTGCTCGGCCGGCCGGAGAGCCTGCCCCGGCAGCGCACCCGGGCCAAGGCCCGCACACAGAGCCTGGAGACGTGGCTGGCCGCACTTTCACGGGAGGAGCTGCTGACACTCGTACGGGAACAGGTGGCGCGGGACCGGCAGTTGCGCCGACGCCTGGAACTGCGGGCCGCGACCGCGCGGGCCGACCTCGCCGAGGTCCGCGCGCGCATCACTGAACTCCTCGACATCGGCCCCTTCGCGCGCTACGGATACGTCGAATACGCGGACGCGCACGCCTACGGAGAACAAGCCGCACAGGCGGTGGCCGCCATCGCCGCACTCACCGAAGCCGGACAGCCCGCGGAGGCGATGACCCTGGCCCGGGACACGATGCGTGAACTGGGCGGCGCCTACGAGCAGATCGACGATTCCGACGGCGCGGTCGGCTCGGTAGGGGGTGATCTCGCCGCAGTGCATCTCGACGCGTGCCGTGAGGCGCACCCGGATCCGGTGGCGACGGCGCAGTGGCTGGTCGGCCACCTGCTCGGTGACCTCAACGAGTTGACCGACATCGACCTGTTCGACTACCGGGACGTTCTCGGCGAACAAGGGCTTTCCACTGCAAGGGAGTTGGTGGTCGATGCCTGGCGCGGCAACCGGTCGGGCTGGGCGGAGAAGTACCTGATGGAGCGCCTGACCAAGGCGGAGGGGAACGTGGACGCCCTGGTCGCCGTGCACGCGGCCGACCTTGCCCCGGACGGCAGCACGCACCTGACCATCGCCCGGAACTGGACACCGCCGGCCGCCCGGACGAGGCGCTCGCCTGGGCCGAGCGCGGCATCGAGGACACCCCTGACCCCGCCGACCTCGACAGCCGCCTGATCGACTACCTCTGCACGCGCTACGAACAGTCCGGGCAGCGCCCCCGGGCAGTCGCCCTGCGCCGTGACCAACTTGCCGCGCACCGTTCGCTGGCCGCGTATCAGAACCTCCGTAAGGAAGCGCGCGGTGCCGAGTGCTGGCAGACGGAGCGGGAGGGTGCCCTGGAATTGCTGCGCGCCGACGCGGCCCCACGCACAAAGGGCCGGTACGGCGGCCCGGCCCTGATCGACGCCCTGCTCGACGACAACGAACCCGAAGCCGCCTGGCAGGCCGCAACCGAGACGGGTGCCGACAGCCGGCAGTGGCTCATCCTCGCCGATCGCCTACGCGACACCCGGCCCGCCGATGCGCTGCGCGTATACCTGGAGCGCATCCAACCTCTCAGGCGCGAAACGGGGAACACCGTCTACGAACAGCTGGTGAGCCTTCTGCTGAGCGTCCGCGACTGCCATCGCCGGCTGGGGTCGCCGGACGAGTTCACCGCTTACCTGGGCGAGCTCCGCGCCGAACAGAAGCGCAAGCGAAATCTGATGCGCCTTCTCGATCAGCACGGGCTGTGACGCGGACGTATCTGATCCCTCCCGCGTGCTCACAATTCTCGTAGCATATGAAAAGTTCAAGCGCATGATCGTGACTGGGGGCAGGGATGAGCAGGAGCGGGCAGGCAATGCCGCTGGAAGTCCGGCATGTGCGCGATGCGTTGAAGCGCGAGTTCGATCCGCTGATCTCGCTCGCCGACTACGAGAAACGTCAGCCTTCGGAACGTGAGAATGCCTTCAACTCGCGTGCGTTGTCCGCCAGGGCGGCTCGCATGCTCACGGACTGTACGTCGGAGGAAGCGGCCGAGTCGGTGATCGACGGCCGGGACGACTTCGGTATCGACGCCGTCGCCTTCTCCGCCTCCGCCCCCGAACTGTGGCTGATCCAGGCCAAGTGGAGCGACAAGGGCAAGGCCGGCTTCGACACCAGCGCCGCACACAAGCTGGTGCACGGCCTGAAGAAGCTCGACAACCGGGACTTCGACCAGTTCAACGAACGGTTCCGGCGTCTCGCTGACCGGGTGCGGTCGGTGCTTGACGTGCCTACGTGCAAGGTGGTCCTCGTCATCGCTGTCATGGGCGAAGGACACCTGTCTACGGAAACCGAGGCCATACTCGACGAAGCGGCCCAGGAGTTCGGCGGCTACACGCGCTCCATCGAGCACCGGGTGCTGAACCAGACCGACTTCCACCGCGCCGTCCGCGAGGACCTCACCCCAGAGCCGATCACCCTCACCGCCACCATGACGCAGGGCTGGCATTCCCGGGAAACCCCCTACCAGGCGTATTCGGGGCTGGTGGCGGCCGATGAACTCGCCCAGTGGTACGCCGGCAACGGAGAGCGGCTGTACGACCGCAACGTCCGCAGATCGCTGGGCCTGACCGGAGTCAACCAGACGCTCGTCGAGAGTCTCATCCGGGATCCGCAGGGCTTCTGGTACCGCCACAACGGCATCACTGTGCAGTGCGACAAGATCGAGCCGCATTTCTTCGCGAAGCATAAACCCAGCGAACCCGTCAAGCTGGTCCTCGAAAACGCGAGTGTCGTCAACGGTGCGCAGACCGTCACTTCCGCGCACCGGGCGTTCCAGCAGAACGAGGAAGCGGTGGGCGAGGCGTATGTCACCGTCCGGATCATCTCGGTTTCCGGCGCCCCGGAAGGGTTCGCAGGCGAGATCACCGAGGCGACGAACACGCAGAACCACATGGAGCGGTCCGACTTCATCGCGATCAAGCCAGTACAGAGCCTGATCCGTGAGGACTTCCGGCTCTCTCTCGACAAGGATTACGTATTCAAGCGCGGTGAGATCGAGCCGTCGCCGGCGTTCGGATGCTCGGTCCGCGAGGCCGCCACCGCCCTCGCCTGCGCCCACCCGGACCCGGCCCTGGCGGTACGGGTGAAGGGCTCGGCCGACGCGCTCTGGGAGGACGGTCCCGGCGGCATCTACACCCGGCTGTTCGGCCGCAGGCCCAGTGCCTATCAGATCTGGCGCAGCGTCCTGCTGATGCGGCGCGTGCGGGAGTCCCTGCACGAGGTCCGCTCCACGCTGTCCGGGCGGGCGGGGTCGATCGCTGACAGCGGCGCTTTGCTGGTGGCGCACATGGTGGCCCAGCAGGTCGGCTCGGAGGGGATCGACGAACCGGACTCGGGCTGGGAATCTGCCCTGGAGGACGTACCGGCACGGGTCGGTGCCACGCTTGCCCAGCTCATTCCACTGGTGAACCACCTTTTCGGCGGCGGGAGTTACATCACCAGCACCTTCGCCAGCGAGGAGCGCTCCCGGAAACTGGTCGCAGCCGTCCTTCGGGCGCTCGCCGACGGTACGGACGCCGGAGACCTCGCGGCGTACCAGCAGCGGGACGAATCGAAGCCGCCAAGGCGTCCCAACACCGTGACCCTGCTCATCGACCACGACCGCATTCCGGCCGGCACCAGACTGATGTACCACCCCAGTGCTACGGAGGAGCAGGCCATCGGGGACTGGCTGAACGCCGACCCGCGCCGGGCCTACGCGACCTGGATCAACGACCGGCGCAAGCCCCTGCTCTGGGAGGCCGACGGGAAGCGTTACTCACCGAGCGGCCTGGTCACGCACATCTGGCAGCAGGCCGAGTGGCGCGAGGCGTGGAGCGCGGTCCAGGGACCGAAACAGTGGGGCGTGCTGGGCGAGGACGGAACGCTGGTGGACCTCGCCGAGCAGCTCTGGCAGCGGCTCCTGACGGAGTCCCTGCCGGAGGAGGAACAATTCGACTTGCTCCAATGAGGGCGGGCCTCCGGCGGCACTGGGCACGGTGACGCGGGTCAGCGGTCCAGTTCCGCCCAGACCGTCTTTCCCGGCCCCTCACGCTCGTCGACGCCCCAGCGCGAGGAGAGCGCCGCGACGACCAGCAGCCCCCTGCCCGATTCGGCGTCGGGCGGGGGAGGGGCGAGCGAGGAGGACGGTCGGCGCTCGGAGCGAGCGTCGGCGACTTCGATACGCAGAGTGCGCGGGGCCAACGTGATGCGGAACTCGAAGTCCCGTCCGGGGACGCGGCCGTGGGTCACGGCGTTCGCCGCGAGTTCCGCGACGAGTGCGGCGCCGCTGGACACCGCTGGGCTGTCGTGCGGGAACCCCCACTCGATGAGTTGGGCGACGGCCAGTATGCGAGCGAGCCGCGCGCCGCGCGGAGTCGGGCTGAGCCGCTGGCTGCACATACGTACGGTGACAGGCGAAGGTGCGGCATGAGGTAAACGGTCGTGCCACGGACCCGGGGTGAACAGGCGCGACACCCGTACAGGGCCGCTTGTACGAGCGTGCGTGATGGACAGTACCCCGTAACTGACCGTGACCATAGGCAGGTTGGGTGGCTCAGTGGAACGCACGGAGGTGACCGGGCATGGCGGGTGGGACGAGCAGCGGCGGTGGTGAGCCGGAACCTTCGGAAGCGCTGAAGGGGTTCGGGGCGGTACTCAAGGCACTGCGGGAGCGGGCCGGCCTGACACAGGAGGAGTTCGGGCCCCGGGTCCGGTACTCGCCGCACTATGTGGCCTCGATCGAACAGGGCAGAAGGTTCCCGCCCAAGGACCTGATCGAGCGGGCGGAGGAAGTCCTCGACGCGGACAGGGTCCTGCGGGCGGCGGCCCGGCACCTGACGCGGCGGGCGGGGCTGGCTTCGTGGTTCAGGCAGTGGGCGGGGATCGAGGAGGAGGCGATCAGTCTTTACGCGTACGAGTGCCGGTTGATTCCCGGGCTGCTGCAACCGGAGGCCTACATCCGAGCCGTGTTCGGCAGCAGGCTTCCCCCGCTGTCGGACGAACAGATTGAGCAGCAGGTCGGCGCCCGTCTGGCGCGGCAGGGCACGTTGGCCGAAAGGGTCAATGTCGCCTTCAGCTTCATCATTGAGCAAGCCGTATTGGAGAGGCGTACAGGTGGGACGGCGGTGACTCAGGTGCTCATCGATCACCTGCTGGAACTGATCTGCCTTCGCAACGTGGAGATTCAGATCATGCCGCTGCGAACGGAAGATCACGCTGGGCTGGACGGCTCGATGTACTTGGCCGAAACCCCGGACAACAGTTGGATCGGCTACTTCGAAGGCCATGACAGCAGTGGTCTGACTTCCAGCCCGAAACAGGTCAGCTCATGGCTCCAGCGCTATGGCAAGATGCGCTCGCAGCCCCTCGGACGCGAGGCCACAGTGGGTCTGCTGGAGCAGATGCGAGGAGCGCTATGAGTACCGACGAACTGGTCTGGTTCAAGAGCAGCTACAGCGGCACAGGTGGCGACAACTGCATCGAGGTCACCACCAGCCCCGATGCCGTGCACGTCCGGGACTCCAAGGACGAACAGGGCCCGCAGTTGTCGCTCACCCCCCGCAGCTGGACCGCCTTCGTGACGTACGTGGCGAGCTGACCCGGACCACTGAATTTCCTTTGCCCTGAAACCGATACGGCGTCAGGTCAAGGTACCTTCAGGCTCCCTCGGCGAACCGGGGCCGAGCCGTGTGCCGTGAGACGCGCGGCATCGTCTCGCCCGGTGAACGACGGAGCAGCTTCATGTCGCGGCCCTCGACCCAGGCGTTCCAGGACTTGAGGTAGTAGAGCAAGTGCTCCCGCGAGTCGTCGCGCCTGCGGTGGGTCTTGCCGGCCGCCAGGTTCAGCAACGTATTGCGCAAAGTCAGCCGCGGGTCACCGATGCGCAGCCCCGCACCGGTGACCAGGGCCTCGTGCCAGGGGAGCTGATCGAGCTCGGGGCGGGCATCGGTGGTCGCGTACCAGCCGACCGCGGCGGCCGTCACGGTGATGCGGAACGCCTTGTTCATTGGGATCGCCGCCCGGACAGCGTCCCGCATACCGGGGTGCTGGTCGAGGACGGTGAGCAGCAGATCGTTGCTGACCGCGGCGCTCTGCCCGCTCCACGCGGAGTCCGGGGCGGTCAAGTAGAGATGCAGTCCGCGCAGGGCCGCCGCCAGGTGGGTGCTGTGCTCCTCGCCCGCGAGGGCCAGCGCGTCGCGCCCGCTGCGCTTGCGGCCGGTGTCCATCACGGTGAACGCGGACTGCGCCACCCCGCGTGTCACCACGCATTGCACGGGGACGCCCGCCTTCGCCACCGCCTCCAATCGGTGCTGGCCGTCGATCAGTGCGCCGTGATCGTCGAAGGCGATGCCCTGATGGGTGAGCTGCCACTCGCCGCGCTCGATCTGCTGGGTGAGCTGCTGGACGAACGCCTTGCTCAGCGGGCGGTTCTTGGTGTTGAGAAGCAGCCAGTCGCGGGCCAGCTCGGGCGTGATCACTTCTACGTTGCTCTGCATGACGTCCCCTCCATTGCCATCAGCGGCAGCACTCGTCGACAACAACGATGACAGCATCGCCTGAAAGCATTGTCAAACGGCATTTCGTCGTGCTGTACTGTTCGTGCGTGTTCGATGAAGACGAAGGGGGCTGCTGATGGCCGCACCGACCACGGTGAGTACCTCCGAGATCGCCCGTATCGCGGACGTCGGCCGCGCGACCGTGACCAACTGGCGGCGCCGCCACTCCGACTTCCCCGCTCCCACGGGCGGTACGGAATCGCGTCCCACATTCACGCTGGAGGATGTGGAGGGGTGGCTGGCCGAGCATGGCCGCCTCCCGCAGTTCACCGAGCAGCAGCAGTTGTGGCGGGAGCTGCTGCGAGAGGCCGAGGGATCGGGGCTGACTGAAGCGATGGCCCGGGCCGCGCTCTTCCTCGCCTTCCTGGAACGCGAAGGTCACACTTCACGGGAGACGCGTTACGTTCACTACGCCGAAGCGCCGGACCTGGACGACGAGGGTCTCGGTGACGGCATGCTCGACGAGATCGGGAGAGTACTTCAGGACATGCCTGAGCCGCTCGCCCTGCTGCGTTCCGCATCGCTGATGCGTGAGCTCGCGGCGGCCGCGACACGGCAGACGCCGGACGAGGTCCTGTCGGACCTGCTCGACCGCTACGCGAGCGAGTCGCGAAGGCGCGGGCCGGGGACCCCGGAGGCGGTGGCCCACTTCATGGCGACACTGGCCAAGGCCGCGTCGCCGGACGACGCGCTGAGCGCCGTACTCGATCCGGCATGCGGGACGGGGGACCTGCTGGAGGCGGCCCGGATCCGGGGGGCCACGCAGCTCGACGGCCAGGACCGGGACCGGCACCTGGCCCAGCTGGCCGCCGCCCGGCTCTCCCTCCGGCTGGGCGGGAAAGGGCACTGCTCTGTCGACGCCGAGGACGCTCTCGCCCGATCCCGGCATACGGGTGGGGAGTTCGACGCGGTCCTGTGCAATCCCCCGTACAACGAACGTGACTGGGGCGCGGACGAGTTGGCGTACGACTCCCGCTGGGAGTACGGCCTGCCGTCCCGGTCCGAGTCCGAGCTCGCCTGGGTGCAGCACTGCCTGTCGCGGGTGCGGCCGGGTGGTGTGGTGGTCATGCTGCTGCCACCGTCCGTCGCCTCCCGGAGTTCGGGGCGGCGGATCCGGGCGGCGCTCGTACGGCAAGGTGCGTTGCGCGCCGTGCTGGCACTGCCTGCCGGCGCTGCTCCGCCGGCGCATGTCGGACTGCATCTGTGGGTGCTGCGCAGGCCGGGCGGGGACAGTGACGCAGAGAGCAGTCATGTGCTGTTCATGAACTGCAAGTCGTTGCCGGACATGAACAGCCGTGGCGGGCGCCCCTCCGTCACCTACCGAGAGCTGCTTACAGCGCCTGAGAAGTGCCCTGCCATGCCAGGCGTGTACCGTGCCGTCCCGATCACGGATCTGCTCGACGACACAGTCGACCTCACGCCCGCGCCACGACTCGCGGGGGAGCGCGACCTGCCGCCGGTAGCCGACCTCCGCCGTACCCTGAGCGGCCGTCGAGACAGCCTCGGCTCCGTGCTGTCGCAGGCATCGGCACTCGCCCCGAGCGACGATTGGGGCGTCTCCCGGACGGGCGGGCCATGGACGATGGCCCCGCTCGCCGATCTGATTCGTACGGGGGCGCTGACTCTGCTCAGGCCCAAGGCGACGGGCGGCAACGGGGATTCGGGTGGCGACGATCCCGTCCTCACGGCTGCGGATGTGAACGAGGGGCGCTCCCCGTCCGGGCGCGGTCCGGCAGGGGACGAGGACGCGGTGCGGATCAAGGTCGGGGACGTGATCATCCCCGGGACCCTGCTGTCCGCGGACAGGACCGCCGCGCGGGTTGCGGACGACACCGACGCTGGGGCACTGCTCGGCAGGAACCTGCACCTACTGCGCCCGGACGAGGCGCGGCTCGACCCATGGTTCCTGGCCGGGTTCCTCGCCGACCCGGCCAATGTGCAGCGGGCGAGCCAGGGGACATCGATCGTTCGGGTGGACGCGCGCAGGCTCCAAGTTCCCTTGCTACCGCTGGAGGAGCAGCAGACATACGGGGCGGCGTTCCGGCGGCTGCACACCTTTACGACGGCTCTGCGCCGGGCCGCGCTCCAGGGCGAGGAGACGGCCGGGCAGCTGCGGGCCGCGCTCACGGCAGGCGCTTTGCGGCCACCGCCACCGGCCTGAACCTATGCGGGCTTCCCCGCACACACGACACACTGACCGCGTACGTACCGCACTGAAGTAATCGCCGCCCTGGCGGCCCGGAAGGACAACGGTGGAGCAGGACCACAGCAGGCACTCGGAGATGATCAACTTCATCTGGAAAGTCGCCGACTTGCTGCGCGGCGACTTCCGGGCGCATGACTACGGGAAGATCATTCTTCCGTTCACGGTGCTGCGGCGGCTGGACTGTGTGCTGGAGCCGACGAAGGCCGAAGTGCTCGCGGAAGTTGCGGAGATGGAAGAGCGGGGGCGTCCGCTGGCCTACCGGGAGATGAAGCTCCGCGAGGTCGCGGGGCACGGGTTCTACAACACCAGCGAACTCACCTTCAAGCTGATCGCTAAGGATCATTCACAGGCGCAGACGCTGCTGAAGTCGTACTACGGCGCCTTCTCCGAAAACGCCCGGGAGATCCTCGACCGGTACAACTTCGAGAAGCACATCTCCGATCTGCAGGAGAAGAGGCTGCTCTACCAGGTGGTCGGCGAATTCGCCAAGATCGATCTGCGGCTGCCGAAGGGGCCGGACGACAAGGACGGCATCGACAACCATCAGATGGGTTACATCTTCGAGGAGCTCATCCGGAAGTTCTCCGAAGACAACCCCGCCGGTGAGCACTTCACGCCGCGCGAGGTGGTCCGGCTGATGGTGAACCTGCTGCTGGCCCCGGACGAAGGGGAGGGCAAGACCAGGACGGTCCTTGACCCAGCCTGCGGGACGGGCGGCATCCTCAGCGAGACCGAGGAGCACATCAAGCGCAAGGCCCCGCAAACGACTGTCGGGCTGTACGGGCAGGAACTGAACCCCGAGTCGCACGCCATCTGCCAGTCCGACCTGCTGATCAAGGGGCAGGAACCGGACAACATCAAGTACGGGAACTCCTTCACCCAGGACGGCCACAAGGACCAGAAGTTCGACTATTTGGTCGCGAACCCGCCCTTCGGAGTGGAGTGGAAGAAGGTCAAGCAGGAGGTGGAGCGGTTCGCGAGAAACGGGGATCGCTTCCATGCGGGACTGCCGAGGATCAGCGACGGTTCCTTCCTCTTCCTCCAGCACATGATCTCGAAGATGAAGCCGGTGACTCCTGACGGTAAGGGCGGCAGCCGTATCGCGATCGTCTTCAACGGGTCGCCGCTGTTCAGTGGCGGGGCCGGCTCCGGCGAGTCCGACATCCGGCGGTGGATCCTGGAGGAAGAGGACCTGCTGGAGGCCATCGTGGCGCTGCCGGACCAGCTCTTCTACAACACCGGGATCTCAACCTACTTCTGGATCCTGTCGAACAGGAAGCACCGGAGCCTCAAGGACAAGGTCATCCTGCTGGACGCGCGAGGCCAGTGGACGAAGATGCGGAAGTCGCTGGGCGACAAGCGCAAGGTCATCTCCGATGCTCAGATCACAGCGGTGACCGACATGTACATGGAGGCGGTGGCTGCCGCGGCCGACGAGGAGCAGTCGCTGCCGGAGAACGCGAAGATCTTTGAAACGAAGGAGTTCGGCTACCAACGCATCACCGTGGAGCGGCCGTTGAAGCTGCGCTTCGAGGTCACGGAGGAGACGCTGACCGCGCTCCGGGCTTCGGCTGCGATCGACAAGGCGGTTGATGCGGGGGCGTTCGCGGATGCGCTGAAGTCGCTGGTGGGTGAGCGATGGGAGACCAAGGCAGAGGCGTGGGACGCGATCCGTCAGGCGCTGGTGCCGACGGGCCTGATGATGCCGACGGGCAAGCCCTTCCAGAAGGCGCTACGGGATGTGGTGGGGGTGCGCGATCCCGAGGGCGAGGAGCAGTACCTCAAGAAGGGCGACCCGCACCCGGAACCGGACCCTGACCTCCGCGACAACGAGAACGTTCCGCTGGAGGAGGACATCGACGCGTACATGAAGCGCGAGGTGTTGGAGCACGTGCCGGACGCGTGGGTGGACCACACGAAGACGAAGATCGGCTACGAGATTCCGTTCACGCGACAGTTCTATGTGTATGAGCCGCCGAGGCCGTTGGAAGAGATCGACTCGGATCTGACATCGCTGGAGGCCGAGATCCAGCGGCTGCTCGGGGAGGTGACGAAGTGACCGAGGTACTTGGAACCGCGCTGCCGGAGGGCTGGACCGCTTCCCGCCTGAAGCGCGTCACGTCCCTGCTGAACCGGGGATCTGCTCCGGACTACGTTGACAATGGACCCGTGCGCGCCATCAGTCAGGCGGCTAATCAACCTGGGGGGTTGGACTGGGCGCGGACTCGGTTTCATGATGCGACTGGGGATCCCCGCAGGCTTAAGGGCTATTTGTTGCCGGAGGATATCCTCATCAATTCAACCGGGACCGGAACCCTGGGGCGAATCGGCTACTTCCAAGGGGGACCGGATGAGATTCCCTGTATGGCGGACACTCATGTGACCGTGGCGCGGGCGATCCCGCCCGAAGTGGACTCCCGGTTTCTCTACTATTGGCTGTCATCGATTCCCTTTCAGGAATACATCTATGCGGCGCTAGTAGTAGGCGCGACGAACCAGATCGAGCTGAATCGCGATCGACTCAGCGATGCGCCAGTACCATTTCCGCCTGCTGAGGAACAGCGGAGAATTTCGATTTTCCTTGATGTCGAGGTCAGCCGCATCGACCGCATGAAAGGAAATCTTGAGGCGCTCCTCAAGTTGCTGTTTGAGCGTGCAGCCGCCGTGCTGGATCTGGCTATCGATGCGAACATTTCCCGCTTCGGAACCGCTCCGCTGCGTCGCTTCGTAGCGGGCGTGAATCAGGGCACAAGTCCGCAGTGTGAGGCGGTGCCTGCCCCTGAGGGCGAGTGGGGAGTGCTTAAGGTCAGCTGTCTTCGCCCCGGGGAGTTCTACCCGGGAGAGAGTAAGCGACTGCCCACGGCGCTGGAATTCGACCCGCGCGACGAGGTGCGTCAGGGAGACCTGTTGGTCACCCGGGCTAACACTCCCGCGTTGGTGGGGTCGACCGCTGTCGTCCCCACCGTCCGTAAAGGCCTCCTGCTGTCCGACAAGATTTTTCGGGTCAGGCTGGATGCGCGTCTCGATCCGCACTATGTTTCGGCAATCGCGAGTGGCAGCCGTGTGCGTGGTCTCTGCGCGGCAGCTGCTAATGGCGCCTCTCAGTCCATGGCGAATCTCCGCTTCGAGGAAATCAAGGAATGGCCAATTCCGCTGGCGGACGAAGACGCCCAGAGAGCGCTGGTGGCGCAAGTGTCCGAGTCCCGAGCTTATACAGCCGCATTGCGTAAGACTATTGAGCGCCAACTCGACCTGCTCGCCGAGCGCCGCCGCGCCCTGATCACCGCCGCAGTGACCGGCCAAATCGACGTAACGACCGCACGGGGGGTGCGAGTTCCGTGATTCACAGCAATCCGTTCAGTAAAGGCCCGAAAGGACCTCAGCACAAAGTCCACCACGAAGAGGCGTTCCGCGTCGCGATCATGAACCAGCTCCTCGCCCACGGCTGGGAGATGGGCCTCAGCTCCGACTACCGCCGCGACCTCGCCCTCGACACCGCACAGGTCTTCGCGTTCATCGGGGCCACCCAGAACAAGGCCTGGCTGAACTACGCCGGCTACTACGACAACGACCCCGACACCGCCCAGCGCGCGTTCGCCGAGCACCTCGCCAAGTGGATCGACAAGCGGGGCACCCTCCAGACCCTCCGCCAAGGGGTCAAGGCGCATGGCATCCACTTCGACCTCGCCTACTTCAAGCCGTCGCAGACGATCGACCCCAGCGCCCTCGTCTCGTACGGCAAGAACCGGCTCACGGTCGTCCGCGACCTCGTCTACGCCACCCGCCGTGCGCCGGACGGCGCGACCAGCAACGACGAGGGCAACAAGCCCGACCTCACCCTCTTCGTCAACGGCATCCCCGTCGCCACGGCCGAGTTGAAGAATCCGCTCACCGGGACCGGTACCGCCGAGGCCATGCACCAGTACCGGACCACCCGGGATCACCGGGAGCCGCTCTTCGCCAAGCGCGCCCTCGCGAACTTCGCGGTCGATCCGGACGCTGTGTTCCTCACCACCCAGTTGAAGGGCAGGGACACCGTCTTTCTGCCCTTCAACACCGGCTCCGACGGCCCCGGAAACCGCGGCGGTGCCGGAAACCCGGCGATCCCCGACGCGGCTCCCGCCGGCACGTACCGGACCTCGTACCTCTGGGAACAGATCTGGCACCCGGACACCTGGCTGGATCTGCTGGAGCGGTACGTTCACCAGAGCACGGAGAAGAAGGATGACGGCAGCACCGTCAAGAAGCTGATCTTCCCGCGCTTCCACCAGTGGCATGCCGTGAGGGAGTTGACCGCACACGCCGCGCGGAACGGAGCGGGGCACAACTACCTGATCATGCACTCCGCCGGGTCCGGCAAGTCGAACACCATCGCCTGGCTCGCCCACCGGCTCTCCGACCTGCACGACGCACGCCACGAGTCGGTCTTCGACAAGGTGCTGGTGATCACGGACCGCACGGTCCTGGACGATCAGCTGCAGGAAACCATAGGTGACTTCCAGCAGACCAATGGCCTGGTCCTCGGCATCGGCGGCAAGGGCGGCTCGAAGTCGTCCCAGCTGGCGGATGCGCTCGCGCAGGAGACGGCGAAAATCCTCATCGTCACCCTCCAGACCTTCCCCGCGCTGCTCGCCTACTTGCGCAAGTCGCCCGTCGAGATACGCGGCAGTCGCTTCGCGATCATCGTCGACGAAGCGCACTCCTCCCAGTCGGGCGAAGCCGCCACCGACGTCAAGAAGGCCCTGCGCGATCTCGGCCTCGACGCCGACGACGAAGAGACCGGAGCCACGGAGGCGGAGGCCGAGGCGGAAGCGGAAGCGGAAGCTTCGGAGCCCACCACCGACGAACGTCTCGCCGCGTCCGCCCGCGCCCGTGGCCAGAGTGCGAACCTCTCCTATTTCGCCTTCACCGCCACCCCCAAGCACAAGACGCTGAAGCTCTTCGGCACGAAGAACCCGCTCACCGGCCTCTACGAGCCCTTCCACACCTATTCCATGCGGCAGGCGATCGAGGAGAAGTTCATCCTCGATCCGCTGTGCCAGTACGTGAGGTACGAGACGTACTGGCAGATGGTCAACGAGGACCCGCACGAGGCGGACCGCGAGGTCGACAAGAAGAAGGCCAACGCGCTGCTCGCCCTGACCGCGCACAGCCACACCACGACCGCCGTGCAGCGGGCCAGGGTGATCGCGGAGCATTTCATGGCCCACACCCGCAGGCGGCTGGGAGGGCGGGCCAAGGCCTTGGTGGTGTGCCGTTCGCGGTACGGCGCGCTCCAGCTGTACCGGCAGATCGTCAAGTACTTCGACGACAGCGGCCATCCGGACCCCGGGGTCCTGGTCGCCTTCTCCGGTTCTCTCAAGGAGGGAGAGGAGGAGGTCACCGAGGCGAAGCTCAACGGCTTCTCGGAGGGCGAGCTGCGCAAGAGGTTCGCGTACACCGCGGCCGACGACAAGAAGGGCACATCAGCCGGGCGGCAGCGCGAGTACCGGATCCTGGTGGTCGCGGACAAGTACCAGACGGGCTTCGACCAGCCGTTGCTGACCACGATGTACGTCGACAAGAAGCTGAAGGGCGTCGCTGCCGTACAGACGCTCTCCCGCCTCAATCGCACGCACCCGCTCAAGGACCAGCAGGATCTGTGTGTCCTGGACTTCGCGAACGACCCGCACGTCATCCAGAGCGAGTTCCGGCCGTTCTTCGAAGAAGCCCAGACCATGCCCACCGACCCCAACCTGGTCTACGACGCGCAGCATCAAGTCATGGATCCGCCGATCCTGCTCGTCGACGAGATGCAGTCCTTCGTGGCGGCGTACCTCAGGGCGCAGGACGCGGCGGCCGGTGACGAAACCCGCTGGGAGAAGTTGCACGCGGAGCTCTACCGGCACACCGACCCCGCCCGCGACAGGTTCATCGCGCTCAGAGACAGCGAAGTGCCGGCCGAGCACGAAAGCGCCGAGCAGTTCCGGGCCGACCTCGCCGACTATGTGCGCAAGTACAGCTTCCTCGCGCAGATCGTGCCGTACATCGACATCGATCTGGAGCGCCTGCACCTCTTCGGGCAGCATCTGCTGCGCAGGCTGCCCCCACGCAAGGGGGGAGGGGTGGACATCGGGGAAACCCGGCTCGAGGCCGTGCGCCTGGAGAGGGTCGGAGAGGTCAATGTGAGCCTGACTCCCGAGGGCGCGGTCGAACTGAAGGGCTTCGGCAGTGGTGCCGGTGGGGCGGCTGAGCCCGAGAAATCGCCGCTGGCCAAGGTGATCGACCAGTTCAACGAGCGGTTCGGTACGGACTTCACCGAAGACGACTTCATCGTGCCGCTGCGGGCGGTGATGGCCGACGAGAAGGTGCGGCGATCCGCCTCGCAGGACGACGAGGACGGATTCAAGCACGTCATCGACCCGGTACTGGACGCCGAGATGATGAAGCACATCGACTCCGTACGCGAGTTGGGGGACCACTACTTCCACGATGACCGGGATCACCGGGAGTCGATCAAGCGTGACCTGCGGCGGCACGCCTTCCGCATGCTGCGCCGCGAACTTGGGATGGACGACGCGGCCTGAACCCGCCGCGGGCAGCGCGGACCGTCCACGGCAACTCCCCGTAACCGTGGACGGTTCACGGCGACACGCGCCACACTGGGCACACATGATCACGGGGCACGGGGAGGACAGCGCAGGTGGCGCCAGAAGTGCGAGTCATCGCCGAACGCTATGAACTGCGGACCAGGATCAGTACTGGGGGTATGGGACAGGTCTGGCTCGGCTACGATCCGATTCTGAACCGGGACGTAGCGGTCAAACTCATCCGCCGGGACCTGACCACGCCGGGCCCGGACGCGGAAGAGCTGGCCGAGCGCTTCAAGCGGGAAGCCCGGGTCACAGCCAAGTTCGACCACCCAGGGGTGCCCGCGGTCCATGACGCGGTGCTCGACCGGGCGGCGGACGGCGTCTACATGGTGATGCAGCTGGTGCGTGGCGCGCTGCTCACCGACATCCTCGCCAGGCCCGGCGTGCTGCCGGTCCCCTGGGCGGTCTCCGTCGCCGCGCAGGTCTGCTCGGTGCTCTCGTACGCGCACGCCGTGCCCGTCGTCCACCGCGACCTGAAGCCGGACAACATCATGGTCGCCGGGGACGGCACCGTGAAGGTTCTCGACTTCGGAGTCGCCGCGGTGCTCGGAACCGATGTCACCAAGCTGACGTCCACCGGGCACATCATCGGCACCCGCCGCTACATGTCGCCCGAGCAGATCCAGGCGGCCGCGGTCAGCCCGCGCAGTGATCTCTACGCGCTTGGCTGCATCCTTCATGAACTGCTCGCCGGGAATCCGCCGTTCACGGCCGAGGCGGAGTTCCAGCTGATGGAGGACCACATGTACCGGGCGCCGGCCCCGCTACGCGGGCTGCGCGCCGAGGTGGACCCGGCACTGGAGCGGCTGGTCCTGGATCTGTTGGCCAAGGTGCCCCATCAGCGGCCTGACTCAGCCCAGGATGTCTACGACCGTCTGGTGCCTTTTCTTCCCGCACCCGACCCCGAACGGACCACCGAGCAACGGGGGCAGGGAATCAATGACCCCACGGGCCCTTACCGCCGTCCGCTCGCGCCCCGTCCCCGCCCGGCCGAGAAGGCCGTGTACACGCCGACCGTTGTGGAGTCGCCACTGCGGCCGGGCGCCCCTGCCGTACCGGATGAGGAACTGCAGCAGGCCCGCGGTCACGCAGCGGCGCTCGTCGAGGAGGAGCGGTTCTCCCAGGCATCCGGAATGCTGGAGGATGTCCTGGCCCGTGCTGCCGCCGTCCGTAGCGCTTCCGAACCGCTGATGGTCGGCCTCCGTCTTGTCCACGCGCTCGCGCTCTTCTGTGACGATGACTACGGGCGAGCACTGCCGGAGTACGAGGCGCTCGTTGAGGTTCTGGAGGCCGCAGGTCCCGCCCGCGGCGAGGATGCCCTTTACTGCCGCAGGCAGGCCGCCTTCTGTCGGATGGAGCTCGGCGACAGCGAAGGTGCGCTGGCCGAGTTCGAGGCCGTACTGGGACAGATGAGGCAAGGGCTGCCGGACAGCGATATGGACGTCCTTGAGGTACGCAGGCATGTCGGCCTGCTGCTTCAGGCGGTCGACCGGCTGCGCGAGGCGGTCGAGGTGCTGATGCCGCTGTACCGGGACCTGATGGCCGAGTACGGACCGGATGCCCCGGAGACCGCCCAGGTGCGGGACGCGCTCGTACGTATCCGGCTGCGCACCTCGCGTACTACCGGCACCGGCCGGGCCGCCACGCGCAGAAACTGACCGAAGGAGCTTCCCCCATGGCACAGCTGGCTCTGTCGGTCCGGTTCCTCGACGAGTTCGGGAAGCTCGACTCCAAGGCGCGGTCCGGGGCCGTGAAGACGGCTCTGAAGTTCCAGCAGCTCACGCTCAAACAGCTCTGGTCGGACGCCGGACTGGACTTCAAGCAGCCCAAGGGGGCCAGGGACAAGCACATTTATACCTGCCGTATCGACAGATTCTACCGGGGAGTCGTACTCGCGCCCGGCACTGGCGAGGACTTTCTGCTGCTGCGTGTGATGGCCCACGACGACGCCTACGCCTGGGCTGCCAAGCAGGTGCCGAGCGTAAACACGGTGACCCACGGACTGGAGATCCGTGACGTCGTCACGGTGGAGCAGCTGGTGCCGGCATGGGAAGCGGAGGCGGCCACCGCCGCGGTGGAACCTCTCTTCGCCCATCACCCGGACGGGGATCTTCGTAGTCTGGGTATCGAGGATGATGTGCTGCGCGCGGCCCGTTCTCTGACCTCCAAGGAGCAGCTCGACGCGTTCGCTCCGTTGATGCCGGAGGATCAGTGGCAGGTGCTGCAGTTCCTCGCCGAGGGACTGAGCGTGCAGACGGTATGGGGTGAGCTGGTCGCCTTCCGCGCCCGGAACGGCGCGCTGACGGTGGACCGTACGGACCTGGCCGGTGCGATGCGTAACACTCCGTCGCGCATTGCCCTGGTGACGGGCCCGGAAGAACTGTCCGAGATCCTCGACAAGCCGTTCGCCGCGTGGAGGATCTTCCTGCATCCGTCTCAGCGGTATATGGCGTATCGGCCCAGCTACTCGGGACCTGCCCAAGTGACCGGCGGACCCGGCACGGGAAAAACTGTGGTGGCGCTCCATCGAGTCAAGCACCTCTTGGGGCATCTACGGGCCGGCGAACGCATCCTGCTCACCACATACACCGGGGCGCTCACTTCGGCTCTTCGTGAGGGGCTGGCCCTGCTGATCGAGGACGAGGAGCTGCGCGGCCGGGTGGACGTGTCGACCGTCAACGCTCTGGCACGAGAGATCGTCGAACCACATGACGCCGCCCGGCGTGTGTACCTGGACGGGGCGCAGGAGCCGGCTCTCTGGGGAGAGATCGGCGAGCAGCTGGGCCTCCCGTGGAGCGGCCAGTTCCTGGCTCAGGAGTACAAGCACGTCATCTTGGCGCAGGGCCTGCGCTCGCTCGACGCCTACCGAGAGGCGTCCAGAAGCGGTCGGGGTTCCCGGCTGGCCTCCGCTCGACGGCACGAGGTCTGGCAGGCGGTGGAGGCGTTCCAGGCCGCGCTCGACAAGCGCTCCGCGCGTACGCATCTGGGGGTGTGTGATGAAGCGGCGTTGCGTGTCACCGCGTCCGGAGTGCCGCTCTACCGGCATGTTGTCGTTGACGAGGCACAGGACCTCCACCCCGCTCAGTGGAGGCTGCTGCGCGCCGTGGTGCCCGCTCGCCCTGACGACTTGTTCATTGCCGGCGACCCGCATCAGCGGATCTACGACACGAAGGTGTCTCTGAGATCACTGGGGATCCCCGTGACCGGCCGTTCCACCCGAATGCGCAAGAACTACCGCAGCACGCAGGAAATCCTCACCTGGGCGGTGGCTTTGCTGGACGGCCGGCCCGTGGAGCAACTGGAGAACGGCAGCGCGGACACGCTGGCAGGATTCCGGTCCTCGCTGCGCGGCGCCCGCCCGACCGTGTGTGCCACGGATGACCCGGATGCCGAACTGGCCGAGCTGGTGGTGCGCATCCGGGAGTGGGCTGACAGTGGCGTCGAGATGTCCGACATCGCGGTGGCTGCCCGGTTCAACAAGATCGTGTACAGCGTGGCGCGCCGGTTGCGGGACGAGGGGATCCCCACAGTCCGGCTACGGCAAGACGGAGGCGCCGACGCTGAGGGCGTCAGGGTCGGAACGATGCATTCCCTCAAAGGGCTGGAGTTCAGGTGTGTGGCGGTTGTCGGGGTTCGGGAAGGGACGGTTCCGTACCCAGGGGCCATCACGCCAATGGAACTCGACCCTATTCAGCACCACACGGATCTGACGGCCGAGCGTTGTCTGCTCTTCGTGGCCTGCACGCGTGCACGCGACCGACTGCACGTGTCGTGGAGTGGTCCAGCGAGTCGCTTTCTCGCTGAGGCGGGAGTGGCATGAGAGACCGGCCCGCGTCGCACTGACGGCTCGGCTCAGGCTGGAGCAGGCGCCTAGCCCTAGGGGTGCGCGATGGATGAAGCGGGAGTCGCGTTGACGCTTGCTCTGTTCGAAGCGGAGGTCCTGCGCAGGTGTCCTTTGAACAGCTGTTGCTCGCCTTGTGGGAGCTGGACATGGCCTTGATCGCCCGGAAACGTGGGTCTTATGTGGGACGCCGTGGCGCCAAGGCATCGGAAAATTGTGAACACAATAGGGCAATTTTCCATGTTGATGGGAGAGGGAACCCTCCGTAAATGATCTTACGGAGGGGGTGGGGCCGCACGTCTGACCTGGGAAAATGCAGCGCCCCCGGCAGGACTCGAACCTGCGGCCAAGCGCTTAGAAGGCGCCTGCTCTATCCACTGAGCTACGGGGGCCGGATCATGACCTCGGTGGCCTGGGCCCCGGGCTGGGAGGGTCCTGGACCTTGCCGGGGACAAGGATAGGGCTCCGATCGCCTTGGGCCGGTTGCTTCACCTGCGTGGCACGATGTGGAGGTTCGGTGAAGCGAACCTGATAATCGCAGGCGAGTGCGAATCGCGCATCGCTTTTGGCGTCTCGCGCCCCGGGTGTTGTGCACTCGTTATGCCTGTGCCCCACTCATACCGTGTGTCCCTCGCCGCCAATCGGCGCGCATAGGCGCGCAGAGGACCCTTTAAGCTTCTAAAAGGCTCCAAAATTGGGCATTCTTCGCATGTGGTGACCTTGGACGCACGGCCTCAGCTGATCGACGCACTCTCCGCCCTGCGCGACCGTGTCGCTGCCGTGCGCCTCCCACTCCCCCTGCCGGGGGCTCCGCGTGCGAGGCAGGCACGGATCGAGTTGCTGGCGCAGCTCGACGACTATCTGCTGCCCCGGCTGAAACAGTCTGAAGCACCGCTGCTCGCCGTCATCGGCGGCTCCACCGGATCCGGCAAGTCCACCCTCGTCAATTCCCTGGTGGGCAGGCGGGTGAGCGAGGCCGGCGTGCTGCGGCCCACCACGCGTACGCCCGTGCTCGTATGCCACCCGGACGATCACCACTGGTTCGCCAACCTCCGCGTACTGCCGCAGCTCACGCGCGTATGGCTGCCCCGGCAGGAGGGGGAGGAAGAGGGGGCGGAAGGGCCCCTGGAGGGGGAGAGGGGCGCCGACGGCGGGGACACGTTGCGCGTGGAGACCGTGGGGACGCTGCCGCGCGGGCTCGCCCTGCTCGACGCCCCTGACATTGATTCGCTCGTCGCCCGGAACCGGGTGCTTGCCGCCGAACTCATCTGCGCCGCCGACGTGTGGGTGATGGTGACCACCGCCTCCCGGTACGCCGACGCCGTGCCCTGGCACCTGCTGCGTACCGCGAAGGAGTACGACGCCACCCTCGTCACCGTCCTCGACCGGGTGCCCCACCAGGTGATCGGCGAGGTGTCGCAGCAGTACGCCGCGCTGCTCACCAAGGCCGGGCTCGGCGACGTACCGCGCTTCACCATCCCCGAGTTGCCCGAATCCGCCGGCGGCGGCACCGGGCTGCTGCCCTCCACCGCCGTCGAGCCGCTGCGGGCCTGGCTGGCGCACCGGGTGCACGACCCGGCGGCCCGGCAGCAGGCCGTCGGCCGTACCGCCACCGGCGTCATCGAGTCGCTCAACGCCCGGATGCCCGAGCTCGCCGGGGCCGTCGCCGCCCAGTACGCCGCGTCCGTACGGCTGACCGCGGACGTCGAAGAGGCGTACGAGAAAGAGGGCACGCGGGTACGCCGCCGACTCCAGCGCGGCGCGGTCCTCTCCGGGGACGCCCTCACGCGGTGGCGCGGTTATCCGCTGGACAGTTCGGCGGGTGAGCTTCTCGACTCGCTCGTCGGGAGCCTCACCGCGCTGCTCCAGTGCGCCGTGGCCGCCGCCGACGAACACGTCCACGAGGCGTGGCGGCGGGAGCCCGCCGCCGACGCGGTCGCGTTCGCGATCCCCCACCGGGAGGCGGGCGAGCGGATCGGGATGGCCGCACGGCGCTGGCGCCGGGTGCTCGAAGAGCTCGCCGAGGAAGAGGTACGGGACCTGGAACGGCCGCCCGCGCCCGACGCCGAGACCGTCGCCGCCCTGCTCGCCGCCGCGCTGCTCGGTGGCCGCCGGGCGCGCACCGCCGGGGAACGGCTGGCCGAGCGGATCGGCGCGGTCGCCGCGACCCGGCTGCGCGACAAGGGCGGGGAGCTGCTGACGACGTACATCGACCGCGTACTGAGTACCGAAAGGGAGCTGCGGCTGGCGCCGCTCGACGCCCTCGAAGTGAGCCCGGAGCCGCAGGCGGCGCTGATCGCCGCGCTCTCCGTGTTGCAGAAGGAGAAGTGACCGCAAACGTGACTGCTGTGACTGATGACACGGATGGCGTGGATGGCGTGGATGGCATGGATGGTGTCGACGGTGCGGAGGGGATGGAGGGGGTTGAGCGGGTGGACGGCATGGGCGGCCCCCCTGAGGGGCGGTGGGACGACGGGCTGATCGCCCGGCGCGCCGCCGAGCGCGCGGCGCGCGGCGTGCGGCCCCCGCGCCCCGTGCGGCCCCCGTCCAACGCGCGGCAGGACGGCAGCGACGACGAGTACGACGGCCTGCCGCCCGGCGGCGCTTACGGCGGCCGGCTGCGCGGACGCCTCGACGCCCTGCGCGAGCTCGTCGGGCTCTCCCGTACCCGCCTCGAAGCGGCCACGCTCGCCGAGGCCGGCCGCGTGCTCGACGAGGCCGCCGCCCGCCAGCGGCTCTCCGCCCGGCACACCGTCGTCGCCGTCGCCGGCGCCACCGGCAGCGGCAAGTCGACGCTCTTCAACGCCCTCGCGGGCGTCCAGATCTCCGACACGGGGCTCCGCAGGCCGACCACCTCCTCGCCCATCGCGTGCAGCTGGACGGACGGCGCCGCCGGCCTGCTGGACCGGCTCGGGATCCCCGGGCGGCTGCGCCGCAGGCCGGCGCCGCTCGGATTCCGCGACGAAGCACTGAACGGGCTCGTGCTCGTCGACCTGCCCGACCACGACTCGGCCGCCACCGCCCACCGGGACCAGGTCGACCGGGTGCTCACGCTCGTCGACGCGGTGATCTGGGTCGTCGACCCGGAGAAGTACGCCGACGCCGTACTGCACGAGCGTTATCTGCGGCCGCTCGCCGGACACGCGGAGATCACCTTCGTGGTGCTCAACCAGGTGGACCGGCTGCCGGGCGACGCCGCCGACCTCGTCCTCGACGATCTGCGCAGGCTCCTCGACGAGGACGGCATGGCGCTCGGCGAGCACGGTGAACCGGGTGCCACGGTGCTGGCCCTGTCGGCGCTGACGGGTGAGGGCGTCGGCGAGTTGCGCGAGATGCTCGGCCAGTTCGTGCAGGAGCGCGGGGCCCCCGCCCGCCGGTTGTCCGCCGACGTGGACGCCGCCGCGGCCCGGCTGCGACCGGTCTACGTCGCCGACGGGCGGCGGCCGCCCGAGCTCGGCGAGCGGGCCCGGGACCGGTTCACCGACCGGCTGGCGGCGGCGGTGGGCGCGGCGGCCGTGGGCGAGGCGGCGGAGCGCGAGTGGCGGCGGAACGCGGGGAAGTCGTGCGGCACGCCGTGGCTGAGGCTGTGGCGGTGGTACGAGGCGAACCGGGCCCTGGGGGCGGGGCTCGACCCGATTTCCGGGCAGACCCCGGCCGAGGGGGAGGAGGAAGAGATCACCGCCAGACAGCGGGTGGAGCAGGCCGTGCGTACGGTCGCGGACGATGCCGCCGCCGGGCTGCCGGCCCCCTGGGCGCAGGCGGTACGGGAGGCCGCGGTGCGCGGCGCGGCGGGGCTGCCGGAGGAGCTGGACGTACTGGCGGTACGGGCCGGAGTGCCGCGCGGCAGGCCGCCGAAGCCCGCGTGGTGGCCCGCGGCGGTACTGACCCAGGCTTCGATGACCCTGCTCCAGATCTTCGGCGGGCTGTGGCTGGTGGGCCAGATCGTGGGCGTACTGGAGCCGCAACTGCTGCCGCCCGTACTGGTGATGCTCGCCGGGATCGTGGGCGGCCCGCTGGTGGAGTGGGCGTGCTCGGTGGCGGCGAGGGGGCCGGCGCGGCGGTACGGGCAGGACGCCGAGCGGCGGCTGCGGGAGGCGGCTGCCGGGTGCGGCCGGGCGCGCGTACTGGATCCGGTGTCGGCGGAGCTGATGCGGTACTGGGAGGTGCGGGAGCAGTACGTGGCGGTGACGGGTTTGTCCACAACCGGCCGGTAGCCCACAGGCTCCGGCGGGCTCGCCACTTCTGGTCCAGCATGGGACCAGTCAGTCAGTCAGTCAGTCAGTCGGACGGGCACAGGGGCGGACTAGTGGCGCAGGGGGGAGTCGGGATGAGTGACACGTGGGTGACGCTGGTGGGCAATGCCGCGACAGGCGTGGACTACCGGGATTCGGCGGCGGGCGGGGTGGCGCGCTTCCGGTTCGCGGTGACGGCGCGGTACTGGGACCGCCAGAAGGAAAGCTGGTCGGACGGGCAGTCCAGCTTCTACACGGTGTGGGCGCGGCGGGCGCTGGCCACGAACCTGGCCGGCTCGGTTTCCATCGGTGAACCACTACTCGTGCACGGGCGGTTGAGGATCCGCGACGAGGAGAAGGACGGGCAGCGCAGATTCTCGGCGGACATCGAGGCGCTGGCCGTGGGGCACGACATGACGCGCGGTACGTCCGCGTTCAGACGGGTGGTGAAGGGGGATCCGGCGTTGACGCGACGTTCGGTGACGGAAGGGCACAACTCGGCTGATTCGCCCGGTGATTTGTCGACAGTGTCGGCGCAGGGGAGAGGTGAGCGATAACGATTCCGATTCGGAATGGCTATCTGACGGTATGACAGAGGGCTGTCGTTCGGCGCGTCTCTAGGATTTCCGCATACTCACGGGGCACTTGAGTCTGTCGGCGAGGCACTCCCCCCACGGTCGCACCATGCGAAAGGGCCTCGCCCGAAGGGGAATTCTGTGTTTTCTGCGCTCTCTGTGTTTGTTGCTGTACGCCGACGGGGCTCCGCCCGTCTCTCCGCCGCGGCCGTGGCTACGGGTCTCCTCGCAGCGGGGGCGATAGCTGCCGCGGGGCCCGCCGCCGCGGTGGAGGCGCCGCAGCACCAGGGCGGTGCGGCAGCCACGCTCGACGGGCTGAAGACCTACGACACGGCCGTCCTCCGCACGGCCGGCGGTGACCAGCAGATCCCCGCCGGCCTGTTCGAGATGACCGTCGACGGTGGCGGCACGCTCAAGACGTACTGCATCGACGTCCACCGCCCCACGCAGGAGCAGGCGAAGTACCTGGAGACCTCCTGGGACCAGACGTCTCTCGGCGGCAACCGTGATGCCGGCAAGATCCGCTGGATCCTGGAGCACTCGTATCCGCAGGTCGACGACCTGAGCGCGCTGGCCAAGCAGGCAGGGGTTGGCTCGCTCACCGAGCAGACGGCCGCGGCGGGCACGCAGGTCGCGATCTGGCGGTACTCCGACCACGTCAAGGTCGACGCGCTCGACCCGAAGGCGGAGAAGCTCGCCGACTTCCTCGAGAAGAACGCGCGCGGCGCCGCCGAGCCCAGGGCATCCCTGACCCTGGAGCCGAACGCGGTCTCCGGCAAAGCCGGCGAGAAGCTCGGCCCGGTCACCGTCCGCACCAACGCGGGACGCGTCACCGTGGCCCCGCCCGCCGACGCCGCCGCCAGCGGCGTCAGGGTCGTCGGCAAGGACGGCAAGCCCGTCACCGCCGCCGCCAACGGCAGCGAGCTGTACTTCGACGTCCCCGCCGCCGCGGCCGACGGCTCGACCTCGCTGACCGTGCAGGGCACCACCTCGGTGCCGGTCGGCCGGGCCTTCGCCGGGGTCACGCAGAGCCAGACGCAGATCCTGGCCGGCTCCAGCGAATCCACCGTCTCAGCCGGCGCCACCGCCACGTGGGCGAAGAAGGGCGCCATCCCGGCGCTCTCCGCCAAGAAGAACTGCGCAAAGGGCGGGGTGGACATCACCGCCACCAACAAGGGCGACGAGCCGTTCAGCTTCGCGCTCATGGAGTTCAAGCACACCGTGGCGGCAGGCCAGTCGCGGACCGTGACCATCCCGGTTCAGGAGGACCAGGCGTACGACTTCACGATCGAGGGCCCCGGCGGCCTGAAGAAGAACTTCAAGGGCATCCTCGACTGCAAGACCTCCGCTGCCACCTCCGCCGGCACCGGTACCGGCATGGGCGTCGGCACCGGCACCATGGACCAGCCCCAGAACCAGCCCAGCCCCGCCACGGCCGGTGACGCCCCCACCGCCGCCGACGGACTCGACCTCGCCGAGACCGGCAGCTCCGACGCCACGCCGATGATCCTGGGCGTAGCGGTCGCCTTCGTCGTCCTCGGTATCGCCGCGGTCTTCTTCGTCCGCAAGAAGGAGTCCGCCTCCGGCGAAGAGTAAACACGGCGACGACGCCCGGTCACCGGGCGCTCACCGCGGCCCCGGTATGCCTTGGCACGCCGGGGCCGTTGCCATACGGGTGTTTACTTGCCGAGGTCGGGCATGAAACAGCCGACCTGGTCGAGTCCGGTCCACGGTCCGGTGGTCTCGGTCTTGGGGACCCAGAGCAGGGGCTGAAGCGCGCGGCAGTACTGCTCTGCCTCGTCGTCCCAGGGGAAGCGGCCCGCCTTGTCCGGCCAGAACAGTTGCATGAGCGGAAGCGGCGGAGCCTGGTAGAAGTCGAGTCCGGCGCCGAAGAAGTCCCGGTACCAGCTCGGGTGTACCGGGCGAACGGCCACCGAGTACCCGTTCAGGATGTCGTCCCGTACTTGCTCGGCTTCGAGAGGCCGGCCGTCCCGGATCTCCGCTCCTGCCGTGTTGATGATCGGCATCATCGTCTCGACCCTCAGGCCGAATACGCAGATCTCAGGACTCCGCAGTGTGTGCCACAGGCCGATGGAGTAGGCCCAGTCCGCTGGTGCCTCATCCCCAGCGCCCACGCCCATCACATGCCAGCCGAAATCCGTCACGCTCGCCGATATCCGGCTGTCCCGTTCATCCCAGGCGGGCCCCTCTGAGGGGGGCGAGCACAGGAGGCAGAAGCAGGGGGAGTCGTCCATCCCAGGAGAGTAGAGCCTTGCCGATCAAGGACAGTGCCGGGCCGTCTGTGGGCGGTGCGAGGGGGCTCAGCGGAGCCCCAGGTCGCGGCCACCCTGCGATACGGGTTTCCATCGCGGGGTGGACGTCAGGCAAGATGGGGTGTATCTGCCCACACATCGATTGCCGGACGGTTTCTCTTGGCTGAGTACATCTACACGATGCGCAAGACGCGCAAGGCGCACGGCGACAAGGTGATCCTTGACGACGTCACGCTGAGCTTCCTGCCGGGAGCGAAGATCGGTGTGGTGGGTCCCAACGGTGCCGGTAAGTCCACGGTGCTGAAGATCATGGCCGGGCTGGAGCAGCCGTCCAACGGTGACGCGTTCCTGTCGCCCGGTTTCAGCGTCGGCATCCTCATGCAGGAGCCGAAGCTCGACGAGTCCAAGACCGTCCTGGAGAACGTCCAGGACGGCGCTGCCGAGATCATGGGCAAGCTCAAGCGCTTCAACGAGGTCGCCGAGCTCATGGCGACCGACTACTCGGACGCGCTGCTCGAAGAGATGGGCAAGCTCCAGGAAGACCTGGACCACGCCAACGCCTGGGACCTCGACGCCCAGCTGGAGCAGGCCATGGACGCGCTGGGCTGCCCGCCCGGCGACTGGCCCGTCACCAACCTTTCCGGTGGCGAGAAGCGTCGTGTGGCGCTCTGCAAGCTGCTGATCGAGGCGCCCGACCTGCTGCTCCTCGACGAGCCCACCAACCACCTCGACGCCGAGTCGGTGAACTGGCTGGAGCAGCACCTTTCGAAGTACGCGGGCGCGG
Source organism: Streptomyces sp. NPDC002994 (assembly GCF_040611155.1). Classification (NCBI taxonomy): domain Bacteria; kingdom Bacillati; phylum Actinomycetota; class Actinomycetes; order Kitasatosporales; family Streptomycetaceae; genus Streptomyces; species Streptomyces sp. NPDC002994. The sequence continues at coordinate 87,102 of NZ_JBEXNQ010000015.1, forward strand.
TTGTCGCCGTCACCCACGACCGGTACTTCCTGAACAACGTCGCCGAGTGGATCCTCGAGCTCGACCGCGGCCGCGCGATTCCGTACGAGGGCAACTACTCGACGTACCTCGACAAGAAGTCCGCCCGCCTCAAGGTCGAAGGCCGCAAGGACGAGAAGCGCGCCAAGCGGCTCAAGGAAGAGCTCGAGTGGGTCCGCTCCAACGCCAAGGGCCGCCAGGTCAAGTCGAAGGCGCGTCTCGCCCGGTACGAGGAGATGGCCGCCGAGGCGGACAAGATGCGGAAGCTGGACTTCGAGGAGATCCAGATTCCGCCGGGCCCGCGTCTGGGTTCGATCGTCGTCGAGGTCGAAAAGCTGTCGAAGGCCTTCGGGGACAAGGTCCTGATCGACGACCTTTCGTTCACGCTGCCGCGTAACGGCATCGTGGGTGTCATCGGTCCGAACGGTGCCGGTAAGACCACGCTGTTCAAGATGATCCAGGGTCTGGAGACCCCGGACTCCGGCGCGATCCGGGTCGGCGAGACCGTCAAGATCTCGTACGTCGACCAGAACCGTTCCAACATCGACCCCAAGAAGTCGCTCTGGGCGGTCGTGTCGGACGAGCTGGACTACATCAACGTCGGCCAGGTCGAGATGCCTTCGCGGGCGTACGTCTCCGCCTTCGGCTTCAAGGGTCCGGACCAGCAGAAGCCGGCCGGTGTCCTGTCCGGTGGTGAGCGCAACCGCCTCAACCTCGCGCTGACGCTCAAGGAGGGCGGCAACCTGCTGCTCCTCGACGAGCCGACGAACGACCTGGACGTCGAGACTCTGTCCTCGCTGGAGAACGCGCTGCTCGAGTTCCCGGGCGCGGCTGTGGTCATCTCCCACGACCGCTGGTTCCTGGACCGGGTCGCGACGCACATCCTCGCGTACGAGGGTGACTCGAAGTGGTACTGGTTCGAGGGCAACTTCGAGTCGTACGAGAAGAACAAGGTCGAGCGGCTCGGCGCGGATGCGACTCGGCCGCACCGTGCGACGTACAAGAAGCTGACGCGGGGCTGACCTTGTCGCGTCACATTTACCGCTGCCCTCTGCGCTGGTCGGACATGGATGCCTTCGGGCACGTCAACAACGTCGTCTTCCTCCGGTACCTGGAGGAAGCGCGGATCGACTTCATGTTCCGGCTGGCGCCGGGGGACGGCTCGCCGTCGTTCGCGGGCGGGTCCGTCGTGGCCCGGCACGAGATCGACTACAAGCTGCCGCTGGTGCACCGGCACGAGCCGGTGATCATCGAATCGTGGGTCACGAAGATCGGCGCGGCGTCGCTGACGATCGCGTACGAGGTGAAGGACCCGGCGGACGCGGACAGCCCTGAGCGGGTGTACGTGCGGGCCTCCACGGTGGTTGTGCCGTACGACCTCGAAGCGGCGCGGCCGCGGCGGATCTCGGCGGAGGAGAAGTCGTTCCTCCTGGAGTACCTGGACGATGGCGGCGACCGTGCTGACCGGCGGGGTGCTCGGGGGGCTGTCGCCGCATGACGGCGCCGGGGCGGGTGATGCTCGCGCTCGCCGATGCGGGGGAGGCGGCGGATCTTGCCGCGTTCCTCGGGCGGCTGATCCATTACGACCGGGCCGCGGCGGTACGTCTTCAGGTGGGCGGCGGGGCGGTGGCCGTTTTCGGGCGGCCGCCGTCGTTCGAGGTGCTGGCTGTACGGACGTCCCGGCTGGCGGTTGCTGCGGCGGTGGGCGGTGGCGGCGACGCGGGTGCCGGTGCCGGTGCCGGTGAGCTGGATGTCACGGTCTCTGCCGGGGAGCTTCTCGAAGGCATCGAGGAGGCCGCCGGGGTAGTGGTGGTGCCTGCCGCGGTTACGGGGCCGCCTTGGGCCGGGGTGCTGCCGCCTCGTGGGGGCTGGCAGCAGGTTCCGGGGCTGCCGGAGCCCGAGGCGATGCGTGCGGCGGTCGCGGCCGCGGTCGCGGAGTTCCGGGCGCGGGACGAGGCGTTGGCGCCGGAGGATCGGACGCGGGCGGCTCGGGACCGGATCGGGCGCGAGATCTGGTCGCGGACGCTGGGCGAGACGGAGTTGCCGCTGCGGGCGGTGCATGCGGCGCAGTCGCTGGGCTTCCTGCGGTTGGGCTCGGCGGGTGCGGGTGGCGCGGGCGCGGTTGCGCTGCTTGCCGCTGGCGGCTGGCTTCGGCTGCGTACGCCGTACGGGTCGATCGTGGTACGTCGGGCCGGGCTCGGGGTGCTTTCGGTGGCCCCGGTGTAGGTGGGTTTTCGCGTGGCCGGGGTGGGTTGCTTCGGCCCGCGCGTCCTGGCGAACGGTTCCATCTTCAAGCGCCGGACGGGCTGCCGGGGTTCCGGCGGTGGGTTCTGTCCTCAAGCGCCGGACGGGCTGGATTGGGCGGCCAGGGGTGGATGTGCTGCCAGGTCCCGGTTGGCGGTTCTGTCCTCAAGCGCCGGACGGGCTGAAATGGCCCGCTCGGGGCGGAATGGCCGGCCAGGCCGGAAGGGTTGGTTTCCGCTCCGAGCTGGAAGGGTCGGCTGGGCTGGAAGCGGCGGCGCCCGCGCTGAAGTGGTTGGCCGAGGACCGAACGGTCGGCCAAGGCCGAAACGGTCGCCCGGGTTGGAATGGCCGGACGGGCTGGATTGGGCGGCCAGGGGTGGATGTGCTGCCAGGTCCCGGTTGGCGGTTCCGTCCTCAAGCGCCGGACGGGCTGAAATGGCCCGCTCGGGGCGGAATGGCCGGCCAGGCCGGAAGGGTTGGTCTCCGAGCTGGAAGGGTCGGCCGGGCTGGAAGCGGCGGCGCCCGCGCTGAAGTGGTTGGCCGAGGACCGATCGGTCGGCCAAGGCCGAAACGGTCGCTCGCGTTGGAATGGTCGACCCAGACTGGGATCGACCGCCCGGGGTCGACCGGAATGGTCCCACCCGAGTTGACCGGGCGGCTGAGCGTACGCCCGGCATGTCGTCGTACGCCCCGCCCTGGCCCAACTGCGGGGTGCTGCTGCCCAGTACGCGGACCGGCGCACCCGACCTGAAGTCCGCCTGGTCGTCCTGCGAACGGTCCCAGGTCGCGCCCTGCCCGATCGCCAGCATGCCCATCGCCACGGCCAGTACGAGCAGCAGCACCGGGCCCGCGCCGCGCATCGGGCGGCGGCTGAGCTGCCAGCCCGCCAGCGCCGCGGGCAGCCCCCTGCCCCGGGAGGCGCGGCGCTCGGCGAGGCGGGCGATGGGCGGCAGCAGCCGCAGGGTCAGCATCGTGCCGGCCAGCAGCGCCAGCGCGGGCGCCGCGACCAGCAGCGGATCGATGCCCAGCCTGCCCTCACGGTCGCCGCTGATCGCACCGCTGCCCGAGGTCTGCCGGTCGAGCTGCCAGTACGCGACACCGGCGATCACCAGGAGACCGATGTCCGCGCCGGCCCGCAGCGGACCGGGCAGCGCACGCGCACGGCCGCCGCCTTCCCCGCCGCCCCCGCCCAGCGCCGGAGCCACCACAGCCGCCGCGCAGCCGACCGCCACCACCGCGCCTACCAGCCAGATCTGCCCGGTCAGGGCGGTGTCGAGGCGCAACCCGATCCAGGACAGCGAACCCTGGCCGGCGATCAGCCGGGTCAGCGGCCCCGCGAGCAGCGGCGCGCACAGGCCGGCGGGCGCGGCGAGCAGAACGGCCTCGACGGCGGCGAGGACGGTGATGCGCTGCCGGGAGCCGCCACGCGCCCGCAACAGGGCGGTCTCGCCCGCGCGTTCGGAGCTGAGCAGCCGGGCGACCAGCAGGAGCGCGTAACCGGCCAGCAGCACCAGCTGGAGCGAGACGATCAGCAGCGTCGACCGCGAGACCAGGAGCGAGCGCTCCGACTGGTCCAGCACGTCGGGCAGCGAGGTGCGGACGCTGACCTTCCCCTTGAGCGGCTGCCGCGCGTCCAGGTGCGCCAGGCTGCTCTTCGCGGCTTCGCGCAGCGGCCCGATCCGGTCGGTGGTGACCGTACGGAAGTCGGCGGTCGCCAGCCAGCTGACATGGCCGGCGCTGACGCGGCCCGAGCCCATGAGCGCGGGGTCGGCGAGCAGCGGACCGTACGTCGTGAAGGCGAGTTCGCTGACGCCGCGGCCGCCCTGCTCGTCCAGCTGCCAGTACGGGTCGGCCGGGTCGACGGGGCGGTAGAGGCCGGTGACGCGGATCTGGAGCGCCGGGCCCCCGAGCCGGTCGGTGAGCGAGAACACCTTCCCGCCGGGCTTCACCTTCAGCTCCCCGGCGACCGCTTCGGGCAGCGCCACACCGTAAACGCCGCCCGCGCCCTTGCCGCCGGGCCAGGTGCCGGCCGTCAGCCGTACCCGCGAGCGGTCCAGCGAGGCGAGGTGGGTGAGATCGGGGCTGTCCTCGGTGGCCCTGGACGACCGCAGGCCCGACGGCAGGGCGTACGGTCCCGACCGGCCGAGCCTGCGCAGCCCCACCGGCAGCCCGTCGAACGCCTCGCGCGCCCCGGCCAGCGCCGCGTCGTCCGCCGCCTTCCGCCGACCGTCGACGGCGTCGGTCAGGGCCTCGCCCTTGATCAGCAGCGCCGCCGATGCGGCGTTCCTGCCGCGCAGGGAGTGGCGGAGCCCGGCGTCACCGATCGAGGAGGAGAAGGCGGCGAGGGTGGCGAGTACGGACGTGGTCAGGAGGACGGAGAGCAGCGCGGCGGCAAGCAGCAGCCGATGCGCGCACGCGCAGAAATATGAACCCCGCCACCCGTTCCCCCCGAAACCACCGCGCTGTGGTGCTCCGCGCGCCCCATTGGTCTGTGGGGGACGCTGTCAGAGTCGGGTGGCGGACGAAACCGCTTTCACACGGGACTTGACGCGATCGTGACCGGATTCCGGGCGCCGGTCACCGCAGTGCGGAGACTCAGCCCTCGGTGTTCAGCATCGACGCGGCGGCGTACGTCAGGTAGTTCCACAGCTGCTGCTCGTGCTCCTCGGAGAGTCCGAGTTCGTCGACGGCGACGCGCATGTGCTTCAGCCAGGCGTCGTGCGCGGCCTTGTCGACGGTGAACGGCGCGTGCCGCATCCGCAGGCGCGGGTGGCCGCGGTTGTCGCTGTACGTGCGGGGGCCGCCCCAGTACTGCATCAGGAAGAGGGCAAGCCGCTCTTCGGCGGGACCCAGATCCTCCTCCGGGTACATGGGCTTGAGCAGCGGGTCCTCCGCGACTCCCTGGTAGAAGCGGTGGACCAGGCGCCGAAAGGTCTCCTCGCCGCCGACCTGCTCGTAGAAGGTCTGCTCCTGAAGCGTGCCGCGCGGAATCTCATTCACGCGTCCATCGTCTCAGACGCGGCGGCGGAGGACCTCGGGCCTAGAACCACTCACTCGATCCACGGCCACGGCGCCCGGGTACTCGCCTCGGGGGCGGCGTCGCGCGACAGTGGGCGTATGGGCGCACACCAAGTTGACATGTACGCCGAGGCCCGCGCGGCACTGGTACGGGAGATGGCGGCCGCCGGGGCCCTCGACGACCCCGCCTGGCGCGCCGCCTTCACCGAGGTCCCGCGCCACCTCTTCGTGCCGTACTACTTCGTCGGTGGCCCGGCGGGCCACCAGCGGCTGTGGGGCGAGGACCCCGATCCGGCGCGGCGGCAGCGCTGGCTGGAAGGGGTCTACTCGGACATGCCCCTCGCCACCCGCATGCGCGGCGGCGAGCTGGTCTCCTCCAGCAGCCAGCCGTCGCTGATGGCCGGGATGCTGGAGGAACTGGACGTACGGGACGGGAACGCCGTGCTGGAGATCGGGGCGGGGACCGGCTACAACGCGGCGCTGCTCTCGCATCGGCTCGGCGATGAACTGGTGACGACGGTCGACCTCGATCCGGAGATCACCGAGTCGGCTCGCAAGCATCTGGAGGCGGCCGGGTACCACCCGGCGGTGGTCACCGGCGACGGGGCGCGCGGCTGCCCGGCGCGGGCTCCCTTCGACCGGATCATCGCGACGTGCGCCGTGCCGTCCGTACCGCGTGCCTGGCTCGCCCAGTGCCGGCCGGGGGCGCGGATTCTGGCGCCGCTGGCGACGGGGCTGATCGCGCTGGACGTACGGGACGCCTCGCACGCGGAGGGGCACTTCCTGCACACCCCGGCGTACTTCGTCCCGCTGCGCGGCACAACGGCGGAGCCGGCGCCCAGGCAGCTGGGCGGGCTGCCGCGGCGGGCGCTGGAGAACGACCTGTTCCGGTTCATGCTCAGCCTGACGGCCGGCAGCCTGGACCCGCACGAGGCGCTCACGCTGTGGCACCGGGAGAAGCGGCCGCCGCGGGAACGGTTCGGCGTCACGGTCACCGAGGAGGGGGAGTGGGCGTGGCTGGATGATCCGCGGGGGCCGTATGCGTGGCCGCTGGTGGGTGGAGCGGCGGGGGCGTAGGCGCAGGCGGGCCGCTGAGCGGGGCCCCTGGGGCTCCGCCCCGGACCCCGCTCCTCAAACGCCGGAGGGGCTGGGTATGCCCGCTGAGCGCCCAGTTTCGCCCTTAGCCCCGGCGGACCGTGATCGTCGTCCACGCGCCCACGTGGACGCGGTCGCCGTCCTGGAGCGGGATCGGGACGTAGGGCTGGATCGGGTCCTCGGCGCCGTTGACCGTGGTGCCGTTGGTCGAGTTCTGGTCGACCACGGCCCAGGAGCCGTCCGGCTGCTGCACCAGGACCGCGTGCTGGTGCGATACGCCCGGGTCCTCCGGCGGTACGGACAGGTCGATGTCGGGGGCCTCGCCCGTGCTGTGGCGGCGGCGGCCGATGGTGATCTGGTTGCCGGTGAGCGGGCGCTGCTGCTCGGGCGAGTACGCGGGCAGGTTGAGGCCCGCGGCGTCGGGGCCGCTGCGCTGCATCATCGCCATGAAGTACTCACGGTCGGGACCCACGGTCGCGGTCCAGCCGGCCGCCGGAGCGGGCGGCTGGTACTGCTGCTGGGGCGGCTGCGACTGCTGCGACTGCTGCTGGGACGGCGGGGGCAGCATCCAGTCGTCGTCACCGTTGCTGTCCCGCTGCTGAGGCGGCGCCGGCTGCTGGTGCTGCTGCTGCTGCGGAGGTGCGGGCGGTGCCTGCTGCTGGAAGGACGGGGGCGGCGGCGGACCCGGCTGCCGCTGCTGGAACGGCGGCGGCTGCTGCTGGAAGGCGTGCGGCGGGGCCTGCACGCCCGACTGCTCCGGTGCCAGCGGCTCGGCCGGCCGGTTCATCTGCGACGGCCGCGAGCTCTGGTACTCGTACGGGTCACGGGCATGCGGAGGCTGAGGGGGCTGTGATGCGTGAGGGGGCTGCTGCGCCTGCGGGGGTGGCGGCGGACCGGGACGCTGCGCCTGGAACCCGGGCGGCAGATTGAGGCCGGGGCCGGGACCGGAGTTCTGCGGGGCGACCGGCGTGTAGGACGTCGCCGTGTTCGTCAGGTAGTTCCAGCGGCACTCCTCGCAGAACGGGGCCATGGCCTCGCGCGGGGTGCGGCACTGCGGGCAGATCTCCGCCTGGGCGGTGGCGTCCGGCCCGGGCGGCGGGAAGCCGTAACCGGAGGGGGCGCCTCCGTGGCCGGGGCCGGGGCCATGGCCGGGACCGGGGCCCTGCGGGTAGCCGTAACCAGGAGCGGGCGGCGGCGGGGGCGGGGGAGGCGGCGGCACGGCGCCGGCCATGCGATGGCCGCAGACCTCGCACCAGTCGTCGGAACCCGACTGGTGTCCGTTCGGGCAGGTCGGCATGTCGGCGCTTCCCCCTCTCTCGTTCGGCCCGAAGGCCGTAAATCGGTACTTCTCGCAGCTTTTTGGTTACTTCTTGACGCGAACTGTCTTGGTCGAGCGCGTTTCGAGGGTCATCTCGTCCGCCTCTGCGACCTTCGCCTTGAGTCGCACAGTACCTGTCGTCGCGTCGACGACGTCCACCACCTTCGAAAGCAGTTTCGCGGTGTCCGCGTTCCCCGAAGCGGCCGCCAGCTGCACCGCGCGGCCCAGTTTCGCCGTCGCTCCGTCGAAATCACCCGACTTGCGCGCATCGAGTCCTTGCTGGATGACTTGTGCCAGTTCTGCCTGGCCTGTGTAGTGCGCCACCTGCGGGTTGATGGAGGTGGACGCGACCATGTCGTCCGTCCACACCGCCCGTACGAGCCCCTGGGAGAGCGTGTGCGGCGTACCACCGCCCGACGGGTCGGGGAGGACCAGGGAGACGCGGGCCGCCAGCATTTCCTGGCCGATGCCGGCCTCCGGCACCCGTACGCACACGTGGTAGTCGCGGGACTCGTCGCCCCACGAGCCCGTCGGATAGTCCCCGGCGCGCGGGCCCGCCTCGGTGCGCCGCCCGGTCAGGTCCTCGACGGCCGGCGCCACCTGCTTGACGAACCTGATCTCCACCCCGACGGGCGTCCACAGCCGCAGCGCCACGTCCGCGACCTCCTTGCCCATCGCGTTCTCCATCATCCGCGTGAAGTCCGCCGAAAGGCCGCTGGGGTCGGCGACGATGTCCGCCGTGCCGAGCAGCGCCGAGGCGATGCCGGTGACTTCCTTGACCTCCCAGTCCGTACCGACGCCCCGCGCGTCACAGGTGAAGCGGCCCGCGCACGCTTCGAGAGCGTTCTGAAGGTGCTTGGGTGACTCGTGCTCGTTCCGTCCGTCGGTCAGCAGAATGCCGTGCCGGATGGAGACTTCGGCCTGGTCGAGCAGATGGTCGGCCAGCCGCAGCCAGGTGCTGATCGCCGTGCCGCCGCCCGCGCTCAGCCTGTTCAGGGCCTCCTTGGCCTGCGCCCTGGTCACCTCGTTCGCGGTCGCGAGGCGCCCGTTGCCCGGGTAGACCTCCTTGGCGGCGTGCGTACCGCTGACCACGGCGAAGGCGACGCCGTCGCGCAGGGTGTCGACGGCGGCCGCCGTGGCCTCGCGGGCGTTGCGCATCTTGGTGGGCGGGTACTCCATCGAGCCCGAGCAGTCCACCATGATCACGACGGCGGCGCTCGGTACGCCCGTACCCTGCCCCGTCGGTATGTACGCGGGCGAGGCCCCGGCCCCGGCGAGGAGTGCGGCGGCGCCGCTCGTGCCGCCCCCGGTCGATGTCACGGTGACGATCGCGTTGACCTCGCGACCACCCTCCGGCAGGTACTCGTTCTGGTACACGTCGACGGAGAACTGGGGCACATGCGACTTGGAGAAGTTGGCCATGGTCAGTCGGCTCCTCGGGACGGACGGGAGTGGCGCGTGCGGTCGCGGATACAGGGGATACAGGGGCCTTACGCCGTGCCGTAGGCCGATCCTGCCCCTTGCTCCGGCATGGCGAACGGCAGCACGGCCACTGTTACGTTGTCGTGGCCCCCGCCGTCGAGCGCGTGCCCCACCAACACCTGGGCGCAGTGCAGCGGCCGGACGGCGGCATCGGCCGGTGCGGCCTGCGCCATCTCCTGCGCCGCCTCCGCGTAGTTCCACAGGCCGTCGGTGCACACCACGACCACGCCCGGCCGGTCCGGCTTGAACGAAGCGGTGTGCGGCTCCAGTTCGTACGCGTCGGCGCCGAGCCAGCCGGTGATCGCGTGGGCGCGCTCGTCGGCGTACGCCTCCGCTTCGTTCATCAGGCCCGCGGCCACCATCTGGGCCGCCCACGAGTCGTCCTCGGTGAGGCGGGCGGGGGGTGCGGTGCGGTCGTCGGGAACCCAGTAGACGCGGCTGTCGCCGACCCAGCCGACGACGAGCAGGCCGCTGGCCACGATCGCGCCGACCAGGGTGCAGGCGGGCGCGTTGGTGTGGTGGTTCGCGTCGTGCTCCACGGCGTGACCGGTGTCCGTCGCAAGGGAGTTGACCGACTCGGCCGCCGCGACGATCGCCTCGTGCATCGCCTGCTGCGGGTGCGTGCCGCGCGGCAGTGACTCCAGGAGGGCCTCGTTGGCGGCGATCGCGGCGGCTGCCGACGCCTCGTCGGGGCGGGTCGCCGACGACACGCCGTCGCAGACGATCGCGACGACGGCGGGCGAACCGTCCGGCAGGGCCGCCGACGAGACCGCGAACGAGTCCTCGTTGCGGTGGTGGCGCAGCCCGCGGTCACTGACGGCCGCGACGGCGTCCAGCTCCTGCTCCATGTGGTCGCGCTCGCGGGGCTGGGCGTGGCCGCAGTTCTCGCAGTACCCGTCGTCGTCGATCCGGCCGGTACGGCACGCGACGCACACCTTGGCGAGCGTGCCGGCCGGGGGCGTCGGCTCGGGCGCGACGCAGCGCGGGTCGACGGGCTGCGGCTCCGGCTGGGGCTGCGGCTGAGACTGCGCGGGTACGGCGGCTACGGGTGCTGCCAGCGCGAAGTCGCCGGTCTCCGGCGCCGCCGGGGGCGGATCGTCGTACCGTACGGCAGCCGGTGGCACGTCCGTGCCGGGCGCAGTCCCACCTGCGGCCCCACCCGCGCTCGCGGCGCTCGGCGCGACCGTGATGGCCACCGTGGGGTGGTCCCCCGGCGGCTGCGACAGGGCCGACAGGTCGGACCCGCACGCCCCGCAGAACAAGTCGCCCGGCTCCAGCGGCTCTTCACAGCCGGGACAGGCGGTCGGCTCAGCAGGCAGCTGGTGGCGCATCTGCGACATCTTTCACACCCAGGTCCGGGGGCGGAAACGGTTGGCCCGTTCCACCAGGTCGATCCTCTCCTCGCCGCGCTGGGCGAGCCGGGCAAGTACCCGGTACGAGCGTTCCAGACCGAAGCGCAGGCCGCGCTCGTCCAGTTCGCTGCCGAGCAGCGCGGTCTGCGCGGGGCGAGCCCCGTGCCTACCGGAGAGTACCCAGTCCAGGGCGGTGCCCAGCACCTCGGTGGACAGCTGCTCCTGGCGTACGGCGTCGAGCCCGAAGCTGCGCAGTGCCTCCACCTGGGCGGCGGCCGCTGTCAGGTCGTCGACGAGCGTCCCGTCCTGCGGGGCGCGCCGGCGAAGGCGCGCACGCACCGCGGCGACCCGGGCCGCCGTGTAGTGAATCGACGCCTCGGGCACGGATTCCAGCGTCTGTACGGCGCCGGGCCGGTCGCCCGCGGCGAGCTGGACCCTGGCCAGCCCGAAGGCGGCGCTCACGTAACTGGGGTCGGTCGCCCAGACGAGGCGGTAGTACTCGGCGGCGTTGTCGAGCTGCCCGAGGACTTCGGCGCACACGGCCAGGGCGAGCTTGGGCGCGGCCTCGCCTGGGAACGCGTCGTACACCGCGTCGAAGGACAGTGCGGCGTTCTCGTTGTCCCCCGAGACGAGGGAGGTGATGCCCCGGTACCAGACGACCCGCCAGTCGTCGGGGTGCTGGAGCTCCAGGGCGTACAACGCCTCGGCCGCGGTGGCGTGTTCGTCCATCTCCAGCCGGGCGCGCAGCTCACGCAGCCGGCGCTCGACGGAGTCGCCCGGCGCGGACTGGAGCGCGGCGATGAGCTCCGCGGGCGCGGAAGCCATCAGGCCGGCGAGGAACCCGGCGTTGGGGTCGTTCGGGTCGACGCGCGGCACGGGCAGCGCGAGCGCGGTGGCCCCCGCCTTCAGGGGCGCGAGGTAAGGGGACAGCGCCGGTACGCCGCCGGGCCCGACCCCGGGAGCGGCCCCTGGCGGCGCGACGACCCCGGGCACGGAGACGGGCGCGGGAACGCCGGCCTGGGTAGCGGCGTAGGCGACCCCGGCCTGAAAACCACCGACATGGGCGCCGGGCACGGGGAGGCTGCCGGGAGTCGCTCCGGGCCCTGCGTACGTCCCGGGCTGCGGGCCGGGTGCGGGGTTGCTGCTGGGCTGTGCGCCGGGGCCCGCGTAGGTCCCGGGCTGCGCACCGGGCCCGGCGTAACCACCGGGCCGCGCACCGGCTCCGCCGGCTTGGGTGCCGGGCGTGGGGTGGCTGCCGGGGGCCGCGTAGGTTCCGGGCTGGGCGCCGGGCCCGGCGTAACCGCCGGGCTGCGCACCGGCTCCGCCGGCTTGGGTGCCGGGCGGGGGGTGGCTGCCGGGGGCCGCATAGGTACCGGGCTGGGCGCCGGGCCTGGTGTGACCACCGGGCTGCGCACCGGCTCCGCCGACGTGGGTGCTGGGCCCGTGGTCATTGCCCGGCGCTCCGGCGGTCGTGTACGTCCCGGGCTGTGGGCCCGGGGCGGCGTAACCCGTCGGCTGAGCGCCCGGGCCTTGCGGTGCGGCGGGCGGCGGACCCGGTGCCGGGTAGCCGCCGCTGCCGACAGTGCCGGAGGAAGTGCTGCGGTGGGTCGCTCCGTAACCTCCGGCTCCGCCGGGGCCCGTGGCGCCCGCCGCACTGACGAGGGGTGCCGCCACCGTGCCGGGGAGCGGCCCGCCCCCGGCGCCCTGCGCCGGTACGGCGGCCGGGCCCGCGTACCCGCCGGAACCCGGAGCCCCGCCACCCGCGCCAGAACCGATACCGATGGCCTGCGCCGGAATGGCACCCGCACCCGCACCGGCACCCGCACCGCCGCCCGAGGCCGCCGCCCTCGCTGCCGCGCGTCGCGCCCTCCGCCCCGTCGGGGCGGCCCGGCCGCCCAGCTGCGAGACGTCGCCCGTCAGTTCCGCGAACAACTGCGTGTCCGGAACCCGCAGTTCCGGCCCGAACAGCGTTGAAAGCGCCGGGCGCGGGCGGCCCGTCTGGAGGGCCACGACCTCCCGCAGCACACCCGTCAGCTGCTCCGCCATCTCCGCCGCCGACGCGAACCGCCGCGCCGGATCGGGGTCCGTCGCCCGTACCAGCAGCCGGTAGAAGGACTCGTACCGCCGGAACACCTCGATGTTGCCGGGGTCGGGCAGGCTGTCCACGAAGACATTCGTGTAGCCCTGGAAGTCGAAGGTCAGCACGGCCAGCGTGCGCGCCACCGTATAGAGGTCGGAGGCGACGGACGGGCCGACCTCCGCGACCTCCGGCGCCTGGTACCCCACCGTGCCGTAGATCGCGCTCTCGTCGTCGTCCATCCTGCGGACCGCGCCCATGTCGATGAGCTTCAGCTGGTCCTGCTGCTGGATGGCGTTGTCGACCTTGAAGTCGCAGTAGAGCAGATTGCGGCTGTGCAGGTGGCCCAGCGCCTCCAGCGCCTCGATGCCGTACGCACACGCCTGCTCGACCGGCAGCGGATCCCGCCGCCCCGCCGCGCCGCGCCGCTCGTTCGCGATCTCCTTGAGCGACTTGCCGCCGACGTACTCCATGACGATGTAGCCGTCCATGGAGCCCGTGCGCTGGTCGAGGTGCTCGACGAAGTTGTAGATGCGGACGATGTTGGAGTGCTCGATCTCCGCGAGGAAGCGCCGCTCCGAGATCGCCGCCGCCATCGCGTCCTGATCGCCCGTGTCCAACAGGCCCTTGAGTACGACCCACCGGTCCGACACTGCGCGGTCGACCGCCAGATAGACCCAGCCGAGGCCGCCGTGCGCCAGGCAGCCCACGACCTCGTACTGGCCGTGCACGATGTCCCCGGCGCCCAGCTTCGGCACGAAGGAGTACGGGTGCCCGCACTTCGTGCAGAAGCCTTCCGTACGCCCGGCCCGGTCCCCGCGCGAACGCCCCACCGCAGCCCCGCAGTCGGATCGCGAGCAGAACCGCTTGCGCTCCGGGACCTCCGGGTTCTCCATCACGGCGGACTGCGGATCGGGGCGTGGCACGTCCGGTATGGAGACCAGCCCCGCGCCCAGCCGGTTGCGCCCGGACGAGCCCGACGACGCACCGGAACTGCGGACCGACACCGACCGTGCGGACGTGGCCGCGCCGGACAGTGAGCGCGAGAGGCGCCCGGAGACCGAACGGCGCGAGGTCGAGGACCGCGACGAACGCGAGGACGAACGCGAGGACGAGCGCGAGGAGGAGCCCGAGGAGGCCCGTGAGCTGCCACTGCGCCCGGACGTACTGCTGCGGCCGCCCGCCGCCATCCCCGTCGGCGGCGACGACAGCATGCCCGTCGGCGAGACGACCGGCGCGAGCCCGCAGGTTTCGCAGTAGAACTCGCCGCCGCCCATGTCCTCGTACGATCCCTCGCATCCGGGGCGCTGACACCGGCTCATGACGTGCTCCCCGTGTGGTCGCGGTCGCTCGGCTCGTTGCGTCGCGGCACCAGCAGTTCCGCTGCCGCCTGCTGGTAGCGCAGTACCGCCTGCTCGGCGACCCGCAGGTCGCACGGCGCGCTCCACAGCATGCGGCGGGCCGCGTCGTACCGCTCGATCAGCAGTGGGTCCTCCGCCATGCCGTGCCGGGCGACCTTCGCCCGGTACGCGTCGAGCCGGCCGCGCAGCTCGGCCCGGATGGCCAGCGGCGCGGTGACCGCGGTCAACGACTCCCGCGCACGCATCAGCTCGTCCTCGGCCTCGCGCTCCAGGGACTCAAGCAGCGGCGACAGCCGGTGCCACTGGGCGTGCCTGCGGTAATCGGCCGCCAGCACCAGCTGCTCCTGGAGCGCGGTGGGCGGGCCGCCGACCGCCGGCACCTCGGACGCGGCGATCTTCGCCAGCACCTCGCCGCGCGCCGACCTGGCCTCGGTCAGTGTGCGGTCCGCGCGCGAGAGCGTGTCCCGCAGCCGGACCAGCCGCTGCTCGGCGTCCTGCCGTACGGTCAGCACCGCGTCGATCTCGCGCCTCACGTCCTCCAGCGCGCGCGCCGCTCGGTCGTAGCGCTCGGTGTCGGGGCGGCCGCCGCCCGGCGCCGAACTGCCCAGCCCGGGGCGCCAGAAAGCGAGCGGGTCGGTCACCACCTGGGTGCGCAGCGCCGTCAGCTCGTGAGTGATCGACTCCAGGTCGTCACCCGACGGATGCTCACCCGGCCGTACGCCGACGGAGTGCGCCAGCGAACGCGTGCGCTGGAGCTCGGCCGCCAGGAGGTCGATACGCGCGGGGAGCGCGGACCACACCGCGTCGGCGGTGACGACCATGTCGAGCGACCGCGCGTACAGATCGTTCATCCGGGACACCAGCTCCGCCAGTGTCAGCTGCTCGGAGAGCTTGGCGGGCCCCGTGATCGACGGGGCGGTGGGCGCGGACGCGCCGCCCGCCACGGTCACGCTCGCGCCGCGCAGGATGTCGGTCAGCTCGGACAGGTCCTGGCGATTGGGGAAGCGCCGCCGCGACCGCAGCTCACGGGCGGCGCGCAAGGTGGCGGTGTACGTGTCGAAGTACGACCACAGCAGCGTGATGGCCGGCTCGGTCGCGGTCCAGCGGTCCAGCGTGGTGCCCGTCAGCTCGGCGCCTTCGAGCAGCCTGCGGCCCGCGTGGTCCTGCAACGCGAGGAGCGAGCTCTCGATCGCCTCGTACTCCGCGCCGAGCCGCGCCAGCGCACGGTCCACCTCGTCCCGGTCCATCACCGGCCCGGTGGCACCCGCCGCCACGCTCATCGATCACCTCTCCGCTCTTCCGCTTCCCCGATGTACGGCCCCGTGTCGTTCTGCCCAGGATTCAACCGGCTCAATTGTCCCGGTACTTCGGCTCCGGCGGGTTCTTGATGCCGGGCAGGTCGTCCTTCAGCCATTTGCCGTACGCCTTCATCCACGGGCCGGTGGCGCCGCCCCCGCGGTAGTCGTCGAGGATCTGGTTCAGCCGGCGTACCAGGTCGTCGCTGCCGAGCTTCGCCGCGACGCCGTAGTACTCCTGAGTGAACGGTTCGCCCTTGAGCTCGACCGCCGGGTCCTGCGCCGCCTGGCCGGCCGCCAGGGCGTTGTCCGTCACCACGGCGTCGACCTCGCCGAGCTGGAGCCGGACCAGGCAGTCCAGCTGGTTGGGCACGGTGAGGCCTTCGAACTTCGCGCCGAACGACTTCGCGGCCAGCGCGTCGTACGCCGTCGAGCCCTTCGCCGTACAGACCTTCTTGCCGGCGAGGGAGGTGTCGTAGCCCTTGACCGTCGATTTCTTCGGGGCGAGCACCTGCTGCCCCGCCTCGAAGTAGGCGGTCGAGAACGCTACGTCCTTGATCCGGTTGCAGTTGACCGTCATCGTCCTGACGACGACGTCGACCCTGTCCTCCTGGAGGGCGAGGATGCGCTGATTGGTGGGTATCGCGCGGTAGATGACCTTGTCGGGGTCGCCGAGGATGTCCGCCGCTATGGCACGCACCAGGTCGATGTCGAAGCCTTCGAGGTCACGGGTGGCCGGATTGCGGTAGCCCCAGCGGAAGCTGTTCTGGTCGACGCCGGCGATCAGCTTGCCGCGCGCCTTGATCTTCTCGATCGCGGGGCCGTCCGCATTCGAGGGCCGCAGGCTGCGCTCCGGCTCCTCGCAGATGTCCGCCCGTGCGGGGACCGCCCGCGCCACCCGCTGCCCCGCCGCGTCCGGGCCCTGCCCGTCCCCGGCGCCGTGGGAGAGCGGCAGCAGCGTCGCAGCGGCCGTCAGCGCGCAGGCCGCGGCCATGCCGGCCACTCCGCCCCAGCCGCGCAGCCTGCTGCCGGTACCGCCTCCGGCCCTGACCCTGCTGCCCGTCCTGGTCACCGCGCCTCCTCCCACCCGCATCAGCTGTTCACCTGTACTCCGAAAGCCTGCGCCCGATGCCGAGCACGGCGCCCGCCGCGCCCAGCACCGCCAGGACCGCTGCGCCGAGCGGCAGGCCGGTGAGCGCGCCCCGGCCGCCCTCGGCGGCCCGGGTGAACTCGGCCTGCTCATGGGCGAGCGCCTTCTCCAGCGCCGCGTCCACCCCGTTGAAGCATTCGCCGGTGGAGCCCTTGGCGCCGATGATCTTCGCCAGGGCGCCTTCGTAGTCGCCGCCGTCGTCGGTGGCGCGCGCGGTGGTGTGCCGCTTGCGCCACTCGGTGGCCTTGGTGGTCGCGTCCTTCACGGGCCCGCTGCCCTGCCGGTCGTCGGCGAGCTCGCGCGCGTCCGCGAGGCGCTGCACGAGGACCTTCATGCCGGCGGCGTACTGCGATTCGTACAGGTCGCGCTTGCCGTCCTCGGCCAGTACGGCGCCGCGCGCGACGAGGGTGAGGTTTTCGTTGGCGCGGGCGTTGAGCGAGTTGATGCGCGCGTCGTTGAGCACTTCGAGCGACTTCTGGCCGTGCGCCATGGCGTCCTTGAGGTCGGCCCGTGCCACGGCATGCCCTATCCCGAGCCACAGCAGGACGACGGCGGAGGCGACGCTCGCGGCCAGCAGACCGGGGTTCAACACCCGGTTCGTACGCCGGTAATTGCGCCGCTGGGCCCAGGTGAGGCCGCCCAGCGCGAGGACTCCGAGCCCCAGCCCGATGAACGGCCACACCCGGGCGTCGTCGTAGTCGTCCCCGAGTCTGCCGCTCTCCGCCTTGTAGAGCCGCTCGGCGGCGGGGAGCAGCTCGGTGGTCATGCGTTCGTTCGCGTACCGCAGGTAGGCGCCGCCGAGGGGGAGACCGAGGCGGTTGTTGGCGCGGGCGCGCTCTACCAGGCCGGTGTACTGGGGGAGTTGGGTGTTGAGTACGGCGATCTCGCGTCCTGAGGCGCTGGTGCTTTCCGTGTTGGCGGCGGCCTTCACGAGCAGGGCTGACGCGGTGGCGATGTCGTCCTCGTACCGCTCGCGTACGTCCTGCGGCTCCTGCGCTCCCGCCAGGAATCCGCTGGCGGCGGCGGAGTCGGCGTCGGCGAGGGAACGGTAGATGCTCGCGGCGTCGGCACTCAGGGGCTGGCTGCGGGTGACCACGGCGTCGGCGGCGGCCGCGCGGTCGGAGATCTCCCAGGCGGTCGCGGCTCCGAAGGCGACGACGAGTGCGGCCACGAGGGCGCCGATGATGCGGAGCCGGCCGGGTTCGGTCGTGGCGCCGGCGCGCAGCCGGTCCACGCCTTCCGACCACGCGGTGGTCCGCGCGGGTGGTTGCGCTTCGCGCACATTCGGCGGGTGTGCCACTTGACCTCCCCCTTGGTCCCGGCAAGCAGTATGGCCGCAGGGGCCGGTATCCACACCACGATTGACTGGATCTTGTGCCGATCAAGGCGCTTTGCGCGTTCTGATCCCCCCTCCTGTATACGCAGGGGGGATGGCTTCGGTTCCCTACGGGGCTGTTCCCCACCCCGCCCCTTCCCGAACTGGGGCTCTGCCCCAGACCCCGCTCCTCAATCGCCGGAGGGGCTCCATAGGAGCCCGTCCGGGGGGTCTGGGGGCTTGCCCCCAGTTCGGGAAGGGGCGGGTCGGGGAAAGCGCCGCAGGCACCCGCACCCGCACCCGTACCCGCAACCCCCTCCGCCTCACGCGTAGTGCGCGCGCAACCGTTCACGCGCCGCAGGCCCGGCCCCGGTACGGTCAAGGCCCAGCAGCGCCGCCCCCAGCACCGGCGGTGCCGTCACCACGCGCAGCACCGCCTTCGGGGCCCGGTCCGACATCAGCGCCGCGATGCGGTCGTCCAGCTCCGGATGGCGGGCCGCCAGGACACTGCCGCCCAGCACCACAGGCGCCTCCTCGGCGAGCAGATCCAGCCGCCCGAGCGCCACCGTCGACATCGCGACGACCTCCTCCGCCTGGCGGTACACGATCGACCGGGCGACCCGGTCGCCCTCCGCGCTCACAGCGAAGAGCACGGGGGCCAGTTCATGCCGCCGCCCCGGCGCGATCCGCCCCAGATGCAGCTCCTCGATCAGCGCGTACATCGACGGCAGCCCGAAGTGCGCCGGCAGGGCGTGCGCCAGCTCCGTGCGCTCCCCCCGCCCGTCCTCCGCCCGCGCCGCGAACCAGATCGCCTCGTCCGCCAGCCCGCCGCCGCCGCCCCAATCACCGGAGAGCCGGCCGATCGCGGGAAAGCGGGCGGTGCGCCCGTCCGGCAGCATGCCGACGCAGTTGATGCCCGCGCCGCAGACCACCGCGACGCCGCGCGGCTCGTCGACGCCCGCCCGCAGGATCGCGAAGGTGTCGTTACGGACCTCCGTCGTACGCCCCCACCCGCGCGCGTGGACGGCCGTCGCCAACTCCTCCTCCTCGACCGGGAGATCGGCGTTGGCGAGGCAGGCGGAGACGTGTTCGGCCTCCTCCACCCCCGCCTCCTCCAGCGCCCGCCCGACCGTCTCCGCCAGCGCGTCGACTGCCGCCCCGACCCCGACCACCGGCGGCTGGAAGCCACCGCCCCGGGCCGCGGACAGGACCGACCCGTCCGGCCCGACCACCGCCACATCCGTCTTGCTGTTACCCGCGTCGATGGCGATCACGGCAGCCGCGGTCACGCCCACGCCAGGTGCTCCCGGTTGTGTGCGATCAGCCGGTCGGTGAGCCCGTCGGCGTACTCGAACTGGCCGATCAGGGGGTGCGCGAGCAGCGCCTTGAAGACGCGGTCGCGTCCGCCGCGCAGCGCGGCCTCCAGTGCCAGGTCCTCGTACGCCGTCACATTCGCGATGAGCCCCGCGTACAGCGGGTCCAGCTCCGGCACGGCCAGTGGCGTGGCGCCCGTCCGGTCGACCCGCGCCTGGACCTCGATGACGGCGTCGTCCGCCAGAAACGGCAGCGTGCCGTTGTTGTACGTGTTGACGACCTGCACGGGACTGCCGCCCTTGCCCAGCAGTGACGCCGCCAGGTCCACCGCCGCCTCCGAATAGAACGCGCCGCCGCGCTTCGCGAGCAGCGCGGGCTTCTCGTCCAGCGCCGGATCGCCGTACATGGCCAGGAGCTCCGCCTCCATCTTCGCCACCTCCGCCGCCCGCGACGGCTTCGTCCCGAGCTCCCTCACCACTTCGTCGTGCGCGTAGAAATAGCGCAGGTAGTAGGACGGGACGACACCCAGCCGGTCCAGCACCGCGCGCGGCAGGTGCAGGTCGTCGGCGATCGCGTCACCGTGCTCGGCGAGCAGCTTCGGCAGCACGTCCTCGCCCTCGGGACCGCCGAGGCGTACCCCCAGCTCCCAGCTGAGATGGTTGAGACCCACGTGGTTCAGGTGTACGTCGGCCGGCGCCACCTCCAGCAGCTTCGCGAACTTCCGCTGGAAGCCGATCGCCACGTTGCACAGCCCGACCGCCTTGTGCCCGGCCTGGAGCAGCGCCCGCGTGACGATGCCGACGGGGTTGGTGAAGTCGATGATCCAGGCGTCCGGGTTCGCGCGGCGTACCCGCTCGGCGATGTCCAGGACGACCGGGACCGTGCGCAGCGCCTTCGCGAGACCGCCCGCGCCCGTCGTCTCCTGCCCGACGCACCCGCATTCCAGCGGCCATGTCTCGTCCTTGTCGCGGGCGGCCTGCCCGCCCACCCGGAGCTGCAGCAGCACCGCGTCGGCGCCCGCGACGCCCGCGTCGACGTCGGAGGTGGTCGTGATGCGGCCCGGGTGGCCCTGCTTGGCGAAAATGCGGCGGGCGAGGCCGCCCACCAGGTCCAGGCGGTCGGCCGCCGGGTCGACGAGGGTGAGCTCCTCGATCGGCAGGGTGTCCCGCAGGCGAGCGAAACCGTCGATCAATTCGGGGGTGTAGGTGGAGCCGCCCCCCACTACTGCGAGCTTCATGCCAGTCATCGTCATCAGCCCTGTCAGCCCTTTACTCCGGTCAGTGTGACGCCTTCTACGAACGCCTTCTGGGCGAAGAAGAAGACGACGATCACAGGGGCCATGACCAGTACGGTCGCGGCCATGGTCAGATTCCAGTCGGTGTGGTGCGCGCCCTTGAACGATTCGAGTCCGTACGACAGCGTCCAGGCGGCCGGGTTCTCGGAGGCGTAGATCTGCGGTCCGAAGTAGTCGTTCCAGGCGTAGAAGAACTGGAACAGGGCGACGGCCGCGATGCCCGGCTTGGCCATCGGGATGACGACCCGGATCAGCGTGCGGAACTCGCCGCAGCCGTCGACCTTCGCCGCATCCAGGTATTCGTTGGGGATGGTCAGCAGGAATTGCCGCAGCAGGAAGATCGAGAAGGCGTCACCGAACGCCATCGGGATGATCAGCGGCCACAGCGTGCCGGACAGGTCCAGCTGCTTCGCCCAGAACAGGTACATCGGGATGATGATGACCTGTGGCGGCAGCATCATCATGGAGATGACGAGCATCAGCGACAGGTTTCGGCCCCGGAAGCGGAACTTGGCGAGCGCGTACGCCACCGGGACGGACGAGGCGACCGTCAGTACGGTGCCGAGTCCGGCGTACAGCAGCGTGTTCTTCCACCAGGTCAGGAAGCCCGGCGTCTCGAAGACCTTGACGTAGTTGCCCCACTCCCAGGTGTTGGGCGTGAGGTCGCGGGTCAGCGCCTGCTGGTCGTTCATCAGTGACGTCAGTACGACGAAGACGAACGGCAGCACGAAGAAGAGCGCGGCCGCGATCCCCAGCGCATGGACGGCGATCCAGTGCAGAAGCGCTCTGCGGCGTGCGGCGCGCTCGGCGGGTGTGGTGAGAACGTGCGTCATGACTGTCATTCACCTGCCTGGAGGATGCCGCCGCGCCGCCGCATCAAGAGCGCGGTGAAGGCCATGGCCAGGGCGAACAGAACGAGGGCGACCACGCACGCGGCCCCGTAGTCGAAGCGCTGGAAGCCGAGGTTGTAGACGAGCTGGGGGAGGGTCAGCGTCGACTTGTCGGGGTAGCCCGGCTCGAACTGCTGGCCCGAGCCGCCGATGATGCCGGAGGCGACCTTCCCCGCGACCAGCGGCTGTGTGTAGTACTGCATGGTCTGGATCACGCCGGTGACGACGGAGAACATCACGATCGGCGAGATGTGGGGAAGGGTCACGAAGCGGAAGCGCTGCAGCCCGGACGCGCCGTCCAGCTCCGCCGCCTCGTACTGCTCCTTCGGTACGTCGAGCAGCGCGGCCATGAAGATGACCATGAGGTCCCCGATCCCCCACACCGCGAGCATGGTGAGCGCGGGCTTCGACCAGGACGGGTCGTTGAACCAGCCGGGGGTCGGCAGCCCGAGGTCGCCGAGGACCGAATTGACGGGCCCGGTGCCGGGGTTGAGGAGAAAGACGAAGGCGAGCGTCGCGGCGACCGGCGGGGCCAGGAACGGCAGGTAGAAGAGGGTGCGGAAGATCCCCGTACCCGTCTTGATCCTGGTGATCAGCAGGCCGATGCCCAGGCCGAAGACGACCCGGCAGGTGACCATGATCAGGACCAGCCACAGCGTGTTGCCCAGCGACGGCCAGAACATCGGGTAGTCGCGGAAGACGTACGTCCAGTTGTCGAGCCCGTTGAAGGTGGGGACACCGAAACCGTCGTACTTCATGAAGGAGAAATAGACGGTCGAGAGCAGCGGGTACGCGAAGAAGACGCTGAAGCCGACCAGCCAGGGCGACATGAAGGCCGCCGTCCGCAGCGCCGACCTCCGGCGCTTCGAACGAAGCGTGTGCGTGCTCATCGCAGGACTACTTCGCCTTCGCGATGTCGGTGTCGATCTGCGCGGCGGTCTTCTCCAGACCGGCCTTCAGGTCCTTCACCGCACCCTTCTCGTACTGGTAGCCGAATTCCTGGATCGTCTGGAGGTACGTCGCACCGTTCACCGCGCCCGCCGGGGTGCTGGACTTCGGGTGCTGCGCGATGTCCATGAACGTCTTGAAGCGCGGGTCGAGCTTGAGATCCGGCGACTTCAGCGCGTCGAAGGTCGACGGCACATTGCGGATCGCGTTGGCGAACTCCACGACGGCCTTCGTGTCGGTGGTCATGAACTTGACCAGCTCCCAGGCCGCGTTCTGCTTCTTGCTCGCCGGGGCGATGCCCATGATGGTGCCGGACAGGAAGCCCTTGCCGTAGCTGTCGGCCTCGTCATCGGCGACGGGCATCGGCGCGACACCGACCTCGAACGGCACCTTCGCGTCCTCGGCCATCCCGAGCCGCCACTCGCCGTCCATCTGCATCGCGACCTGGCCGGTGTGGAACGGGTGCTTGGCGCCCCACTCGTCACCGAAAGTGCCGCGGTACTTCTCCAGCTTCTGGAAGCCGCCGAGCTCGTCCACCAGCTTCTTCTGCTGGGTGAACATGGCGGCGAAGGCCGGGTCCTTGGCGATGTTCGACTTGCCGTCCGCGTCGAAGTACGTCTGGTCCCAGCTGCCCATGTAGTGCTCGGTGGTCGTCTCGTAGCCGTGGAAGTTCGGCATGAAGCCGAGCTGCTCGTAGCTGTCGCCCTTGGCCTTGGTCAGCTTCTTCGCGGTCGCGGTCAGCTCGGACATGGTCTTCGGCGGCGAGGCGATGCCGGCCTTCTTGAAGGCGTCCTTGTTGTAGTAGAGGCCGTACGCGTCGGCGAGCAGCGGCATCGCGCACCGCTTGCCCTCGAACTGCGTGTACTCCAGCGTCACCTTCGGGAAGGTCTTCTCCAGGTCGAGGTTCGACTTGTCGATGAAGGGCCCCAGGTCGGCGAAGGCGCCCGACGAGCAGAACTTCCCGACGTTGGACGTCGTGAAGGACGACACGACGTCCGGGCCCTTCGAACCGCCCGCGCGCAGCGCCTGGTTGAGCTTGTCGTCGTTGATGTTGCCGACGACGTCGACCTTGATGTTCTTGTGCTCCGCCTCGAAGCGGTCGACGTTCGCCCGGATCGCCTTCACCTCGCTCGGGGCGCTCCAGCCGTGCCAGAAGGTGATCGTGGTCTTCGCGTTCGGGTCGTCGGTCGCGCCGGTCTCCGACTGGCCCGTACATGCGGAGGCGAGGACGGATATCGCGGTGACGGCGACGGCTGAGCTGATGAGACGGCGGTCTCGGCTGTTTTCGCGCATGGCGAAGCTCCCAGGGGCAGGGACGGGTGGAAAGGGGGGGCTAGCGGGAGGTGGTGTCGAAGACCTCGTCGCGAGTGGTGGCGAGGGCGCTCTCCAACGCCCCGCGCAGTACGGGCTCTTCCTGTACGGAACCGATGACGAGCCGGGGCCGGGGGGCGGCGAGCTCGGCCAGCTCCGACTGGACCAGCGCGCGCAGTGGTTCGCCGCCGGCGACGAGAACCCCGCCGGACAGCACGATCAGCTCGGGGTCGAGGAGGGCCACCATGGAGGCGAGACCGGTCGCGAGCCCCGTCGCGAAGGCCTGGAGGAGCTCCTGGTACGGCCCGTCGGCGGCCCCGGATGCCTCGCTGAGCAGCGCGATGGCCTCGTCGATGTACGTCTCACCGGCCGGCACCGCGATGCCGAGCTCCCGGGCCAGGCGGGGCACGGCCTGGCCGCCCGCCAGCTCCTGGAAGCCACCGGAGTTGGCCTTCGTCACCCGGCGTACGAGCGGAGTGCCCGGCACCGGCATGAACCCGACCTCGCCGGCGCCACCGGTCCAGCCCCGGTGCAGTTGCCCGCCGATCACCAGCGCGGCACCGAGGCCACCGTGGTTCCACAGCAGGACGAAGTCCTGATGCCCCCGGGCGGCGCCCAGCCGCTGCTCGGCGACGGCGGCGAGGTTCACGTCGTTCTCGTACTCGACGGGCATGGGCAGCGCGGCCGCCAGGTCGTCGAGCAGGGTGGGGGAGTGCCAGCCGGGGAGGTGGGAGGCGTACCGCAGGCGCCCGGTGCCGGGGTCGAAGGCGCCGGGTGTGCCGATGACGACGCGGTGTACGTCGGCCCGTACGAGCCCGGCGGCCTTCACCGCGCCGTCGAGCGCGTCGGTCACCTGGCGTACGACGGACTCGGCGCGGCGGCCGGGGGTACGGATCTCGTATGCGCCGACGGTCTCGCCCGTGATGTCGGCCACGGCGGCGCGGATGCGCTGCG
The DNA here is from genome assembly GCF_040611155.1 of Streptomyces sp. NPDC002994. Lineage (NCBI taxonomy): Bacteria > Bacillati > Actinomycetota > Actinomycetes > Kitasatosporales > Streptomycetaceae > Streptomyces > Streptomyces sp. NPDC002994. The sequence continues at coordinate 111,538 of NZ_JBEXNQ010000015.1, forward strand.
GCGTCACGTCGAGGCCGGCGACGTACGCGGCGCGCGCGTTGACGGCGTACAGCTGCGCGTTCGGTCCGGGACGCCCCTCGGTCGTACCGGTGGCGACGACGAGGCCGGCGGTCTCCAGGCGGACGAGCAGCTGGGAGGCGGTGGGCTTGGACAGTCCGGTGAGCTTGCCGATCTTGGTACGGGAGAGCGGCCCGTGCTCCAGGAGCAAGTCGAGGGCGGCGCGGTCGTTCATCGCCCGCAGAACGCGCGGCGTGCCCGGCGTACCCGGTGGTCCGGCCATGGCAATGCACCCACCCTTCTTCGGCTGCCAGCAGCCACCCAGTCTCCCTAACAACACTGTTAGGAAAGTTTCCTATTGAGTGGGATGAAAGTAAGTCGCCCGCAAGCCGGTCGTCAAGAGCCGTCAACGCACAGCGCCCCCGCGGCAACCAAAGTGTTACCTGCGGGGGCGCTGAACGAACGTACGAACTACTCGGTTACTTGGCGAGGTTGGTGGGGGCCTGCTGGATCGGAGACGCCGCGAGTGACTGCGGGGACGTCGGGCTGCCGAGCGCGGACGGCGCCGACATGCCCGCCGTCGGGTCGGCCGGCGTACCGTCCTCGCCGAGCAGCACCGGGCCGCCGACGATCCGGATGCCCGCACGGTCGAAGGCCTGCTTGATGCGCCAGCGCAGTTCTCGCTCGACTCCGAGCGCCTTGCCCGGCATGGTCTTCGCGGAGACCCGCACCACCATGGAGTCGAGCAGCACCGAGTCCAGGCCCAGCACCTCGACGGGTCCCCACAGCACCTCGCTCCACGGGTCTGCCTTGGCGAGCTCGTCGGCGGTGTCGACGATGACCTGGCGTACGCGGTCCAGGTCCTCCGACGGGTGCACCTGTACGTCGATTCCGGCCGTGGCCCAGCCCTGGCTGAGGTTGCCGATGCGCTTGATCTCGCCGTTGCGGACGTACCAGATCTCGCCGTTCTCGCCGCGCAGCTTCGTCACCCGCAGGCCGACCTCGATGACCTCGCCGGACGCGACGCCCGCGTCGATGTTGTCCCCGACGCCGTACTGGTCCTCAAGGATCATGAAGACGCCGGAGAGGAAGTCGGTGACGAGGTTCCGTGCACCGAAGCCGAGCGCCACGCCGGCGACACCCGCCGAGGCGAGGAGGGGCGCCAGATTGATGTTGAGTGCGCCGAGCACCATCAGGGCGGCCGTACCCAGGATCAGGAACGACGCGACCGACCGGAGCACGGATCCGATCGCCTCCGAGCGCTGGCGGCGGCGCTCGGCGTTCACCAGGAGGCCGCCGAGCGCGGTGCCCTCGACCGCCTGGGCGCTGCGGTTCATGCGGGCTATCAGCTTGGTGAGGGAGCGGCGGATGACCGTACGCAGAACCGTGGCGATCACGACGATCAGCAGAATGCGCAGGCCGACGCTCAGCCAGGTGGACCAGTTCTGCTCGACCCAACTCGCGGCGTTGTTCGCCTTCTGCGCGGCCTCGTCGAAGGTGACGGGCTCGGGTGACGTCGACGACGTGGGATCGGCGGCCGACAGGACGGACCAGAGCACGCGGGTACCTCCAGGCGGGACGACAACAGACCAACCACACTAACGGGGCATCCTGCTCAGACCGGCGCTGTGTTCGAGGGAGAGACAAGGCTCACCAGGGAATGAAGGCGGTGTGGTCGAAAACACTCCCAGCCCGTTACCCGGACGTGGTGGCGTTTCGACCAGGGGTGAGGGGAGACTGAGAGCAGATCGTCCCGGCGCGAGCCACGCGCCGCCGGCGTAATAGGAGGCATCCGTGCCGCATGTCCTGGTCCTCAATGCGTCGTACGAGCCGCTCGGCGTCGTACCGCTCCGCCGCGCGCTCGTCCTCGTACTGGAGAACAAGGCTCTCTGCCTCGAGGAATCCGGCGCCTTCATGCACAGCGCGACCCGCGCTGTCCCCGCACCCAGCGTTGTGCGGCTGAAACGGTTCGTACGGGTCCCCTACCGGGGGCCCGTTCCACTCACCCGCCGTGCGCTCTTCGCCAGGGACGGCGGGCGCTGCATGTACTGCGGTGGTGTCGCAACCAGCGTCGACCACGTCGTTCCGCGCAGTCGTGGCGGTCAGCACGCCTGGGAGAACGTGGTGGCGGCGTGTCGCCGCTGCAATCACGTCAAGGCCGACCGGCACCTGATGGAGCTCGGCTGGCGGCTGCGCCATCAGCCCGCTCCGCCGTCCGGTCTGGCCTGGCGGATCATCGGGACCGGGCATCGGGATCCGCGCTGGCTGCCGTACTTGCAGCCGTTCGGCGCGGATGACGCACTGGCTCGGATCGACGGCGTTTCGGCCTGAGGATCCGGGCCTTCGTCGTCCCCCGGGGGAAGCTGGGGCGCTGCCCCAGACCCCGCTCCTCAAACGCCGGAGGGGCTGGAGGGGTGCGGGAGCATATCTCCGGGGTCTGGGGCTTGCCCCAGTTCGGGAAGGGGCGGGGTGGGGAAGAGCCCCGCAGGGGTCGAGCCCGGCCGGGGTCCCCGCAGGGCCGCAACCGCCCGGTCGCTAGTCGGCGTCGGCCACCGCGTACGCCTCGACCCCGAACAGCGAGTAGCCGAACGGCAGCGCCCGCTCATCGCACTGCACCCGCACGAACCGCACCCCCTCCGCGTCCATCCGAACCGCCTCGCGCCCGCCCTGCCCGTCCCTGACGGTCGCCGCCGTGCGCCACGTGCGGCCGTCCTGGGACACCTGGATGCGGTACTTCTTCGCGTACGCCTCCTGCCAGTGCAGTACGACCTGCCCGAGCCGCACCGGCTCCGCCAGCTCCGTCTGCCACCACGCGGAGCGGCCTATCGGCGAGGTCCACCGGGTGGCCGGGTCGCCGTCGGCGGCGTTCGGTGCCGGGAAGTCGGCGGTCTCGTCGCCGGACGACGACACCTTCACGCCCTGGCCCCGTACGAGATCGGGCCCGCCCGTACGCGGGAACGCCCGCACCGTCAGGACACTGTCCTGCCCGTCGAAGGACACCGGCACCTTGTACTCGCCGGCCCGCACCGCCTTGTCGACCCGGACATCGAGCGGCACGGCGGTGGACGCCCCGCGCGGCACCGTCGTAGCCCGAGGGGCCCGCACCTCGATGCCCTCCGGCGCCTCGGCCGTCAGCCGCCCCCGCACCTCCCCGGGGCGCTGCCCGGTCAGCCGTACGGTGACGCGCTCCGGCCGGCTCCCGCCGATCTCCGCGTCCGTCTCACTGCGCTCAAGCCGCAGCCCGGCCCGCGGCTCGTCCGCGAACCAGGGGACCACGCGGTGCACCACAGGAGCACCGCCGTCACTCGCCGCGTCCCAGGTCAGGCGTACGGCGTCGACCCGCGCGCCCCCGGCGTCCGTCTGCGTCCAGCCGCTGCCGGAGAGCGTGCCGACGCGCCGCCAGCCCTGGCCCTGGACATGCGCCTCGACGGCCGCGCCCTCGCCCGTACCCGGCTCGGTCATGGCGGTCAGCGCCTCGACGGGACGCGCCCGGTCGAGCCGTACGGTGTACGAACCGGCGCCCTCGGCGACGCTGCCGGCCTTGCGGTCCGCGCCGGTCCAGGCGTCCGCCGCCTTGACGGCCTTCGCCAGGAACGGGTCGAGCACCCCCTTGCCGACGGTGACCCGGCTCGCCTTCAGGGAGCCGCGCAGCGCCTGGAGGTCGAGCGAGGCGCGCCACGCGGCCGGGCCGTCGCCGCGCGCCTGCGCCTGGAGCAGGTCGACGGAGAGCTCGCCCGCCCTCCCGTACCGTGCCAGCTGCTCGGTCCACGGCCGTACTTCGTCGTCGAAAGCGCCGCCCGCCGAGCCCTGGAGCCGCAGTGGTGCCTCGCGCATCACCGTGAAGGCGTCGCGCAGCTTCTTCGCCGCCGCGTCCCGTACGCGCTGGTCGCCAGACGTACGCGCGCGCCAGAAGCCGTCGATGAGCGGCCGCAGGTACGCCGATTCCTCGCCGCCCAGCACGGACGACGCGTCATTGCCCGCCAGCGCCCGCATCGCCTCGCGGGCCGTGGCGTCGCCGCCCGCCAGGTCGTCCATCGCGGCCTGCCACGACTCCTGCGGCTGGTAACCGCGCGGGTTCCAGGCGTAGTCGGCGGCCGTGAAGAGCGGGATGCGGGAGGCGGACGCCTGCTCCATGGCGTTGGCGAGGAGGGCGGCGGAGCCGGTCGCGACGGCGGGCTCCCGGCCCTGGTAGGGGCCGAGGAAGATGCGGTCCTGCGCGTAGTCGTTGACCGGGTAGTTGTCCATCGTCACCAGCGGATGCCGGAACGCGTCGCGCGCACCGGCCAGTTCGCGACCGGTGATCGTACGCGGTACGACGCCGACGCCCGTCCACGCGACGTGCACCCCGCCGTCCAGCTCGGCGGCGAGCGCCTGCCGGTAGTCGGTGTCGCCCTCCTGGTAGAACTCCGTCGGCATCACGGACAGCGGCTCGGACCCCGGGTGCCGCTCCGCCAGGTGCCTCGCCACCGCGTTGGCCACCCGCGCGTGCGCCTTCGCCGCGGCCTGTGGCCCCGACCCGAAGGTGTCCGCGTCCGCGTCGCAGTGCCACTCGCTGTAGCTGACGTCCTGGAACTGGAGCTGGAAGGAGCGCACACCGAGCGCCCACATCGCGTCGAACTTGCGGTTCAACGCCCTGATGTCGTCGTCGGACGACATGCACAACGCCTGCCCCGGCGCCACGGCCCAGCCGAGCGTCACATGGCTGCTGCGGGCCCGCTCGGCGAGCGCCCGGAAGTCGGCGCGTTGGTCGGCCGGGTACGGGTCGCGCCAGCGGGCCTGGCGGTACGGGTCGTCGCCCGGCGCGTAGAGGTACCGGTTCTGCTTGGTACGGGCCATGAAGTCGACCTGGTCGAGGCGCTGTTCGCGCGTCCACGGCTGACCGTAGAAGCCCTCGGTCATGCCGCGTACGGCCGTCCCCGGCCAGTCGCGGACGAGGGCCCCCGCGATCTGCCTCCCCTGGCCCCCGTCCCCGTCCCCGGTCACCAGCTGGCGCAGGGTCTGCGCCGCGTGGAAGAGGCCGTCGTCGCCGACGCCGTCGAGCGCGACCGTGTCCCGTCCGCCGACGCTGCCGACGGCTATCCGGTAGCCCCCGGACGGCAGATCGGCGCTTTCGGGTGCGCGCAGGGCGCGCAGCGCGTCGTTCGCGCCGGTGCCTCCCGCCCGTACGACCAGGCCACGCGCGGGCAGCGGCAGCGGCTCATCGGGCCGCACGGTGTAAAGGGTCTTCACGCCCGCGTCGCGCAGCACCCCTTCGAGGGCCTTCACGGCGTACTGATCGGTCCCCGCCTCCGCGACGAGCACCGCTTCCTCGCTCACCCGCACCGGCTGCCCGGCCGCCCGTATGGACTGCGGGCGTGGCCACACGGCGGGCAGGGCGGCGTCGCTCTCGCGGTCGGGCTTCGTGGCGGCGGGGGCGCCGGGGTCGGGTTCGGGGTCGGAGGGAGCGGCGAACGCCCCCTGCGCACCACCGAGCAGCCCACCGATCACGGCCACCGCGACGGCGGTCGCGCCCCTCGCGCCTCTCCTGCGCCCGAACTGCACGGCCGTCTCCTCAGTCGCGTCAGTCTCTCCTGTGGGCCCCGAGCCCACCACCCGCCCGCCCGGGTGTCAATTTTCATACGGGTTTCGTGGGGGGAACCTGGTGTGAGGCGGGACACGTTGATGGAACGTATACGTCTGCGGCCGTGTCCATTGGGTAGGGCTGCTGTGTCCATGTAGCCCACCCGTAGGGAGGCCCCTGTGGCCGCTGCACAGCTTCTCCTCTCCGCCCTGTCCAAACCGGTGCCCGCTCCCCGCGCCGATCTCGCCCCCGTGTTCCCCCTCGATCCGGCGTTCCCCCTCGACGCCGGATTCGCCGATCCGCTGCTCACCACCGAGCCGCCCCTGACGAGCGAACCGCCGATGGCCGACGCCGCGCCGCTCACCAGCGAGCCCCCGATGGCCGATGCCGCCCCCCTGACCAGCGAACCGACCGCCCACGGCACGGCATCGGGCGTGGAGCCCACGGGGGTCTAGATGGGCCTTGCCCGGCTCGCGGCCCTGCATGGCGTCGCCACGTCCTACCAGCCATCGGCGCACCGCACGCTCCAGGTCCCCGACGACACGGTGGTGGCCGTGCTGGCGGCCCTGGGCGTCGACGCGCGTACGCCCGAGGCGGTGCGTACGGCCCTCGAAGCCCACGAGGCCGCCGCCGCCCGCCGTCTGCTGCCCGCCACGGTGGTGTCCTGGACCGGTCCGGACGGACCACAGCCGCCGCCCGCCCTCAGCGGGCTGCCCGCGGGGACGCGGCTGCGGGTGGAGACGGAGCAGGGGCCGGCGGTGGAGTGGGCGACGGCGTCGCCGGGGCAGGCGTCGCCGGGCTCACCGTCCCCCGGCTCACCGTCCCCTGGCTCACCGTCTTCCGGCTCAGGGCCTGAGAGCGCGCCTCGCGAGGACGCCACCCGCGAGGAGGCCACCCGCGAGGAGGCCACCCGCGAGGAGGCGCCCGGACCGGGGACTGCGGACCGGGTGGCTCCGCCGCCCGTCGCGAGCGAGGGCTGGGGGCAGCTGCCGCTCGGGGTCCACCGGCTGGATGTACGTACGCCGGAAGGGACGGAGGACGCCGCCACGCTCGTCGTCGCGCCCGCCCGCGTCCCGCAGACCCCCGGCCGCACGTACGGGTTCATGGTCCAGCTCTACTCCCTCCTCTCCCGGCGCTCCTGGGGCATGGGCGACCTCGGTGACCTCGCCGAGCTCGCCGTCTGGTCCGGGCGCTCGCTGGGCGTCGGCTTCGTGCAGATCAACCCGCTGCACGCGGCCGTCCCCGGCACGCCCACCGACCCGTCGCCGTACCGCCCGTCCTCGCGCCGCTTCCCCGACCCCGTACACCTGAGGGTCGAGGACGTTCCGGAGTACGCCCATGTCCCGGCGGCGGACCGCGCGCGCATCGACGAGCTGCTGGAGCGGGCCGCGACCCTGCGCGACGGCGTACTCAACAAGGGCGAGCTGATCGACCGCGACGCGGTGTGGCAGCTCAAGAAGGAAGCCCTGGAGCTGGTACGTCCCGTCCCGCTCGGCCCCGGCCGCCGCGCCGCCTACTGCGACTTCCTGGCCGAGCAGGGCACGGCCCTGGAGGACCACGCCACGTGGTGCGCGCTCGCCGAGGTGTACGGGCCCGACTGGCACGCCTGGCCGGCCGAGCTGCGCGACGACCCGCACTCCGCCGCCGTCGAGCGTGCCCGTAACGACCTCTACGACCGCGTCGACCTGCACGGCTGGCTGGCCTGGCTCACCGACTCGCAGCTCGCCGCCGCCCAGCACGCCGCCCGCGAGGCGGGCATGCCCGTCGGCATCGTCCACGACCTCGCCGTCGGTGTGCACCCCGGCGGCGCCGACGCCTGGGCGCAGCAGGAGGCGTACGCGCGCGGCATGTCGGTCGGCGCCCCGCCGGACGCCTTCAACTCGCTCGGCCAGGACTGGGGCCTGCCCCCGTGGCGGCCGGACGTTCTGGCTTCAGCTGCGTACGCTCCCTTCCGCGGCCTGCTGCGCGGGCTGCTGCGCAACGCGGGCGCGCTTCGGATCGACCACGTGATGGGGCTGTTCCGGCTGTGGTGGGTCCCGGAGGGCCGTGAGCCGACGGAGGGGACGTACGTCAGGTATGACGCGGAGGCGATGCTCGCCGTACTCGCACTGGAGGCGCATCTGGCGGGCGCGAGCGTCATAGGGGAGGACCTGGGGACGGTCGAGCCGGGTGTGCGGGACGTGCTTGCCGAGCGCGGTGTGTCGGGCACGTCGGTGATGTGGTTCGAGCGCGACTGGACCGGTACGGGCGAACCGCTGCCCCCCGAGAACTGGCGCGAGCACTGCCTGGCCACGGCTACCACGCATGACCTGCCGTCCACTGCCGCCCGGCTGACGGGCGAGCATGTGGCGCTGCGCCACCGGCTCGGGCTGCTCACGCGCCCGCTGGAGGAGGAGCGGGCGGAGGCGGCCGTGGAGGTGGCCGACTGGCTGTCGTACCTGGCCAGACTGGGGCTGCTGCCGGAGGGCGTGGGCGACGAGGAGGGCGAGATCCGCGCCGTGTACCGCTTCCTGCTGCGCACCCCGGCCCGCATGATCGGCATCTGGCTGCCGGACGCGGTGGGTGACCGGCGGCCGCAGAATCTGCCGGGCACCTGGGACCAGTACCCCAACTGGCGCCTGCCGGTGGCCGACGCAGAGGGGCGGCCCGTAACCCTGGAGGAACTGGCCGCGTCGCCGCGCCTGCACGACCTGATCGCCGCCTTCCGGACGCGTACGGCACCCCCGGGCGCGCGGTCCTGTTAGGCGTTCGCTACGTTTGCACCGTGGACAAGAAGAACGCCCTGCGCGCCGGTGCCGTCGCGGCCGGTACGACGCTGATGATGCTGCTCATGTCGTCCCCCGCCCTCGCGCTCACGCCCGACGACGGCGACGACCCGGGTCCCGGCCTGAGTGTGGCCGAGACGCTCGGCCTGTATGTCGTGGCTCCGATCGTGCTGTTCGCGGTGATCGCGGGTCTCGTGATGGTGCTGGACAAGTCCAAGAAGCAGACCCGCTGACTGTTCTCTTTCTTTCTCTTTCTGAGGGCTTTCTGAGGGCGTCTTTGCCCGTACGCGCGTGATCGCGTACGGGCGGAGGCGCCCTCACGTTTTTCTACGGCTTTCCCTACGGCCGGGTCGAACCGGCCAGCAGCTGCCGCAGCAGCTCCTGGAGCTGCTCCACCTGCCCCTCGCCGAGCCCTTCGAGCGCCTCGTGCTGAAGCTCCAGGCCGGCCACGACGGCCTCGTCGACGATGGCGAGGCCGCGCTCTGAGAGCGTCACCCGCAGTCCGCGCCGGTCGTGCGGATCGGGGCTGCGGCTCAGCAGTCCGGCCCGCTCCAGCTTGTCGAGCCGGCCTGTCATCCCGCCGGTCGTGAGCATCAGCGTCGCGGAGAGCTGGCGCGGCGAGAGCGTGTACGGCTCACCGGAGCGGCGCAGCGTCGCCAGCACGTCGAACTCGCCGCGTGAGATCCCGAACCGGGCGTACGCCTTCTCAATGCGGTCGCCCATCGCGCGTGCGATCCGGTAGATGCGTCCGAAGACGGCCATCGGGGCGGTGTCGAGGTCGGGGCGCACCTCGGCCCATTGGGCGGTGATGGCGTCGACGGGGTCCCTGTCCTTGGCTGCCGTGGTCGTGGTCGTGGTCATGACCGCAGTATCCGAGGAGTGCAGGTCGGTCGCAAGAAAGTTGCTTGACGGAAAGTGGCTTAGAGGTAAGCTACTTTCTACCGACCTACTTTGGGACGGAACAACTTCGGGGGGTCCGAGCAGTCATGAACCGTGCCGGGACAATCGCGCTCACCGCACTCGCGCCCATCTCATGGGGCTCGACGTACGCCGTCACCACCGAATTCCTGCCACCCGACCGCCCGCTCTTCACCGGCCTGATGCGCGCCCTGCCCGCCGGGCTCGTGCTGCTCGCGATCGCCAGGACGCTGCCACGCGGCGTCTGGTGGGGGAAGGCCGCCGTGCTCGGGGCGCTGAACATCGGGGCGTTTTTCCCGCTGCTCTTCCTCTCCGCCTACCGGCTGCCGGGCGGCATGGCGGCGGTCTTCGGCTCGCTCGGACCGCTGTGGGTGGCCGGGCTGGCGGTCTTGCTGCTGAGCGAGAAGCCCACCGTACGCACCCTGCTGACCGGGATCGCGGCGGCGCTGGGCGTGAGTCTGGTGGTGCTGCGCGCCACCGCCGCACTGGACACGATCGGCGTGCTGGCGGCGCTCGCCTCCTCCGCCTCGATGGCGGCGGGCACCGTACTGACCAAGCGCTGGGGGCGGCCCGAGGGTGTGGGCCCGCTGGTGATGACCGGCTGGCAGCTGACCGCGGGCGGGCTGCTGATCGCGCCCGTCGCGTTCCTGGTGGAGGGCGCACCCCCGGCGCTGGACGGCCGGGCCGTGGCCGGATACCTCTACCTGGCGCTGGTCAACACGGCGGTCGCGTACTGGCTGTGGTTCCGCGGCATCGGTCGGCTCACCGCGACCTCGGTGACCTTCCTCGGCCCCCTGTCGCCGCTGACGGCGGCGGTCATCGGCTGGGCGGCGCTGGGGGAGACGCTGACGCCGGTGCAGCTGGTGGGGATGGCGATCGCGTTCGGGGCGACGCTGCTGGGTCAGATGAAGGTTTCGCGTCCGCCGCGGTCGCCGCGGCCTTCGCGATCTTTCAGCTCACCTAAAGGGAATGATCGGAAACATTCGATGGACCTGACGAGTGGCGCGGTGCGACGGTAGAACCCGCAACCAAGACACCGGATTGACGATGGATTGACGATTGAGGGATACCTGTGGCAGTTCAGGACCGCGTCCGTATCAGCAGCGAGCCGTTGGCAGGGGAGAGGGGGCGGCCGGGGCGAACGGAGAAGGCGGCGGCCGTCGGTCTCGTCCTTGCGGCCGTGGCGACGGTCGTCTGGTCCGGCAGCTTCGTCACCTCCCGCGCCCTCCATGACTCCGTCCCGCCCGTACAGGCCGCGTTCTGGCGCTGGGTTGTGGCGATCGTCGCCGTGGCCCCCTTCGCGGCCCGCGAGGCCTGGCGTCAACGGGCGCTGTTGAGGCGCCACTTGGGGTTCGTGACCCTGGCCGCCCTCCTCGGCGTAACCGTCTACAACACCCTCGTCAACCAGGCCGGGCTTTCCACCTCCGCAGGCAACATGGGCATGATCATGGCCGCATCGCCGGTCCTGATGGCCCTCTACGAACGCCTGGGCGGCGCCCGCCTCGGTGCCCGCCGCACCATCGGCATGCTGGTGGCCTGTGCCGGGGTGCTGCTACTCGTCAGCAAGGGTTCGACGGCCATGGACTTCGCCGCCGGCGACCTGTGGATGCTGGCGGCGGCGGTCTGCTTCGGCTCGTACAGCGCGCTGCTGCGCCGCAAGCCGACCGAGATCGGCGGACTGGCTTTTCTCTTCAGTACGTTCGTGCTCGGCGCGCTGATGCTGGTGCCGGCGTACGTCGTGAGCCTGACGCTCAAGGGCGGCTTCGAGCCGACGGCGGGAACGGTGGGTCCTCTCGTCTACGTGGGTGTCTTCTCCTCCGCGGTGGCGTTCTTCGCCTGGAACAAGGCGATCGCGCTGATCGGCGCGGCCAGGGCGGGCGTCATCTACTACCTCCAGCCGATGTGCGTGGCCTTGCTCTCCTTCGCTCTGCTGGGCGAGGCGACGGGCCCGATGCAGGTCGTGTGCATGGCGCTGATCCTGGGCGGAGTGATGCTGGGTGCGGGCCGTGGCGGGACGCGGTGAGCGGCGGGGGTGGCGGGGTGGCGGCCGTCGCGACGGACCGGGGGCGGGCAGGGTGACGGGTGGGGTGACAGGTGGGGTGACGGGTGGGGTAACGGGCCCGGTGGCCGCGATGGACCGGGATAGATTCCGTCCCATGATCGAGTGGGACATCAAGAAGCTGCGGATCCTGCGGACCCTGCGCGACCGGGGGACAGTGACCGCGACGGCCGAGGCGTTGCTGATGACGCCGTCGGCCGTTTCGCAGCAACTGTCGAACCTCGGCAAGCAGCTCGGCGTACCCCTGCTGGAGGCGCACGGGCGGCGGGTACGGCTCACAGATGCGGCCCACTTGGTGCTGCGGCACGCGGAAGCTGTCTTCGCGCAACTGGAGCAGGCGGACGCGGAGTTGACGGGCTACGTGCGCGGGGAGGCGGGGGAGGTGAGGGTCGGAGCGTTCTCGACCGCTGTGCCGGCGCTGGTGGTGCCGACGGTGCAGCGGCTGCGTACGACACATCCCGCGTTGGAGGTACGAGTGCGGGAGGCGGAGGCGGCGGAGGCGTACGAACTGCTGGCGAGCGGGGCGGTGGACCTGGCGCTGTCGCTGGCGGCGCACGCGCCGACCGCCCGAGACCCCAAGCTGGCCCGCGTACCGCTGCTGGCGGACCCGCTGGACGTGGCGCTCCCGGCGGGGCACCCACTGGCGGCGGCGCCGGGGCTGAGGCTGGCGGACCTCTCGGGCGAGCCGTGGATCTTCGGCGGGAGCGGGCCGTGGTCGGAGATCACGCGCCACGCGTGCGAGGCGGCGGGCTTCGTACCGGAGCAGGCGCACAGCGCCGCCGGCTGGACGGCGATCCTGGCCATGGTCGAGGCAGGGATGGGCGTGGCGCTGGTCCCGCGGATGGCGGCGGCGGAGCGGCGTACGGGGGTGGTGATGCGGGTCCTGAGCGCGGACCAGCCCCAGCGCCACGTGGTGGCGGCGGTACGCCGAGGCGCGGAAGCGGGCCCGGCGGTGGCCCGCGTGCTGTCGGCCCTGCGCGAGGTAGCAGCGGCACGGCTGCCGTGACGGGGGGCCGCTGAGCCGAACCAAGGCTTGCTTCTGGGGGTTTCGGGCCGTCCCGAGCGCTCGAGTGTCGGTGGGCCGTGACGCCGCGTCAAGGGCGCTCCCTACGGTCGCGTCGCTGCGCGATGTGCCTTCGGCCCACCCTTGACCCGCCGCCCCGGCCCACCGCTAACGCTTGTACGGGGACGGCCCAAAGAAAAACGCCCTGCACGGGGGCTGGGGGAGTGGCGCGGGTGGGTTCGGTGGCTGTCGGCCGAGTGGGTGGGGCGCACGATGTCTAGGGGGCGGCTGGGCCCCAGCCTCAGCGACTGCAGGAACGGCCGTTGGCGCACCATCCCCATTCCCACGCACACGAGCACCCACGAGGGTGGACGGCCGGCCGTCGGGCCGACCTGCGGACTGATGACTGCGCGGGTGGGGCGCATGAGTTGAATGGGGTGACTCGGGCGGGTGTGGCGTCCGCCCCGGCGGGTGGTCGGTTGGGCTGCAAGCAGGTGGCTGGTGTGGGTGGGTGGAGGGCTTCCCAGGGGGTGGGGTGGGATGAACTCGACAGAAGTCGAATGCGGGCAGTCTCTTTGCCCCACTTTCGCCACCTCAGGTCGACCTCGGCGTGCGTCACGTGTCGGGTTCGGTGCACGCGCACAGCGCGGCATGGGCTTCGGGGCGCGCTGAACCCACCGGCCGCCGATGCCTGACGGCGCACCAGCCCCGTTCGGCCGTCGGATGCGATCCGTACGACCCAGCGGGTGTGACCGGGCACTTGCCGAATTCCTTCACTTCACCAGTCCCATCCGCCTCAGCAGTGTCGCTTGCCGCCGTCACGGGAGCGTTTCGACTCGCACAGCAGCCACACCTTCGTCGTATCGCCCCAATCACCCGGCTCGGGGCCTCGGAATGCCGCCAAAGCAGCACTTGGTGACGCCCCAACGCCACTCCAGCCCCACTTGGCTCACAGGTATTGCTTACGGCCATCACGAGAGCCTTTCGGTGCACGCGGACGGCTTGCTGGTGTGACCGTTGCGGCTACCGCAGCCTCGACCGCACACCGGCCCGGCTCGTGGTTCCGGAACGCGACGAACCCTCCGCTTGGTGAATCCCAACACCTCGCCCGTCCCACCAGTCTCAGCTGTTTCGCTCGCGGCCATTACGGGCGCGTTTCGATCCACGGCCGGGGAGCCTGTGAGACCGAACAGGATGAGTGGTGCGGCAGTTGTGTCCGGGGTTGCGGCTCGTCAGCAATCGGCCAGGCGGACTGGGCGATGTTCGTTCGCTCCAACAGCCCGATCCGGTACTGCGAACGCAACGAACCCGGCACTTGGCGAGCCGCAACGCCCCTCCAGCCCCACCCGTCTCAGCCCTGTCGTTTCCGGATCTCAGGGGAGCGTTTCGACCCACACCCTGGCCCGGGCGACGGAAGGCGGCTCGTGTGATCCATTTGCGGGGATGGGCAGGCGCAGTCGGTGCGCCACCACCCATCCACATCAACAACCCGCTTGAGGCTTCGCCGATCACCGGTCGGGGTGGACGCCGAACCGGCCCGAGTCGCCCCATTCAACTGTCGCGCCCCACCCGCAGGCGGGATGGTCCGCAGGTCGACCCGGATGGCTGGCCACCTGCCTACATGGGTGAAGCGTGTGCGTGGGAATGGGGATGTCGCGCCAAGGGCCGTTCCCGCAGTCGCTGAGTCTGGGGCCGAGCCGCCCCCTCAACCTGCTGCGCCCCACCCACTCAGCCGTCGGTCGGCAGCGAAATAGCAGCCACTTGCCGGAGTTTCCCCGTGGGCTCCCCCCGGGGGCCGCCCCCCAGATGCATTGCGGCGGAGGTCCGGCGGTCAAGGGGGGAGCGGAGCGGAATCGCCGTAGGCGACGCGACGTAGGAGCGCCCTTGAGGGGCGGGGCTCCGGCGCCACACTTACGTGTGGCGGCCCCCATCGCAGAAGCGACCAACGCCACGGGGCGCCCGGAGCCCCAGGCCACCTCCCCCCCAACGCCCCCCCTCCTAGGGATGCGCCCAGTACAACATCCGATGAGTCGGTGGAATCTTGTCAAAGAATGCCGAACTATTGCCTCAACTACCCCTCCACTTCTAGGTTCGGCTCGCCAGTCATCCGAGCTCTAGTGTGCGCTTGTTGAGGAGTGGGTTCGTTGTCACGGAAGTACACCCGGAGATCGGTCATCGCTGCGGCCGCCGGTCTCGTCGGAGCCTCGGCCTCAGGGGCGATCGGTGGGGGCACCGCCCACGCCGCCCCGACCGCCGGTCCCACCGCGGCCCCCAACCCCGCCCCCAACCCCGCCCCCAACCTCCAACCGAACGCCCCCGCGCTCCTCTGGTACGACAAGCCCGCCACCAGCTGGGAGCGGGAAGCCCTGCCCATCGGTAATGGCGCCATGGGCGCCAAGGTCTTCGGTGGTGTGGCCCGGGACCGGCTTCAGCTCAACGAGAAGTCCTTGTGGACCGGCGGCCCCGGCAGCAAAGAGGGTTACGACCACGGCAATTGGCCGAAGCCGCGTCCCGGCGCCATCGCCGACGTACAGAAGATCATCGACGAGAAGGGGGCGCTGGACCCCGACGAAGTGTCCCGGCGGCTCGGGAATCCGACGTACGCCACCGTCGGCAAAGTCCCCGGCTTCGGCGACTACCAGAACTTCGGCGATCTCTTCCTCGACACGCCCGGCGCCCCCGCCTCGCCCGTCGGCTACCGTCGCGGCCTCGACATCGCCGACGCCGTCGCGACCGTCTCGTACAGCGACGGCCAAACCCGCTTCACCCGCGAGTACTTCGCCAGCCACCCCGCCGGCGTCGTCGCCGGGCGCGTCTCCGCCGACCGGCCCGGCCAAGTCTCGTTCACGCTCAGCTTCAAAAGCGCGCAGGCCGGGGCCTCCGTTACCGCCAAGGACGGTCGGCTCCTCATCCGTGGCGCCCTCGCCGACAATGGGCTGCGGTACGAGGGGCAGGTGCAGGTCCTCACCAGCGGCGGAACCCGTACTGACGGCGGCGACGGACGGATCACCGTCACCGGCGCGGACAGTGCCACGTTCGTGTTCTGCGCCGGGACGGACTACGCCGCCGGCGCCACCTATCCGCACTACCGGGGCGACGACCCGCACGCGCGCGTCACAGCCGCTGTCGATCGGGCCGCAGGGCAGACGTACGGTGAGTTGCGGAAGGCCCATGTGGAGGACCACCGCGCTCTGTTCGACCGAGTGCGGCTGGATATTGGCCAGTGTGCGTCCCCAGGAGCGTCGGCCCCGGCCCCCGAAGTGCCCACCGACCAGTTGCTCAGTTCCTACACCGGCGGCGCCTCGTCCGCCGACCGTGCGCTGGAAGCGCTCTTCTTCGCGTACGGGCGCTACCTGCTCATCGCCTCCTCGCGGCCCGGCTCCCTCCCCGCCAACCTCCAAGGCGTCTGGAACAACTCCAACACCCCACCCTGGAACGCCGATTACCACACCAACATCAACGTCCAGATGAACTACTGGCCCGCCGAGCCGGCCAACCTCGCCGAGACCGCCCAGCCCTACCACGACTTCATCGACGACCTCCGGGCGCCGGGACGCCGCACCGCGCAGTCGATGTTCGGTACGGACAAAGGGTGGGTGGTGCACCAGAACACCAACCCGTTCGGCTTCACCGGCGTACACGACTGGTCCACCTCCTTCTGGATGCCGGAGGCCAACGGCTGGCTCGTTCAGCAGCTGTACGAGCGCTACCTCTTCAGCCGGGACAGGGACTTCCTGCGAGAGCATGCCTATCCCGCTATGAGAGAGGCTGCCGAGTTCTGGCTGGCGAACCTCCACACCGACCCGCGCGACGGCAAGCTCGTCGTGTCGCCCAGCTACTCGCCCGAGCAGGGCGACTTCACCGCAGGCGCCTCCATATCCCAGCAGATCGTGCACGACCTGCTGGTGAATGTCGTCGAGGCCAGCGAAGCCCTCGGTTCCGGTTTCGATGAGGAGTTTCGTACGGAGGTCAAGGCCGCCCTGACGCGCCTCGACCCCGGACTGCGCATCGGCTCATGGGGGCAGCTCCAGGAGTGGAAGGCCGACCTCGACAGCCGTACCAACACCCACCGGCACGTCTCCCACCTCTTCGCGCTGCACCCGGGACGCCAGATCGAGGCAGGTTCGGCGTACGCCGAGGCTGCGCGCGTCTCGCTCACGGCGCGTGGCGACGGTGGCACCGGGTGGTCGAAGGCCTGGAAGATCAACTTCTGGGCGCGGCTGTGCGACGGCGACCACGCCGCCAAAATGCTCGCCGAGCAGTTGAAGTCCTCTACTCTGCCGAATCTTTGGGACACCCACCCGCCGTTCCAGATCGACGGCAACTTCGGGGCCACTTCCGGGATCGTGGAGATGCTGCTCCAGAGTCATGGGCGCGATGCGGTCGTCGACGTGCTGCCCGCCCTGCCCTCCCTCTGGGCCGAGCGGGGTTCGTACGACGGGCTGCGCGCCCGTGGTGACTTCACCGTCGGTGTGGACTGGCGGCAGGGAGCCGCCACGGAGATCCGGATCGCCTCGGGCAGCGGCGTGACCGCGAAGCTGCGCAGTCCGCTCTTCGCGGGTCCCAGCCCCGGCCCGTTCCGCGTCGTACGAGTCGTAGGCGTACGAGGGGGCGGGGACGACGAGAAGCCCGTCGGCCACGCGGTGCGGGACGGGGTGCTCACCCTGCCGACCCGCGCGGGCGAGCGCTACCGGATCGTCGCCCAGGCAGCGGTGACCGTCGAACTTCCCGGGACCCTCAAGCCGGGCGCCGCTGTGACGGCGACCGCGACGCTGAGCGCCGTCGGCTCCAGGACTCTTTCCACCGCCCGGCTTTCGCTCGGCGGCCTGCCTGACGGGTGGGCGGTCACTCCTGCGACGGTGAAGACACCCCGGCTGAAGCCCGGCGAGCCCGCAGCGGCGGAGTTCACGCTCACTCCGCCCGCCGCCGGCGCGGGCCGGTTCACCGTCCGCGCGACCGCCCGTACCTCCGACTGGTCGGTCTCGGCCACGCGCAAGGTGCTCGTCTTCGACGCGCCGGAGGTCGGGGCGCGGGTCCGGGACGACACCACGCGCGGGGACTGGAAGGGTGCGTACGGCGAAGACGGCTGGGAGCTGCCCGGCTTCGGGCGTAAGAACCCCGAGGGCGTCGTACTGGACACCTCGCAGGCCGGCGGCACCTGGACCTGGCACGGCAACAGCACCGAGGCGCGCGCGCTCCAGCACCCCACCGAGGCCGGCCGGCGCATCCTGCCGTCCTGGTACGGGGACACGGTCTCCTTCATCGTCGACACGGGTACGAACGCCAAGGCCAAGCGCGTCGCCCTGTATCTGGTGGACGGCGACGGGGTGGCCGGTGGTCACCCGCGCGACGAGGAGGTGAGCGTGTCCGATGCGGCCGGGACGGTGTACGACACCTTCCGCACCGGCCGCTTCGACCAGGGGTTCTGGGTCGCGTGGACGGTCAAGGGGCGGGTCACCATCACGCTCAGGAGGGTGAGCGGAGCGAACGCCGGTGCCAGCGGCATCTTCATCGGCTGACCCGAACGACCCAAGTCACCCCGCCCGGACCGCCTCCGGCCCCGTCTCCGCCGCCTCCACCCCCGGCGGAACCAGAGTCCGGTCCGGGATGTGGGACGTGTCGCGTCGCGCCAGCAGCCAGTAGAGCAGCGCCGGTACGGCCAGGCCCACCACCCACGAGATGTCCGCGCCGCCCAGCGGCGCGACCAGTGGTCCGGTGTAGAAGTGCGTGACCAGGAAGGGGAGCTGGACGAGGATGCCCACGCCGTACACCGTCAGCGCGTCCCAGCGCCACGCGCCGTAACGGCCGTCCGGGTCGGACAGAGCAGGGATGTCGTAGCGCTCGCGCGAGATCAGGTAGTAGTCGACCAGGTTGATCGCCGACCACGGGGTGAAGAATGTCAGGAGGAAGAGCAGGAAGTCCTTGAAAGAGGTGAGGAAGGTGTCCTTGCCCAGGAGTGCCACCGCCGTGCCCGCCACCATGATCGCCGCGATGTACGCCGCCCGGCCGCGCGGCGAGAGCACCCGCTGGCCACGGAAGCCGCTGATGCTGGTCACCATCGACATGAAGCCGCCGTACGTGTTGAGCACGTTGATCGTCAGCTTGCCGAGCGCGATCACGAAGTAGAGGAACGACGCGATCAGGCCGGTGCCGCCGAGCGCCACGACGTAACTCACCTGGCCGGCCAGGAACGCGTCCCCGGCCGTCGCCGCGACCAGTACGCCGAAGGTCATCGACCACTGCGAGCCGATCGCCGTCCCGCCGAGCGTCCACCAGAAGGTGGCGCGGCCGCTCGTCGTACGCGGAAGGTAGCGGGAGTAGTCGGCGACGTACGGGCCGAACGCGAGCTGCCAGGACGCGGACAACGACACGGCCAGCAGGAACATCGGGAGGTCGAAGCCGGCGCGGTCCGACAGCACCGCGCCCAGGTCTATGCGCTCCAGCAGGCGTACGCCCAGGTACACGAACGCCAGCGCGCAGATGACGCTCGCCACCCGCCCCAGCGCATGGATGACGCGGTAGCCGATGGCCGCCATCACTGCGGTGACGGCCGCGAAGATCACGATGCCCGCCGTGTCGCCGAGCTGGGTCAGCTCGCCGACCGCCTGGCCCGCCAGGACGCTGCCGCTGGCGAAGAAACCGACGTACATGATGATGACGAGGAGGAGAGGGACCACTGCTCCGCGTACGCCGAACTGGGCGCGCGACTGGATCATTTGCGGCAGGCCCAGCTTCGGGCCCTGCGCCGAGTGCAGGGCCATCACCGCGCCGCCGAGCACGTTGCCGACCAGCAGGCCGACGATCGACCAGAGCGCTCCGCCGCCGAATACGACCGCGAGTGCGCCGGTGACGACGGCGGTGATCTGGAGGTTCGCGCCCAGCCAGAGGGTGAACTGGCTGAAGGCGGTGCCGTGCCGTTCGCTGTGCGGTACGACGTCGATCGAGCGGCGCTCGACCAGGGAATCGGCCATGGAGGGACTCTCCTTACTTCATGAGGTGGTGGGCGGCGGCCCAGGCGTTCGCCACGTCCTCCGGGTCCTTCTTGTCCTTGTCGACCTGGCGGTTGAGCTCGGTCAGGTCCTCGGTCGTCAGCGCGTTGCCGAGGCGTGCCAGTGCCTTGCGTACGGTCGAGTCCGCCTTGCGGTCGGCGATCAGCGGCACGATGTGCTGGCCGGGTATGAGGTTCTTGGGGTCGGTGAGGACGACCCAGCCCTCGGCGAGGATGTCGGTGTCGGTGGTGAAGAGGTTCGCCACGTCCACGTCGCCCTTCTTGAGCGCGCCCTTGACCAGCGGGCCCGACGAGTCCAGGGACTTGAACTCCTTGAATTTCACGCCGTACTCGTCCTTGAGGCCGACCGCTCCGACCGTGCGCTTCTTCACCTCGGGGGCCGCGCCGATGACGAGCTTGCCGTTGTGCCTGGCCAGGTCGGCCAGGGACTTCAGGCCGTACTTCTCGGCGGTCTCGCGGGTGACGGCGAAGGCGTCGGAGTCCTCCGCCTTGCCGTACGGGAGGATTTGCAGGCCCTTCGGGAGCGCTACGGCGAGTTCGTTCTGCATCTCGCCCTCCTCCGTCGCCTTCGCCTTCGGGTCGAGGTAGTGCAGGAGCGCGCCCTGGTACTCCGGGAGCAGGTCGACGTCGCCGCCCTTGAGAGCGGGGATGAGGATTTCGCGGGTGCCGAGGTTCGGGCGGACCGTCGTCTTGATGCCTGCCGCGCCGAGTACGGCGGCGTACAGATGGCCGAGGATCTGGTTCTCGGTGAAGTTGGCGGTGCCGATGGTGATGCCGTCGGCGCTGGAGCCGCCTCCGCCGCCCCCGGTGCCTCCCTCGCCTTCGAGGGACGTGATGCCGCTGCTGCACGCGGTGAGGGCGGGGACGGTGGCGGCGGCGAAAAGGCCGCCGAGCAGGGTCCTGCGGTTCATGGTGGACATGGCGGTGGATCTCCTCAGTGGGCTGCGGCTCAGTGGGCTGCGGCGGAACGTCGGTGGCGGAAGAGGGCGCGCTGGAGTCCGGCGAGCGCCAGGTCGAGTACGACGGCGATGACGGCGACCAGCACCGCGCCCCCCAGCACCTGCACGAGGTCGCGCTGGGCGAGGCCGTCGAAGACGTACCGGCCCAGGCCGCCGAAGCTGACGTACGCCGCGATGGTGGCCGTGGCCACCACCTGGATGAGGGCCAGGCGCA
This sequence comes from Streptomyces sp. NPDC002994, assembly GCF_040611155.1. Lineage (NCBI taxonomy): Bacteria > Bacillati > Actinomycetota > Actinomycetes > Kitasatosporales > Streptomycetaceae > Streptomyces > Streptomyces sp. NPDC002994. Next base: position 132,022 of record NZ_JBEXNQ010000015.1, read on the forward strand.
GGCCGGTCATGATCAGGGGGAGGGCGAGCGGCAGTTCGACGTGGAAGAGGACCTGGTGGGCGCGCATGCCCTGGCCTCGGGCCGCGTCCTTCACGTCCGGGTCGACGGCGGTCATGCCCGCGTACGTGTTGGTGACGATGGCGGGGACCGCGAGGGCGACCAGCGCGACGTACACCGGGGTCATGGACAGGCCGCTCGCCAGGAAGACGAGGACCACCAGGCCGACGGTGGGCAGCGCCCGGCCGAACGAGGAGAGATTGATCGCCAGGAAGGCGCCGCGGCCGGTGTGGCCGATGAGGAGGCCGACGGGCAGGGCGATCACGGCGGCGACGAGGGTGGCGATGAGCGAGTACTGGAGGTGCTCGGCGAGGCGGTGCGCGATGCCGTCGGGGCCTGCCCACTGCTCGCCGCTGGTCAGCCAGGTGCCGAGGTCGGAGAAGAGTTCGTACATCAGGCGGGCCTCTTCCGTGTCCAGGGAGTCAGCGCGTACTGGACCGCGACCAGCAGCGCGTCCGCGACCAGCGCGAGCAGGAGGGTGAGCGCGACGCCGGTGATCACGGGGGTGGGGAAGTTGCGCTGGAAGCCGTCGGTGAAGAGCTGGCCGAGTCCGCCGTCGCCGATGTACGTCGCGACGCTGACCAGCGAGATCGACATGACGGTCGCGATGCGTACGCCCGCCATGATCACCGGGAGCGCGAGCGGCAGTTCGACGGTGAGCAGGGTGCGCAGGGGGCGGGTGCCCATGGCCTTGGCTGCCTCCCGGACCTTCACGGGTACGGCGTCCAGGCCCTCGACGGTGTTACGGAGCAGCACGACCAGCGTGTAGACCGTCAGCCCGACGACGGTGGTCGTACGGGTGAGGCCGGTGACCGGGAGCAGCAGCACGAAGATCGCGATGGACGGGATGGTGAAGAGGACGTTGGAGAGGCCGAGCAGCAGCCCGCGCAGGGGCCGGACGCGGTGGGCGACGACGGCCAGCGGCAGCGAGATCAGCAGGCCGAGCGCCACGGCGGTGAGGGCGGCCTGGAGGTGGGAGATGGTGAGGGTGGCGAGATCGCTCGCGTGGTCGGATATCCACGCCCATTCGACGGTCATGCGGTACGCCTGGCGGCGGCAGCGGAGGTGCCGTCTGCGGTGGCTGAGCCCGTCGTGCTCCCGCCCCTCGCTGCGGCGTCGGTGGTGGCCGTGGCTGGCGCCGGCGGGTGTGTTGCCGTGGCGTGGGCTGTGCCTGCCTGGTTGTGGATCTCTTCGCGGGAAGTGACTCCGGTCAGGATTCCGGCCGCGTCCACCCGCGCGACCAGGCCGCTGGGCGATGCCACGGACTCATTGAGCGCGGAGAGGAGGGAGTCCGCGTCGGACAGCGGTCGTACGGGAACGAGCGCCGCGTCGTGGGCGGTCGCGTCGAGCCAGCCCAGGGGCTTGCCCGCGGGTGAGGTGACCAGGTGCCAGGGGTTGTCCGTCCCCCGCGCCGGCTTCTCGTCCTCCCGTACCGTCGTCGCCGCGACCTGCGGGACATCGGCCAGCGTGGTCAGCGACAGCAGCTTCAGGCCGCGCTCGGCGCCGAGGAAGTCGGCCACGAAGCTGTCGGCCGGGCGGGCCAGCAGCTCGGCGGGCGGGGCGCACTGGACGAGGTGGCCGCCGGTGCGGAAGACGGCTATGCGGTCGCCGAGGCGTACCGCTTCGTCGATGTCGTGCGTGACGAAGACGATGGTCTTGCTCAGCTCCTGCTGGAGGCGCAGCAGCTCGTCCTGAAGCTGCGTGCGTACGACAGGGTCGACCGCCCCGAACGGCTCGTCCATCAGCAGCACGGGCGGGTCGGCCGCCAGCGCCCGCGCGACACCGACGCGCTGCTGCTGGCCGCCGGAGAGCTGGTGCGGGTAGCGCTTGCCGGCGTCGGCGGTGAGGCCGACGGTCTCCAGCAGCTCCGAGGCCCTGGCCCGCGCCTTCTTGCGGCCCCAGCCCAGTAGCAGCGGCACCGTGGCGATGTTGTCGAGGACGGTGCGGTGCGGGAAGAGCCCGGACTGCTGGATGACGTACCCGATGCCGCGGCGCAGCTCGGCGGCGTCCGCTTCGAGGATGTCCTTGCCCGCGACCCGGATGGTGCCGGACGTCGGGTCCACCATGCGGTTGATCATGCGGAGAGTGGTGGTCTTGCCGCATCCGGACGAGCCGACCAGGACCGTGATGCCGCCTTCCGGCATCTCCAGGTTCAGGTTGTCCACCGCCGTTGTGCCGTTCGGGAACCGCTTGTGCACTGCGTCAAATTTGATCATCGGCCATCCCTTGCCGGGGCTGTATATGGTCATGCAGAGTTCTTGGTGTCTGAATAGATGTCAATGCTCTGAGGTAAATCACTGGTTACGGCCGACCGGTGGACGAGACGAGCTGTCCGAAAAGGAGGCGTTTGCGCATGAAGTCGTCCCACATGGTGGTCGTTCTGGACGGACAGAGCCTCCCCGTCGCCGACGTCGTACGCCTCGCCGACGGCGCCGCGCGCCCCGTCCCCGGCACCGACGCCATGAAGCGCGTCGAGGTCTCCTGGCACGCCGCCCGCGAACTCGCCGCATCCGGTCGCGTCTACGGCCGCTCCACCGGCGTCGGCGCCAACCGCTCCGAGGCCGTGCCCACCGAGGCGGCCGCCGACCACGGCCTGCGTCTGCTGCGCAGCCATGCCGGTGCGATTGGCGCCGCGCTGCCCGCCCGCGAAGTACGCGCCATGCTCGCCGTCCGCGCGAACCAGCTGCTCGCGGGCGGCGCGGGCCTGCGCCCCACCGTGGTGACGGCCCTGTGCGAGGCGCTGGAGTCGGGCGCGTACCCCGTCGTGAACGAATACGGCTCGGTGGGTACGGGTGACATCGCCGCCCTCTCCCAGGTCGGCCTCGCCCTGGCCGGCGAGCAGCCCTGGCTGGGCGCCGGTACGCCGCCCGAGGCGCAGCCCCTCGACAACAACGACGCCCTCGCGATGATCAGCAGCAATGCCCTCACCCTGGGCCAGGCCGCGCTCGCCCTCGACGAGCTGCGTCGCCTCATCACCGCCACCCAGGTGGTCGGCGCGCTCTCCCTCCTCGCGGTCGACGGCTCGTACGAGGCGTACGCCGAGCCGGTCCACGCGGCCCGCCCGCACCCCGGCTCGTACGCCGTCGCCGCCGCCATGCGCCGCCTGCTCGGCGCGCCCGAGCGGCCCACCCCACCACTGGGCCGCATACAGGACCCGTACGGCTTCCGCTGTCTGCCGCAGATCCACGGTCCGGCGCAGGACGCGGCGGACCTGCTGGAGCGCACGCTGGCGGTCGAGATCAACGCGGCCGCCGAGAATCCCCTGATCTGCCCGCAAGACATGGCGGCGTACCACCACGGCGGCTTCTACATGGCCCAACTCGCTCTCGCCCTGGACCACTTCAGGCTGGCGGTCACCCAGACAGCGCGCCTCTCCACCTCCCGCCTCTCCGCCCTCAATGAGCCCGGCTTCACGCGTCTGCGCCCCTTCCTGGCGGATGGTGAGCCGGCCAGTTCGGGCGTGATGATCCTGGAGTACGCCGCCGGGGCCGCCCTGGGCGACCTGCGCGCCCTCTCCGCCCCCGCGTCGCTCGGCCACGCCGTACTCTCGCGGGGCGTGGAGGAGCAGGCCAGCTTCGCGTCGCTGGCCGCGCGCCAGTCGCTGCGTGCGAGTGACGCGTACCGGCACGTTGTGGGCTGCGAACTCGTCGCCGCTGTACGGGCGTTGCACCAGCGCGGGCTGCGTCCCGACCCGGAGCTGCCGGTCGGCCGCGCCTTCGCGCTCGCTGACGCGGTGCTCGATCCTGACCATGTGGACCGCCCGCTCACCGATGATGTGACTGCGGCGGCCGCGCTGCTCGACCAGTTCACGGACCTTTGAGGGGGATGGCATGAGCGACAGCCCTGCCGCACGACTGCAGCAGCTCTTCGACGGGCATCGGCTGACGCCGACCCAGCGGCGTATCGCGCACTGCATGGTGCGCAAGGCCGCCGATGTGCCGTTCCTGTCGAGCGTCGAGCTCGCGGAGCTGGCCGGGGTCAGCCAGCCGTCCGTCACGCGTTTCGCGGTCGCGCTCGGCTTCGACGGCTATCCGGCCCTGCGCAAGCACCTGCGCGAGGTCGCGCCCACGGAGCCGTCGCGGGGCGAGGACGACTACAACGAGTACCAGCAGGCGGTCCTGGCCGAGATCGAGAACCTCAAGCACCTCGCGGAGCTGCTGGCCGACCCGGGCCCGGTGGAGGAGGCGGGCCGCGTCCTGGCCGCCTCCAGGCCGCTGCCGGTGCTGGGCCTTCGTGCCGCCTCCTCGCAGGCGCGTGGCTTCGCGTACTTCGCGGCGAAGGTCCATCCCGACGTACGGCTGCTCGACGAGAGCGGCTCGATGCTCGCCGACCGCATCGACGGGGCCCGGCGGGCGGGTGCGACCGCGCTGCTGTGCTTCGCACTGCCGCGTCATCCGCGCGAGGTCGTGGACGCGCTGGCGTACGCGCGGGAGCAGGGGCTGACGGTGGTGACGGTCGCCGACTCCGCCTTCGCGCCGGTGGCCGGGCACAGCGACCTGCTGATCCCGGCGGCGGTCGGCACGGGCCTGGCCTTCGACACGGCGTGCGCGCCGATGCTGCTGGGGCGGGTGCTGCTGGAGGCGATGTGCGACGACCTGCCGGATGCGCAGGCGCGACTGGAGGAGTTCGACGCGAAGGCGGCGGCGCGGGGGTTGTTCGTGGAGTAGGTCCGGGTGCTCGGTTGCTGCTGGCCCTGCCGGGGGCTTTCCCCGACCCGCCGATCAAACGCCGGACGGGCTGGATTTGCCGCTTGCGGCAATCTCAGCCCCTCCGGCGTTTGAGGAGCGGGGTCTGGGGCGGAGCCCCAGTTCGGGAAGACAGCGGCGTCTACAAGTCCAGCTCGGCCTCGATCTTCCGCAGTTGGTGGCGGGCCATCGCCAGATTCGCCCGCGCCTTGTCCAGCGCCAGGTAGAGGAACAGCCCGTTGGTGCCGCGCCCCTTGAGGAGGCGGATCAGGTGGTACTGGCCGCCGAGCGTGATCAGGATGTCCTCGATCTCGTCCTTGAGGCCCAGGTGCTCCATGGTGCGTACCTTCGCGCGCACCACATCGGTGTTGCCCGCCGCGGCCACCGTCAGGTCGAGATCCTTGCTGCCGCCGAGGGTGCCCAGCGCCATGCCGCTGGTGTAGTCGACCAGGGCGACACCGAGGGTTCCCTCGATGCTGGTCATCGCTTCCTTGAGCGCGGTTTCGGTGTTGGCCATGGGGCTCGCACTTCCTTTTCGTCCGGTGGTGTTCCTGGCTGCTGCTGTCGTGCGTTTCGGTACGGTCATGCGTTCTCCCGGGCGCTGTCGACCAGGGCGCCGATGCGGACACTGGCCCGGCGGGCCTCAAGGTGGAGCCGGCCCACGTTGATGCGCGGCCCGGCGAGGAGCGTCAGGACGGCGGAGGACCCCGCCGCGTAGGTGGCCACGTAGCCGTCGTCGCCGCGCACGAGCAGTTCGCGGAAGGCCCCCTGGCCGGTCGCGTCCGTCAGCCGCACCGCGACGCCGAGCGCCGCGGCGGTGAGCGCCGCCACCCCCTCGGGCTCCACGGTCGTGGTGTCCTGGGCCAGTACGAGGCCGTCGACGCTTGCCGCGAGCGCGCCGGTCAGCTGGGGAACCCTTGCTCTCAACTGCCGTAGTTCGTCGAGCACTTCGGGTTCGGTCGCCATCATCTTTCTCCTTTCCGCGCGTTGTCTCAGGGCGCGCCTCATGAGGTGGGGGCAGCGAGGGCCGCGCCGACGGTCCGGGACATCACAGGCTTGCTTCCAGGGCGTCGCGGAGCCGGCGCAACAGGGCGGTGTCCGGGTCGTCGGCGACCCGCGCGACCCAGGCGGGCACGGGAGGCGGGGGCGGCGGGGTGTCACGCGGCGTGGCGACCGTCCCGGCCGCCGCGAGCCTGCGTACGTCGATCAGCGTGTGGAAGGCCGGCCGGCCCAGGGCCCGGGCGATGTCCCCCGGGGTGCGTTCACCGTCCGCCAGGTCGAGGACGGCGCGCTGCCTGCGGGTGACGGGCTGCCCCGACGGGCTGGTGCGGCGTACGACGGGTGCGGTGTCGGTTTCCGGGTACGGCCACAGCTCGTCCAGCAGTTGCCTGCGCCGCCGCGACTCGCGCTCCACCACGGCGGCGGAGACCGGGCGTATGGCGCCCATCCAGTGGGCCGCGCCGTACCGGAAGCGGGTCGGGCCGCTGCCGGGGGCGAGCGCGAAGAAGGCGGCGTCGAACAGCGCACTGAGATGGCACAGTTCGAGCTCGCCGCCGGCCAGCCGGCCGCTGTCGACGAGGAAGCGCCCGACCCGGCCCCGGGTGCCCGCCCGGTCGACGGCCTCCTGCCAGTCCTCGGCGGGCAGCCGCCCGGTCGAGGTCAGCAGTACGTCGATGCCGGGCGCGGCAGGGCTCTCGGCGTGCACGACCTGGCCGTCGACGAGGTACAGGGTCCCGTGGTCCCGCAACAGGGCGCCGGTGGCGCGCTCGGCGGCCAGCCGGTCCAGCATCGGGGACACGGTCCCGGTCATCCCAGGACCAGCCGCTCGGCGAGGCTGCTCAGGCGTAATCGGGCCAGCGCCAGATTGCCGTGCTCGCGGTCGAGCCACAGGTGCAGGAAGACGCTGCTGTCGAAGGCGGTCTCGACGAAACGCAGCAGGTGGTAGCCGCTCGGCGTGGTGATGATGACGTCCTCGACGGGCAGTCCCTTGGGGGAGAACGCCCGCTGCTCGGCGGCCATCCGGGCCAGTTCCGCGGTCTCCGCCGCGGTGGCCTCGTGGTCACCGTTCGGCGACTCCCCTTCCGTACCCAGCGCGAGCCCGCTCGTCCAGTCCACCAGGGAGGCTCCGAGAGCGCCGGGCAGAGCCATCGCCGCCAGCAGACATTCGTCGATTCCGGGCATGCGGAACCCCCCTTCCGGCGTGGCACACGGATGCGGACTGCCGGACACGCGTTCTGTGGCAGTGACGAGGAGATTACGTAAAGGGAGGTGCGAAGGCAGGTGGTTCTGGCATTTTCCACGTGCACATGCCAGCTAGCTTTCGCCTCGTGTCTTCATTACTGCTTTATTGATCGCCCAGAGACCGATTCCGATCAAAAGTAGGACGCCTGCGCGGATGTAGACGTCCGTCGGCCGGTCGGCCAGCGGGCTGGCGAGGATCAGGGCGGTGATCGCGCCGAGCACCGGCAGGACCGTCGGCGTACGGAAATGCTGGTGCGCCACGCGGTCCTTGCGCAGGACCAGCACCGCGACATTGACCACGGCGAACACGCACAGCAGCAGGAACGCCGTCGTGTCGCCGAGCCCCTCGATCTCGCCGGTCGACACCAGGCCGATCGCGAGCAGCGACACGAACACGATGCCGACGACGGGGGTACGGCGCCGGGAAAGGACCCGGCCCATGCCGCGCGGCAGGATGCGTTCGTTCGCCATGCCGTAACAGAGCCGTGAGGCCATCATGATGTTGATCAGCGCGGAGTTGGTCACGGCGAACAGCGCGATCAGAGCGAAGAGTTTGGGCGGGAAGTCGACCCCGCCCGCCTTCACGACCTCAAGCAGCGGCCCGCTCGATTTCTGCAGCGTCGTGTAGTCGACGAGCAGCGACGAGACCAGCGCGACCAGGACATAGATGGTGCCGGTGACCGCGACGCCGATGAAGATGGCCTTGGGGAAGGTGCGTTGCGGATTCTTCGTCTCCTCCGCCATGTTGACGGAGTCCTCGAAGCCGACGAAGGCGAAGAAGCCGAGCGCGGTGGCGCCGAGGACGCTCGTGAGCAGGGCGTAACCCGTACCGGACGCCTGGAACTCGCCGAGCCGCGCGGGCTCGCCGTCGCCCGAGAAGACGGCGTACGCACCGATCGTGAGGATGATCGCGAGCCCGGTCACCTCGACGAGCGTCAGCACCACGTTCGTCTTCACCGACTCCGACACACCGCGCCAGATTGAGCGCGGCGAGCGCGACGATGAACAGGATCGCGACGAGCGTCGGCGGCACGGCGTCCGTGAACTCCGCCAGATAGTCGCCGCTGAACGCGCGGGCGGCCGCGCTGGCGGACGACAGGCCCGAGCACATCACCATGAAGGCGATGATGAAAGTGAAGAACGGGACCTTGAAGGCTTTCTGGGTGTAGAGCGCGGCGCCGGCGGCCTTCGGATACTTGCCGACGAGTTCGACGTACGACGCCGCCGTCAGCAGCGCCACGACGAAACCTATGGCGAACGGCAGCCACAGCGCGCCGCCGACCTTCCCCGCCACTTTGCCGGTGGTGGCGTAGATGCCGGTGCCGAGGATGTCGCCGATCACGAACAGGATCAGCAGCTTGGGGCCGAGCGCGCGCTTGAGCGGTGTGTCGTCGACTGCTGCGGATGCTCCTGGCGATCCGGGCACTTCGGAACTGGTGGTCATGGGACCTCCCCCGATGTCGGTGTGGGGGGTTTTCTGCCCGGTGGAACGCGAGTGATGCCCGCGCGCCCGTTCGCGCCCCTTCGCGCCCGTACTCCGGTCAGCCGCGGCGGGCGCTCTCCACGGCGGCCGCGACATCGTCCAGGTCTCTGGTGATCGCCTTGCTCACCGCTCGCGCGCCCAGCCCCCCGAGGACCTTGGCCAGCAGCCCCGCCACTCCGGCGGGCGGGACCGCGGAGAACGTCATCCGAACGGCCGTCGCGTCGGGCCCCTCGGCGCGCAGCACGAACTCCGACACGTAGTGCGCGCCTTGCGAGTCGGCCTCCACCACATAACGCACCGGCGGCTCGCTGGCCGTCACGTACATCTCCTCGGTGGCCTGTTTGCCCAGCATCCGGCGGGTCTCGCGCCAGCGGGTGCCGACACCGAACGGGCCCGCCGACGACCGCTCCAGGACCTCCACCTTCTCCACGCCGCTCAGCACGCGCGGCATGTCTTCCAGGTCGGTCAGGGCGCGCCAGACCCGGTCCGCACCGGCCGAGATCCGCCGCTCGACGACCACGCTCTTGTTTGCCATGGACTCATGGAACCAGCCAGGTCTGACACTCGCGCCCGACGGACTTCCGGATGGCGTACCGGATGGACTACAGGAGCGCGTCCGGGTGTGTTCCGCCGGACTCGGCGACGATCTCGGCGAGCGTCTGCGGCGGCCGTACGACGCTGAAGCGGACCCCGTCAGCAGTGGCGGTGAAGCCGTGGATCCCGGCCCTGGCAAGGCTGTTGTAGGCGTAGTGCGCGGCCATGTAGTACGCCCCCGTGTCCAGCACCGCCGCATAGTCGCCCTGGTCCAGGAGCGGCAGCAGCCGGTTCTCGGCGAGCAGGTCGCCCGCGAAGCACGCGGGGCCCGCCACGTCCTGCGCGACCGGCGGGCCCGGCTTGGGCAGGCCCTTCGCGTCGTACGCCGCGATGCGCAGTGGCCAGGACTCGGGGGCGTACACGGTCCGGGTCGCGATCTGGACGCCCGCGTGAGTGACGGCGATCGGCCGGTCCCCGGACCTCTTCGCGTACTCGACGCGGGCGAGGACCGTGCCGTGCTTGGCGAGCAGTGAGCGGCCGAACTCCGTGACCAGCCCGTAGCGCCCGTCCAGCAGGCCCGGGACGTGCTGCTTGAGGAGTCGGGCGTAGTCGGCGTACGTCGGGGTCTCGGCGTCGGAGGTGAAGTTGACCGGGAGGCCGCCGCCGATGTCGACGGTGTCGATCTGCTGCCGGCCCGCGGCCGCGTTGATCTCCTCGGCGAGGTCGTACGCCGCCGCCACGCCCCGGGCCATCAGCTCCAGAGGCAGGCCCTGCGAGCCCGAGTGTGTGTGCAGCCGGGTCATCCACGGCCGGTCGAGGTACGTGCGTACGACCCATTCGCGGGCGCCGGGGTCGAGTAGCGCCACGCCGAATTTGGACGTTGCGGTGGCGGTGGAGAGCGCGCCGATGGAGCCGCCGCCGATCTGCGGGTTGACGCGCAGGCCGACGGGGGAGGTGGTCGCGGCCGACTTCACCAGCGCGTCGATGCGCGCCAGTTCCTGCGGGTTGTCGGCGTTGACCGCGATGCCCAGTGCGAGGGCTTCCCGCAGCTCGGCGGGCGTTTTCGCGGGGGAGTCCAGCACGGTGTGCACCGGGCGTACGCCGGCGGCGCGGGCCAGGGCCAGCTCGCCGGGGCTCGCGACTTCGGCGCCGATGGAGGCGTGCTCGTACAGCAGCCGCAGGACCGGGACCAGCGGCGTCGCCTTGACGGCGAACGCGTGCAGGACCGGGGTGCCGGGCGGGGTGACCGCGTCGAACGCGGCGCGCAGGGCGGCGGCCGAGGCGCGGATGCCGGTGACGTCGAGGAGGCCGGCGATGGGGGCGGCGGGGCCGACGACGCCCTGCTCGACGGCGGCGCGAACGGCCTGCTCGCGCCGCTGGGGCGCACTCATGTCCGGGCTCATGTCCGAAGGCATGTGTTCCAGCCAACCACCCGCTCGGACCGGGCGCAGGCGGCCGCGTGTATTGACTAGCTCTATTCATCCAGCCAGGATGTGAATAGACCCCAATGCAGTAGTCGCGAGGAGGCACACCATGTCAGGACCCCGACCCGTACGGGCGCCGCGCGGTACGGAGCTGAGCGCCCTGGGATGGCAGCAGGAAGCCGCCCTGCGCATGCTCCAGAACAACCTCGACCCCGAGGTCGCCGAGCACCCCGACAAGCTCGTCGTCTACGGAGGCACGGGCAAGGCGGCGCGGGACTGGCGCTCGTTCGACGCCATGGTGCGCACCCTCAAGACCCTGAAGCAGGACGAGACGATGCTCGTCCAGTCCGGGCGCCCGGTCGGTGTCATGCAGACCCACGAGTGGGCGCCGCGCGTGCTTATCGCCAACTCCAACCTGGTCGGCGACTGGGCGAACTGGGAGGAGTTCCGCCGCCTGGAGGCGCTGGGTCTGACCATGTACGGCCAGATGACCGCCGGGTCGTGGATCTACATCGGCACCCAGGGCATCCTCCAGGGCACGTACGAGACCTTCGCGGCCGTCGCGGCGAAGAAGTTCAACAACACCCTCGCCGGGACCATCACCCTCACCGCCGGCCTCGGTGGCATGGGCGGCGCCCAGCCCCTCGCCGTGACCATGAACGACGGCGTCGCCATCTGCATCGACGTCGACCCGCGCGCCATCGAGCGCCGCATCGAGCACCGCTACCTGGACGTCAAGGCGGACAACCTCCAGCACGCCCTCCAGCTCGCCGTAGAGGCCCGCGACGCCCGCAAGCCGCTCTCCATCGGCCTCCTCGGCAACGCGGCCGAGCTGCTGCCGCGCATGCTCGCCGAGGGCGCGCCGATCGACATCGTGACCGACCAGACGAGCGCCCACGACCCGCTCGCGTACCTCCCTCTCGGCGTCGACTTCGACGACATGGCGTCGTACGCCGCCGAGAAGCCCGCCGACTTCACCCTGCGCGCCCGCGAGTCCATGGCCAGGCACGTCGAGGCCATGGTCGGCTTCATGGACGCCGGCGCCGAGGTCTTCGACTACGGAAACTCGATCCGCGGCGAGGCCCAGCTGGCCGGCTACTCCCGCGCCTTCGACTTCCCCGGCTTCGTACCGGCGTACATCCGTCCGCTCTTCTGCGAGGGCAAGGGCCCGTTCCGCTGGGCGGCGCTGTCCGGCGAGGCCTCGGACATCGACAAGACCGACAAGGCGCTGCTCGACCTGTTCCCGGAGAACGAATCCCTCCACCGCTGGATCAAGATGGCCGGCGAGCGCGTCCACTTCCAGGGCCTGCCGGCCCGTATCTGCTGGCTGGGCCAGGGCGAGCGCGACAAGGCGGGCGCCCTGTTCAACGACATGGTGGGCGACGGCACCCTCGCGGCCCCCCTCGCGATCGGCCGCGACCACCTGGACTGCGGCTCCGTAGCCTCCCCATACAGGGAGACCGAGGCCATGCTCGACGGCTCCGACGCGATCGCCGACTGGCCGCTGCTCAACGCCATGGTCAACGTCGCCTCCGGCGCGTCCTGGGTCTCGATCCACCACGGCGGCGGCGTCGGCATGGGCCGCTCCATCCACGCGGGCCAGGTCTCGGTCGCGGACGGCACGAAGCTCGCGGGCGAGAAGATCCGCCGCGTACTGACGAACGACCCGGGCATGGGCGTCATCCGGCACGTGGACGCCGGCTACGACATCGCGGAGAAGACGGCGGACGAGCAGGGCGTACGTATCCCGATGCGGGAGGACCAGTGACTGGGTTTGTGGGCAGTCGTTCCGCAGGGCGGAACGGGTGGGCACAACCAGACGACGGCCCGCACCTTGCTGCCCCTTCGTTCCACGAGATGTGGCGGGACCTCGCCCCCATCGGCCGTAACGCGGCCACCCGCGGCTACCGCCGCTACGCCTGGACGGCGGCCGACCAGGACTGCCGAGCGTGGTTCAAGGCCCAGGCCGAATCCCGGGGCCTGACGTACGAGCTGGACCGCAACGGCAACCAGTGGGCCTGGCAGGGCGACCCCCTCGCCGGGGACGCGGTCGTCACCGGCTCCCACCTCGACTCCGTCCCGGACGGCGGCGCGTTCGACGGCCCGCTCGGCGTCGTGTCGTCCTTCGCCGCGCTCGACGAACTCCGCCGCAGGGGGGCGGAGTTCACGAAACCACTCGCCATCACCAACTTCGGCGACGAGGAGGGTGCCCGCTTCGGCCTGGCCTGCGTGGGCTCCCGCCTCGCGGCCGGGCAGCTCACGGTCGCCAAGGCCCACGAGCTCCGGGACGCGGACGGAATCACGCTCCCCCAGGCCATGGAGTCAGCCGGCTACGACCCGACCACCATCGGCCCGGACCCGGACCGCCTCTCCCGTATCGGCGCGTTCATCGAGCTGCACGTGGAACAGGGCCGAGCCCTGGACCTCACCGGCGACCCCGTAGGCATCGCATCCGCCATCTGGCCGCACGGCCGCTGGCGGTTCGACTTCCACGGCGAGGCCAATCACGCGGGCACCACCCGTCTGGAGGACCGCCGCGACCCGATGCTGACGTACGCCGAGACGGTCGTAGCCGCCCGCCGCGAGGCCCAGTTCGCAGGGGCCCTCGCGACCTTCGCGAAGGTCGCCGTCGAGCCGAACGGCGTCAACGCGATCCCGTCCCTGGTACGCGGCTGGCTCGACTCGCGCGCCGCTGACCAGGCGACTCTCGACCAGGTCATCGCCGGAATCGAGCAGGCGGCCCGCGAGAACGCCACCCGCTCCGGCATCGACCTGCGCATCACGCAGGAGTCCTTCACCCCGGTGGTGGAGTTCGAGCACGCACTGCGCGACGAACTGGCGAAGCTCCTTCAGGGCAGCCACGGCGACCTTCCCGTCCTCGGCACGGGCGCGGGACACGATGCGGGTATTTTGTCCGCTTCGGTCCCGACCGCCATGCTGTTCGTACGGAACCCCACGGGTATCTCGCACTCCCCGGCCGAGTACGCCGGCGAGGACGACTGCGTCGCGGGGGTCATCGCACTCGCCGACGTACTGGAGGGGCTCGCGTGCACGTGACCTACTGGCTGGAGCACGCCTGGCTGCACACCTTCGTCGAGCCGGGCGTGGTCCTGGACGTGGCGGACGGCCGGATCACGGCCGTCCGCAAGGACGTCCCGGCCCCGCCGCCCGGCGCCACGGTCCTGCGGGGCCTGACCCTGCCGGGCTTCGCGAACACCCACTCGCACGCCTTCCACCGGGCGCTGCGCTCGACGGTGCAGGTCGGCTCGGGGACGTTCTGGACCTGGCGGGAGGTGATGTACGGCGTCGCCTCCCGCCTGACGCCCGAGACGTACTTCGACCTGGCCAAGGCGGTGTACGCCGAGATGGCGCTGGCGGGGATCAGCGCGGTGGGCGAGTTCCACTACCTGCACCACGCGCCCGGCGGTACGCCCTACTCCGACCCGAACACCATGGGCGAGGCCCTGATCGCGGCCGCCGACGAGGCCGGCATCCGCATCACGCTCCTGGACACGGCCTACCTCGCGTCGGGCTTCGGTACGCCGCCGAACCGCCAGCAGCAGCGGTTTTCCGACGGCACGGCGGACGCGTGGGCGGAGCGGGCGTCGCTGCTCAAGGACCGCGATCACGCTCGTATCGGCGCGGCGATCCACTCGGTACGGGCGGTACCGGCGGACCAGCTGTCGACGGTGGCGGCGTGGGCGCAGGCCCGCGTGACGCCGCTGCACGTGCACCTGTCCGAGCAGACCGCCGAGAACGACGCGTGCCTGGCCACGCACGGCTGTACGCCGACGCGGCTGCTGGCGGACCATGGCGTCCTGGGGCCGCGTACGACGGGCGTACACAACACCCACCTCACCGACGAGGACATCGCCCTCCTGGGCAGCACCTCCACCGGCACCTGCATGTGCCCGACGACGGAACGCGACCTGGCGGACGGCATCGGCCCGGCGACCCGCCTCCAGAAGGCGGGGTCCACCCTCTCCCTGGGCAGCGACAGCCACGCGGTGATCGACATGCTGGAGGAGGCGCGGGCGATGGAGCTGAACGAACGCCTGCGCTCACGGACACGGGGCCACTGGACTGCGGCGTCCCTGCTCCGCGCGGCGTCGGCCGACGGGCACGAGGCGCTGGGCTGGCGGGACGCGGGGGTGATCGAACAGGGCGCGCTGGCGGACCTCACGACGATCGCCCTGGACTCCGTCCGTACGGCGGGTCCGTTGCCGAGGCTGGGCGGGGAGACGGCGGTGTTCGCGGCGTCGGCGTGCGACGTACGGCACACGATTGTGGCGGGCCGCCACATCGTGAAGGACGGCGCCCACACCATGATCCCGGACGTCCCCCAGGCCCTGGCGAAGGCGATCACCGCCGTCTACAGATAACGGGGTGCGGGCGACGCCTGCGGCGGGCCCTTTCCCCACCCCGCCCCTTCCCGAACTGGGGCTCCGCCCCAGACCCCGCTCCTCAAACGCCGGAGGGGCTGGGCGGTGCGGCCGAATCCAGCCCGTCCGGCGTTTGAGGACAACGCCCGAAGGGCGTCTGTGTGGTCTGGGGTCTGGGGCTTGCCCCAGTTCGGGAAGGGGCGGGTAGGGGAAAGCCCCGCGCAGCGGCCCCCCACCCACCCCGAGCAACCACGCAACCGGGAGAGGACCCCTTGACCACCACCCTCATCACCAACATCGGCAGCCTCGTCACCAACGACCCCACCCAGGGCACCGGCTCCCCCCTCGGCCTGATCCAAGACGCAGCCGTCCTGATCGACGGCGACCGCATCGCCTGGGCCGGCAAGGCCAAGGACGCGCCGCCGGCCGACACCGCGTACGACGCCCGCGGCCGCGCCGCCATCCCCGGCTTCGTCGACTCCCACTCCCACCTCGTCTTCGCCGGCGACCGCACCGACGAGTTCAACGCCCGCATGTCCGGCCGCGCCTACTCCGCCGGCGGCATCCGCACCACCGTCGCCGCCACCCGCGCCGCCACCGACGAGGCGCTCGAAGCGAACCTCACGCACTACCTCCGCGAGGCCCTGCGCCAGGGCACGACCACCTTCGAGACGAAATCCGGCTACGGCCTCACGACTCACGACGAGGCCCGCGCCCTCCGCATCGCAGCGGCCCACACCGACGAGGTCACCTACCTCGGCGCCCACATCGTCTCCCCCGACTACGCCGACGACCCGGCCGCGTACGTCGAACTCGTCACCGGCGAAATGCTCGACGCCTGCGCCCCCCACGCCCGCTGGATCGACGTCTTCTGCGAGAAGGGCGCCTTCGACGGCGACCAGGCCCGCGCCATCCTCACCGCCGGCAAGGCGAAGGGCCTGCACCCCCGCATCCACGCCAACCAGCTCAGCTACGGCCCCGGCGTCCAGCTCGCCGCCGAGCTCGACGCGGCGAGCGCCGACCACTGCACCCACCTCACCGACGCCGACGTGGACGCCCTCGCGAACAGCAACACCGTCGCCACGCTCCTCCCCGGCGCCGAGTTCTCCACCCGCGCAGCCTGGCCGGACGCCCGCAGGCTCATCGACGCGGGCGCGACGGTCGCACTGTCCACGGACTGCAACCCGGGCTCGTCGTTCACGTCCTCTATGCCGTTCTGCATCGCACTCGCCGTACGCGACATGGGCATGACCCCGGACGAAGCCATCTGGTCGGCCACAGCGGGCGGCGCGGCAGCCCTGCGCCGTACGGACATCGGCCGCATCACCCCCGGCGCCCGGGCCGACCTGGCCCTCCTCGACGCCCCGTCCCACGTACACCTCGCCTACCGCCCCGGAGTCCCCCTCGTCTCCGAGGTCTGGCAAAAGGGTGTGCGTACGACGGCATACGTCGGGTAGGCACCAGAACGTAGAGGAGGGCCTGCCCCGGATAGCGCCTGGGGCAGACCCTCACTCACACCACACCATGTTCGTGCCGTACGCCGGAGTATTACTCCTCCAGCGTCAGGCCCTTGCGCAGCTTGTTCAGCGTGCGCGACAGCAGGCGCGACACGTGCATCTGCGAGATGCCGAGCTCGTCGCCGATCTCCGACTGCGTCATGTTGGCGACGAAGCGCAGCGAGAGGATCTTCCGGTCCCGCGAGGGGAGTTCGGCGATCAGCGGCTTCAGGGACTCGACGTACTCGATGCCTTCGAGCCCGTGGTCCTCGTAGCCGATCCGGTCGGCCAGCGCGCCCTCGGAGTCGTCCTCCTCGGGCTGGGCGTCCAGCGAGCTCGCGGTGTACGCGTTGCTCGCGGCCATGCCCTCGACGACCTCTTCGTTGCTGAGGTCGAGGCGCTTCGCGAGTTCGCCCACCGTCGGGGCGCGGTCGAGCTGCTGGGCGAGCTCGTCACCGGCCTTCGCGAGGTCCAGGCGCAGTTCCTGGAGGCGGCGCGGGACGCGGACCGACCAGGACGTGTCACGGAAGAAGCGCTTGATCTCGCCGACGATCGTCGGCATCGCGAAGGTGGGGAACTCGACGCCACGGCTGAGTTCGAAGCGGTCGATCGCCTTGATCAGGCCGATGGTGCCGACCTGGATGATGTCTTCCATCGGTTCGCTGCGGGAGCGGAACCGGGAGGCGGCGAACTTGACCAGAGCCAGATTCAGTTCGACGAGTGTGTTGCGTACGTACGCGTACTCGTGCGTTCCCTCTTCGAGGGTTTCGAGGCGCGCGAAGAGCGTCTTCGACAGGGCCCTGGCGTCCAGCGGCCCCACCTCGTCGTACGGGGGAATCGCCGGGAGGCCTTCGAGGCCCTCGGGTCCGGTCTCGATCTGCTCGGAGAGGGCGGGCAGGGCGGGCGGGGGTGTCGACGGCGCGGTCTCCTGCGCGGTGAGAACAGGGAGCGCAGAGGGCGTTCGCGTTTCGTCGAGCCGGGGTGACATGGTCTCCTCCATCGTTCTCGGCATATGGCTGCCGATGCCGATACGTTTGCGTGCGATGTGCGGCGCCTCCAAAGCCGGTCGTGTTGGTTGTGTCCCTACTAGGCCTACCCGCTCTTGACCGGCACTTGCAAGTCCCTTATGTCCGAATTGGCTAGTATTGAAGGGGTCTTCGGGTACCGAACGACGTGGAGAAGGCGTAGGGTTCTGGCACGTCAATGACAGTCACGACTGCGAAGAGGGACGAGACGGACATGGAGCGCGGGACGGTCGGCAGCGCGAACCGGGGTCGGCTCCGGGTCGCAGTTCGGACCGAGGGTCAGAGCGAGATTGTCACGCCGGCGGGTGAGCTCGATCACCACACCGCCGAGCTGCTCCGTGAACCTCTGGAAAATGCCCTTGAAGCCGGGCGTGCGCGCCTGGTCATCGACTGTTCGGCGCTCGAGTTCTGTGATTCCACCGGGCTCAATGTGCTGCTCGGTGCTCGCCTCAAGGCCGAAGCGGCCGGGGGAGGGGTTCACCTGGCCGGGATGCAGCCAGTGGTGGCCAGGGTCTTCGAGATCACCGGGGCCGAGGCCGTCTTCACTGTCCACGAGTCACTCGAAGCCGCTTTGGAAGAGTGACTTCCGCCTCAGTGGCACCTCCTGCTGACCGGTTTGGTTACCCGCGTCACACGTCCGTCCCGAAAAAGTGGGTGTTCTCACCGTTCGGCCGGGCAGGAGGTCTCTGACCCTGTCGACCCCAGGGGGCTCGGATGCCCCCGCCGTCCTTGCAGCGATGAATTGATGAATTGGCGAATCGGTGAGGTGAAGCGCTGATGAGCACCACCCGGCAGCCTCAGTCGGGCGACCTCGGCCCGGGGTCGGCGAGCCACGGCTCTGCCTCGGCCTCTGCCGTGCCCGCCGCCGGCCAGGGGCGTTCCCTGGCGCTGACCAGTGCCAGCGGCATCGTGCCGCTCGCTCGTGACTTCACCCGCCAGGCGCTGTACGACTGGGGCTGGCTCCCCGCTTCGTCGGCCGACCGGCGGGCCGCTGCCGAGGACGTCCTGCTCGTCGTCTCCGAGCTGGTCACCAACGCCTGCCTGCACGCCGAGGGGCCCGAAGAGCTGCGCGTCGCGTGCGACGGCAAAGTGCTGCGCCTCGAGGTCGTTGACCGTGGCACCGGCCAGCCCGCCCCGCGTACGCCGCACCGGGCCGGGCGGCCCGGCGGCCACGGCATGTTCATCGTGCAGCGGCTCTGCCTGGACTGGGGAGTCGAGCGGACCCAGGAGTCCACCGGCAAGACGGTCTGGGCGGAACTCGCCGCTCCGGCGTAGTCGGCAGTCCACCGCGCGGTCCCCCGGCTGGGGGTTACCGGCGGTTCGCGGTTATTCAAGTGCACGCCGGACCGGCGTGCACTTTCTCTTCCCCCCGCAAGACCTCAGGCGTACCTTGACGCCCAATCTGATGTGTCGTCAGTAACTTGAGGCTTCCGGCATAAGGGGACTAGAGGTGTCGTACAAGAAGCGGACAACTCTCGCGCTGGCGGCGGCGGTTGCGGGCTCGGTGGTGCTGCTGGCCGCCCCCGCGGCCCATGCCGACGTCGTGGACGTCAACTACCAGTGCAAGACGCCGATCGGGAACAAGGGGGCCGTCTCCCCGATCGACATCAAGGCCGTCAAGAGCGGCAGCGCGTACAAGCTCACCATGTCCTTCCAGAAGGGCGTCTCGTCCAGCCCCGTGGAACTGGGCAAGGGGGCGATGAAGCCGAGCGCCGTCATCAAGCTGGGCGGCGCGGACAGCGGCAGCGTGCCGGTGTCGGGCCCGCCGAACCCGGCGGCCATCCCCGCCAACACCCCGATCAAAATCAGCGACTTGACGGGCACGTACACCTCCGCCAAGACCGGCAAGGTCACTTTCACGGCGTCCGTCCTGACCATCAAGGCGCTCGGTACGACCACCACCTGCACCCCCTCCAACAACCCCAAGCCGTCGCTCGAACTCGACGTCAAGGGCGCGGGCGGCGGTGACTCCTCGGGCGATACGTCGCAGAACGCGTCCGGCGGCAGCCCCGGCGAGCTGCCGAAGACGGGGCCGCTGGACTCCGCACTGGCACTGGGCACGCTCGGCGGCACGGTCCTGCTGACCGGGGCGGCCGGGGCGTTGTGGCTGACCCGGCGCGGCCAGCGGCCCACGGGCTGAAGCGGCCCGTGCAGTCGCCGCGCAGTGTCACTCACGCGGTCCGTCTCCTCGCCGCCGCGTCTGTGGTCGCCGTTGCCGTCTCTCTGCCCCCGTCCGTCGCCGCGGCGGACGGGGGGCCGGCCTGGACGGCGGCCCCGAGCGGCAGCGGTGGTGGCGACGGCAGACCGTACTTCTACCTGGAGGGCGTGGCCGGAACGGTCTTCGAGGACAAGCTGGCGCTGACCAACACGGGCAGCAAACCTCACACGGTCGGGCTGCGCGGCACGGGCGAGGGCGCCGGGGCATGGATCGTGCTCGCCACCCCCGAGGTGAAGATCCCTCCGCGCACCCGCGCGGAGGTCCCCTTCACGGTGACCGTGCCGCCGGGTGCGGCGCCCGGTGACCACCCCGGCGCGATCGTCGCCTCGGGCGCGGGCCGCGAGACGGACGTACGCGTCCACCTGCGCGTCAGCGGCCCGAGGCTGGCGGCGCTGACGGTCGAGGACGTGACGGTGCGCTCGCGCGGCGACGGCGCGGTCATCGGATACGCACTGGTCAACCGAGGCAACACCACCCTCACCCCGCGCCTGGCCGTCCGCGCCGAAGGCCTCGTCGGCGGCGAGCTGCTGTACCGATCGCCCCGCACCCTGCCGGAGCGCCTCGCCCCGGGCGAACGCGTGGAACGCACCGAACCCTGGCCCGACGCCCCCGCCCTCGACTCGGTGACCGTACGCCTCACCGCGACCGCGGCAGGCGGCGCCCGGGGTGAGGCGACGGCGTCGGCATCGTTCGTGCCCTGGGGCACGGTGACGGGCGCGGCGCTGCTGGTACTGGTGCTGGGAGCCGGGGGAGGGGCGGCGTGGCGCGTCGTACGCCGCCGCCACGGCAAACCACCGACGACGGATACCCAACCCCCAACGAAACCCGAACGGCACCTGGCGCAGGCAGGAGCAACAACGTGACCGCCGCGACCCCTGACCGCCCCGAACCCCACGCCCGGCCCGGCGCGGAGATGCCGCGTGCGGGGGTGCGGGGGCGAAGCCCCAGCGGCTTCCTCCCGCCCGCGCAGCGGGCGTCGGGGGGCTGGGGGCCTGCCCCCCGTTGTTGGAAGGGGCGGCGGGAGGGAAAGACCCCTGCTCGTACCCCGTCGGCCATGGCGCTCCTGCTTGCGCTCCTGGCCGTGCTGGTTCTCCTTCCCGCCGCCAGCACCGGCGCCGCCGCCAGCGCCGACAAGCCGCCCGAGGTCACGCTCTCCCAGCAGGAGGCCGGCAAGGGCGGTGACATCACCGTCAGCGGGAAAGGGTGGCGGCCCAAAACGCTCCTCATGATGCTGATCTGCGGCCAGTCCGCCCCCGGCAGAGGCGTGATCGGCGGCACCAACTCCTGCGCGAACTCCGACGGCCGCGCCGTGACCACCGACGCCAAAGGCGCCTTCCGCAAGAAGATGCCGGTGGCCGAGCCGCCCAAGCCCTGCCCGTGCGTCGTGCACGTCGCGACGGTCACCGGCAACGAACCGGCCGCAGCGGACACCGAGTTCAAGGTCGCGGGCCACCCCGTCGCACCGCTCCCGCAGCCCGGCGAGGGCGGAAAGCTCGCCGTGCTCGCGGCCGCCCGGCTCGACGGTTCGGGCTCCGTACTGACCTGGTTCGGCGCCCCGCAGACCCGCAGACTCGTCGTCACCGTCGGCAATCTCGGCTCCGACCCGGTGAAGGATCCCGTCTTCCAGATCGGCACCTCGCACGGCGTCTTCGCCCCGCAGTGGGAGGAACGCCAGTGGCGGGGCACCATCCAGCCCGGCAAGAAGGCCCGCGTCGCCCTGGACGTCCAGCTGTCGGCCGGCGCGCACGGCGACTACCTCGTCTCGCTCAAGTACGGGCAGAAGGTGCTGGCCGAGCAGCCGTGGGGCGTGGGGCGGCCGTGGGGCGTCACGCTCTTCTGGGTCCTGCTGTGCGTCGTCGTCCCGGCGGCGGTGTTCCGTATCGGCATGGCGGTCGTCGACAGGGTCCGGCCGCTAAGGCCAGCACGGCCGCGTACGCCGGGCCGCCACCGCCCGGTGCGCCTCCCGGCCCGAACCCGTACGCCACGCGAAGAGGCGACAGCCGCCCCCGCCCTGCCGTGGTTCACCCCGGACACCGCACCCGGTCCGCACACCCCGATCTCCGCACCGTCCCGGTCCCAGCCCCAGTCCCAGAACAGTCCGACGACGAAGGGAAATTCGTGACCACGCAACGGAGGATGAGCGCGGCCGGCGTCGCGCTGATGCTCGGCGGCGCGGGAATCCTGCTCGCGGCGAGTCCCGCGCAAGCAGCCGAAGTCTCGTTCAAGACCGAGTGCATACCCCCGCCGATCTCCGGCATGCCGCCCGTACAGGGCACCACGAAGGTGCAGATCACCGCACCAACGGAGGCCAAGGTGGGCGACGAGGTCGAGGTGGTGTGGAAGACGGTCGAGGCCGCTTCCAAGAACCCCGACGTCATCGACCTGGAGAAGGACACCGTCAAGCCGACCGGCACCATCAAGGTGGGCGGGGCGGCGACCGCGGACCTCAAGATGGAGGGGCCGCGCCAGAACCCGCCGATCCCCAAGAACAGCCCGATGGTCCTGCCGGACATGAAGGGCAAGCTGAAGCTGGAGAAGGCGGGCGAGATCACGCTGACGCCCGACGCGTACAACATCAACGTCAGCAAGCCGATGTCGACGGACACCAAGTGCACGCCGAAGGAGACGGTCAAGGCCGCCGCGACCATCAAGGTCACGGACGGTGGTGGCGGCGGTACGTCCGGCGGCACGACATCCGGCGGCAGCGATACGGGCGGAACCGCGTCCACCGGTGGTACGGCCTCCTCCGGCGGCAGCACCGCGTCCGGCGGCACCAGCACGTCCGGCGGTACGAGCACGTCCGGCGGCGGTGGTGGCGGCGGCCAGAGCGACTTCCCAGGCAAGGAAGTCACCGTAGCCTTCGAGTGCAAGTCCCCCGGCCCGGCGAGCATCAACTCCAAGGTGACCATCAACGCCAAGAAGAACGGCGGCAGTTACGACCTGGTCGTCAAGACCGCCAAGGGCGTCATGGACAGCCCGGCCGCGCTCCCGGCCGGTGCTCTCAAACCGTCCATGGCGATCCCCGTCGGCGGCGCCGACAAGGGCACCGTCCCCGTAACGGGACCCGCCAACAAGGACCCACTCGAACAGGGCAAGCCGGTGGACCTGCCGGACATGACGGGGACGTACAAGCCGGGTGCCAGCGGCAAGTCCACGCTCAGCCCTGGCACGCTCACCATCGAGGTAACCCTGGGCGGCCAGAAGATCACCATCCCCTGCACCGTCAAGGGCAAGGCGGATGTTTCCCTGGAGCTCGACACCTCCGCCCAGCCGGGCGGCGCGTCGGGCGGCGGCTCCCCAGGCGGCTCGGCCGGCGGTTCGTCCGGCGGCGCCACATCCACCACCGGCGGCGGCACCGACTCCGGCGGCGGCCTCGCCGACACCGGCGCCGCCGACAACGGCGGCCTGCGCGCGCTCGGCCTGGTCGCGGGCACGGTGATCCTGCTGGGCGGCGCGGTGTTCACGTTCACCCCGTGGCGACTGCTGAAGCGCTGACCAGCAGCGTAAAGCGCCGCACAACGGCGAAGGGCCGCCGCACCGAATCCGGTGCGGCGGCCCTTCGTACGCGTACGTCAGTACGTACGTGTCAGTGCACGCCGCCCATGAGCGGCTGCACCTTCCTGCGGTACATGAAGATCGCGAACCCGCCGAGCATCGCGATGGCGCCCTGGCTGGCGAACCACCACTCGGAGTCGGTCGGCGCGCCGATCAGCTGGAGCAGGGCGATCACGGAGGATCCCGCGGTCACGGCGAGGAACCAGACACCCATCATCTGGGACGCGTACTTGGCCGGGGCCAGCTTCGTCGTCAGCGACAGGCCGACCGGGGAGAGGGTGAGCTCACCGACGGTCTGGATCAGGTAGACCGAGCACAGCCACAGCGGGGTGACCTTGACGTCGCCCGAGGACGCCGTCTGGGCCAGCATCATCACGAAGAACGAGGCGCCGATCATCACCAGGCCGAAGGCGAACTTGGTGAGGGTGCTCGGCTCCTTCTTGCGGCGGGACAGCGCCACCCACAGCCAGGCGAAGACCGGGGCGAGCGCCATCACGTACAGCGGGTTCAGCGACTGGAACCAGCTCTCCGGGAAGGCGAAGCCGAGCATCGAGCTGGCGGTGTTGTCCTTGGCGAACAGGGTCAGCGTGGAGCCGGTCTGGTCGTAGATGCCCCAGAAGGCGGCGGCGGCCACGAAGAACCAGACGTACGCCGACACCCGCGACCGCTCGACGGCGCTCAGGTCGCTGTCGCGCTTGATGCGGATGATGTAGAACGCGGGCAGGACCAGACCGAGGATGGTCAGCGGCCACAGCACCCAGTCGATCGTGAACTGGCCGCTGAGACCGACGAGCGTGTACGCGACGCCTGCGACGGCCAGCCAGATCAGGGCCTTGCGGATGATGCCGACGCGGTCCGCGTCCGACAGCGGCGCCGGGACCTCACTCGACTCCGGCGCCAGGTTGCGGAAGCCGAGGAAGTAGAAGGCGAGGCCGATGGCCATGCCGACACCGGCCATGGCGAAGCCGTAGTGCCAGTTGACCTTCTGGCCGACCCAGCCGATGGTCAGCGGGGCGACGAAGGCACCGAGGTTGATGCCCATGTAGAAGATCGTGAAGCCACCGTCACGGCGCGGGTCGTTCTTGTCCCGGTACAGGTGGCCGACCATCGTCGAGATGTTGGCCTTGAGGAGACCGGAACCGGCGGCGATGAACGCCAGGCCGATGAAGAACGACACCACCGTCGGCAGCGCCAGCAGGAAGTGGCCGATCATGATGATCGTGCCGGAGACCGCCACGGTCTTGCGGGCGCCCCAGACACGGTCGCCGAACCAGCCGCCCGGCAGGGCGAGCAGGTAGACCATCGCGTTGTACACCGAGTAGATGGCGATGGCGGTGCCCGCGTCGAAGCCGAGGCCGCCGTCGGCCACCGCGGCCGACAGGTAGAGCACGAGCAGGGCGCGCATGCCGTAATAGCTGTAGCGCTCCCACATCTCGGTCATGAACAGGTTGGCCAAGCCGCGGGGGTGGCCGAGGAAGGTCCTCTCGACGCCAGGAGTACTGGCCGAGTCCTTCGTCAGGCTGGACGCCATGGTGGATCCTTGCTCGCTCGGGACGCGTCCGCCTCGTGAGCGGGTGCGCGCCCGGTGTGGGGGGTGGCCGACGGCACGCGACGGCCCGGCCGACAGGTCATTCACTGTCCGGGCAGGCGATGCCATGGCGGGCGATGCCGATCCCGCACAGAAAAGAGCCCTTTGGCGTGTTTCGTCACCCAAAGGCCTCTCGGTCCTGCTACAGACGACTCGCCACCATACGGCACGACACCGGTGCATATGGAAGGACTTGAGAGATGGATCACAGGGCGAGCAGGAACCAACGGTCCTGATTCCAAGGTCGATACCAGGATCGCATCCCACAGCCGCAGGACAGAACGATCATCCACCGACCGGCCCCTCCCCGTACCCCACGCGGACTACCATCACCCCATGACCCGTGTACTGCTGGCCGAGGACGACGCATCCATCTCGGAGCCGCTGGCCCGTGCCCTGCGCCGGGAGGGCTACGAGGTCGAGGTGCGCGAGGACGGCCCCTCCGCGCTGGACGCAGGTCTCCAGGGCGGCGTCGACCTCGTCGTACTGGACCTGGGGCTGCCCGGCATGGACGGCCTCGAGGTCGCCCGCCGGCTGCGCGCCGAGGGCCACGCCATCCCGATCCTGGTGCTGACCGCCCGCGCCGACGAGGTGGACACCGTCGTCGGCCTCGACGCCGGCGCCGACGACTACGTCACCAAGCCGTTCCGTCTCGCCGAGCTCCTCGCCCGCGTACGGGCCCTCCTGCGGCGCGGCGCCAGCGATCATCACGCCCCCGCGCCCGCCACCCACGGCGTACGGATCGACGTCGAGTCGCACCGCGCCTGGATGGGCGAGGAGGAACTCCAGCTCACGGCGAAGGAGTTCGACCTGCTGCGGGTCCTCGTCCGGGACGCCGGCCGCGTCGTCACCCGCGACCAGCTGATGCGCGAGGTCTGGGACACCACCTGGTGGTCGTCGACCAAGACCCTCGACATGCACATCTCGTGGCTCCGCAAGAAGCTGGGCGACGACGCCGCCAACCCGCGCTACATCGCCACCGTGCGGGGCGTCGGCTTCCGCTTCGAGAAGAGCTGACGTACACACACAGCCATGCGCCGCCGCCTGATCAACTCCACGCTCGCCGTGGTGCTCGTCGTCATCGCCGTCTTCGGCGTCTCCCTGGTCCTCGTCGAGACGCGCACCATCAGCAACAGCGCCCAGGAGAGCGTCGACTCCGAGGCGCTGCGCCTGATCAGCGTCGTGGAGAGCCGCATCCTCGGCGAAGAGAGCGTCAACCCGGGTGTCCTGGAGGAGCAGATCCACCCCGAGCGGTACGCCCGGATCGAGATCCCGGGCCGTGCCCCCATCGAGATCGGCGAACGCCCCGAGGGCAGCCTCATCACGGGCGTAGCGCGCAGCAAGTCGGGCGAGAAAGTCACCGTCCAGGAGTCCCGCTCCACCGTCACCGACGAAGTCGGCCGTACGCTCATGATCATCGGGGCGGTGGCGCTGCTCGCCGTGATCGCCGCGGTCCTCCTCGCCGTACGCCAGGCGAACCGGCTCGCCTCCCCGCTCACCGACCTCGCCGAAACCGCGGAACGCCTCGGCTCGGGCGACCCACGGCCCCGCCACAAGCGGTACGGCGTACCGGAGCTCGACCGGGTCGCCGACGTACTCGACTCCAGCGCCGAGCGCATCGGCCGGATGCTCACCGCCGAACGCCGCCTGGCCGCCGACGCCTCCCACCAGCTCCGTACCCCCCTCACAGCCCTCTCCATGCGGCTGGAGGAGATCACCCTCACCGAGGACCTGGACACGGTGAAGGAGGAGGCGACGATCGCGCTGACGCAGGTCGAGCGGCTCACCGACGTCGTACAGCGGCTGCTCACCAACTCACGCGACCCGCGCACCGGCTCCGCCGTCGCGTTCGACCTCGACGAGGTCGTCAAGCAGCAGATCGAGGAGTGGCGCCCGGCCTACCGCAGCGCGGGCCGCGCCATCGTGCACTCGGGCAAGCAGGGCCTGCGGGCGGTCGGCACACCGGGCGCGGTCGCTCAGGTGCTGGCCGCGCTGATCGAGAACTCGCTGATGCACGGTGGCGGTACGGTCGCCCTGCGCACCCGCGTCACCGGCAATCAGGCCGTCATCGAGGTGACCGACGAGGGTCCCGGCGTACCCGCGGAACTCGGCGCGCGGATCTTCGAGCGCAGCATCAGCGGCCGTAACTCGACCGGGATCGGGCTGGCCGTGGCGCGCGACCTGGCAGAGGCCGACGGCGGCCGGCTGGAAATGCTCCAGCAGCAGCCGCCGGTGTTCGCGCTCTTCCTGAGCAGGGTGGCGCGCCCGAAGCAGGAGCCGGAGCCGACGGTCAGGTGACGCGGTCGATCCGGGCGTCCCGGGGGTCGTCCAGGAAGGACTCCGCGGTCCCGACGGCATCGCCACCCACCACGGGCAGCTTCTGGAAGACCCAAGTCCGATACGACCAGAACCGGAAGACGGTGGCGATGCCGATGCCGAGGAACTTGAAGAGGTTGCTCTGGAGCGGGCTGTCCCAGCCGAAGCCGTACGTCGCGGCGTACAGCACACCGCTCTGGATCACCAGGCCGATCACGCTGAACAGCAGAAAGAGCGTGAGCTCCCTGGTCCTGCGGTTCTTGTCGCGCTCCCGGTAGGTGAAGTAGCGGAAGCCCAGGTAGTTGAAGCCGATCGCGACGACGGTGGCCACGATGCTCGCCCGGACGACGGGGAGGTCCGTGAAGTGGCGTACGAGGTTGAAGACCCCGAGGTCCACCAGCAGCCCCAGTCCACCGACCGCGCCGAACTTCGCGAACTCGCGCCCGATCTGTTCCAGGCGCCTTCGCAAGGGGCCGCCGTCCCGTCCACTCATGGTGATCGCAGCCCCGTTTCGGTCGATGTCGTCAACGATCGGTCATGTCGTCAACCCAGCCATGCTAACCAGGCGCCCCCGGCACATGCCTGCGGGCACCATCGAGGTGTGGCGGGGCTGTGACGCAGAGCGTGCGGAACGCGCGGACAAGGCGCCGCGGGCCTGCGGATACCCTGGAGGTGTGACGTTCCCCGTAGTCGGCATGGTCGGTGGCGGTCAGCTCGCCCGTATGACCCACGAGGCGGGCATCCCCCTCGGCATCAGATTCAAGCTCCTCAGTGACACCCCCCAGGACTCGGCGGCCCAGGTCGTCAGCGACGTCGTCATAGGCGACTACCGCGATCTGGACACACTGCGTGCCTTCGCGCGCGGCTGCGATGTGATCACTTTCGATCACGAGCATGTCCCGACCGAGCACCTGCGGGTCCTGGAAGCGGACGGCATCCCCGTCCGGCCGGGGCCCGACGCACTGGTGAACGCCCAGGACAAGGGCGTAATGCGAGCGAAGCTCACGCAGATCGGAGCGCCTTGCCCGCGCCACCGCATCGTGAGCGACCCGGCGGACGCGGCGGCGTTCGCTGCCGAAACCGGCGGTTTCCCGGTGATCCTCAAAACAACCCGCGGCGGATACGACGGCAAGGGCGTCTGGTTCGTACGCAGCGAGAAGGACGCCGAGGAGCCCTTCAAGGCGGGCGTCCCGGTCCTCGCGGAGGAGAAGGTCGACTTCGTACGGGAACTGGCGGCGAACATCGTCCGCTCCCCGCACGGCCAGGCCGTCGCCTACCCCGTCGTCGAGTCGCAGCAGGTCGACGGCGTGTGCGACACCGTGATCGCCCCCGCGCCCGGCCTCTCCGAGGAGCTCGGCGGCCAGGCCCAGGCACTGGCCCTGCGCATCGCGGGCGAGCTGGGCGTCGTCGGCCACCTGGCCGTGGAACTCTTCGAAACGACAGACGGCCGCATCCTCGTCAACGAGCTGGCGATGCGCCCGCACAACTCGGGCCACTGGACGCAGGACGGCGCGATCACGTCCCAATTCGCGAACCACGTCCGCGCCGTCCTCGACCTCCCCCTCGGGGACCCGCGCCCGCGCGCCAAGTGGACGGTCATGGCGAACGTCCTCGGCGGCGATTACCCGGACATGTACCAGGCGTATCTGCACTGCATGGCGCGTGACCCGCAGCTCAAGATCCACATGTACGGAAAGGACGTGAAGCCGGGCCGCAAGGTCGGCCACGTCAACACCTACGGCGACGACCTCGACGACGTGCTGGAGCGCGCCCGTCATGCCGCCGGCTACCTGCGAGGAACGATCACCGAATGACGACCCCTGCTGCAGCCCCCGTAGTCGGCATCGTGATGGGCTCGGACTCCGACTGGCCCGTCATGGAGGCGGCGGCCAAGGCCCTGGACGAGTTCTCGATCCCGTACGAGGTCGACGTCGTCTCGGCGCACCGGATGCCCCGCGAGATGATCACGTACGGCGAGGACGCGGACGCCCGCGGCCTCAAGGTGATCATCGCGGGCGCGGGCGGCGCTGCCCACCTCCCGGGCATGCTGGCCTCGGTGACGCCGCTGCCGGTCATCGGCGTACCGGTGCCTCTCAAGTACCTCGACGGGATGGACTCGCTCCTCTCCATCGTCCAGATGCCGGCGGGCGTGCCGGTGGCCACGGTCTCGGTGGCGGGCGCGCGGAACGCGGGCCTGCTGGCGGCGCGCATCCTGGCCACGCACGACAGCGACCTCCTCTCCCGCATGCGGGAGTTCCAGCAGGAGCTGAACGACCAGGCGACGGAGAAGGGCAAGCGGCTGCGCGCGAAGGCGCAGGGCGCGGACGCGTTCGGCTTCGGCAAGTGAACGAACTGTCCCGAGCGCGGCAGCTGCTGACCACCCACCCGATCGTCGACGGCCACAACGACCTGCCGTGGGCGCTGCGCGAGCAGGTCCGCTACGACATCGGTCGGCGCGACCTCGCCACCGACCAGTCGGCGCACCTCCACACGGACATCCCCCGCCTGCGGGCGGGCGGCGTGGGCGCGCAGTTCTGGTCGGTGTACGTACGCTCCGACCTGGCCGGGGACGAGGCGGTCAGCGCCACCCTGGAACAGATAGACGCCGTAACGCAGCTCCTGGCCCGCTACCCGAAGGACTTGGCACGAGCCCTGACGGCGGACGACATGGAGTCGGCCAGGCGGGAGGGCCGGATCGCCTCCCTGATGGGCGCCGAGGGCGGCCACTCGATCAACAACTCCCTGGCCACTCTGCGTGCCCTGCACACGCTGGGCGTCCGCTACATGACCCTCACCCACAACGACAACATCGCGTGGGCGGACTCGGCGACGGACGAGCCGGGGGTGGGCGGCCTGTCCCCCTTCGGCCACGAGGTCGTCCGCGAGATGAACCGCATAGGCATGCTGGTGGACCTGTCCCACGTGGCAGCCACAACCATGCGGGCGGCCCTGGCCACCACCGTGGCCCCGGTGATCTTCTCCCACTCCTCGGCCCGGGCGGTCTGCGATCACCCGCGCAACATCCCGGACGACGTTCTGGAACTCCTCCCCGCCAACGGCGGTGTGGCCATGGCGACCTTCGTGCCGAAGTTCGTGCTGCCGGAGGCGGTGGACTGGACGCGGCGCGCGGACGAGAACATGCGCGCGCACGGCTTCCACCACCTGGCGATGACGCCGGACGCGATGAAGATCCACAGCGCCTTCGAGGACGCGAACCCGCGTCCGGTCGCGACGGTGGCCACGGTCGCCGACCACCTCGACCACATGCGCGAGGTCGCCGGCATCGACCACGTCGGCATCGGCGGCGACTACGACGGGACGGCGTTCACCCCCGCCGGCCTGGAGGACGTGGCCGGCTACCCGAACCTGATCGCGGAGCTGCTGCGGCGCGCGTGGTCGGACTCCGACGTAGCGAAACTAACCTGGCACAACGCGGTACGGACCCTACGCGACGCCCAATCGACAGCCGCCACGCTCCAACACCGCCCCCCGTCAAACGCAACACTCCCCGAACTGGACACGTAGCCCAGCCACTCCCACCGGCGCCCCGCGGGGCGCGGCCCCGAACCCCGTCCCTCAATCGCCGGACGGCCTGATTTTTCCACCCCGCCCGACGGCAAACTGCCGCCTGGTGTGCCGGGACGCGAAGGCCCGGGGCCGGTGCCGCGCTGCGGCGGCTGTTTTGGGGTGCCGGACTCCGTCCGTCGGGCGGTGGCCGTTTCGCGAGGGCTCTGGGGTCGGTGCCGCGCTGCGGCGGCTGTTTTGGGATGCCGCGCTCGCGCCGTCCGGCCCGGGGGCCTTCCGGGCTTCGTGCGGCTGCGCCGGACTCCGTCCGTCGGGCGGTGGTCGTTTCGCGAGGGCTCTGGGGTCGGTGCCGCGCTGCGGCGTCTCCTCGGGCGCCGAACGTTCGGGTAGCGCGTTGCTTCGTTGGGCTCGTTGCGTTCGACGCCCTGCGGGGAGCGCCCCAGCACGTCCCCTCCTGGCACCGTGACAGGCGAAACGGGGTGGCGCGCGCCCTGCCCGCCGGGATGCGGCTGTGGCTGTGGGCGCCGCCCCGTGTCCGGGGGCCTGGGGGCTTGCCGTCCTCGTTGGGCGCGGGGCAGGTTCCGCCCGGCCCCGCCTCGCGGACCACCGTGCCAGGAGGGGACGTGTCGGGGCGCTCCCCGCAGGGCGCCGAACGCAACCCGCCCGGACCTACTCAGTACCCGAACGTTCGGCGTCCGAGGAGACGCCCCGGCGCGGGACCGACCCCAGCGCCCCAGGCTTCCGCCCCCCGGACACCGCCCAGCCCCCGCCGCACCACACCCCCGTACCCCGAACGCACCACCCGCCGTGAACCCTCGCCGCTCCCGTGTCACCGTGGCCGTACCGCGTCCATGAATTCGGAGCCCCGTCATGGCAGATCTGCAGGACGACCCGCAATCCTCGTCCACCGCCGCGGTCGGCGAGCTCGACCGAATAGCGCCCGCGGCCGTCCCGAAGCGCACCGCGCCCGTGTCACCGGAGTCCGTGTCCGGGCCGGCGCCGGCCGCAGAACTCACCGAGCCCGAGCCCGAGCCCGAGCTCGCTGAGCTGGTGGCCGAGCCCGAGCCCGAGCCCGCGCCCGAGCTCGCCGAGCCGCAGCCCCCCGAGCCCCAGGACAGCCTCAGCCGCGCCCACGCCCTCCTCGCGGCGCACCCCGTCGCCGACGGGTACAACCGTCTCGCCTGGACCCTCGGCCAGCGCCAGTGGCACGACCTCGAACTGGGCGAGAGCACCCTGGACACCGACATCCCCCGCCTGCGCACCGGCGGCGTAGGTGCCCAGTTCTGGTCCCTGCTTGTCCCGGCGGAGTACGCCGGCGACCGCGCCATCAGCGCCACCCTCGAACAGATCGACCTCGTCAAGAAGGTCGTGGCGGCCTACCCCGAGGGCCTCCGCCTGGCCCTCACCGCCGGAGACATGGCCGACGCCCGCAACTGCGGCCGCATCGCCTCCCTCCTCGGCCCCGTCTCGGGACACGCCCTCGGCGAGTCCCTGGGCACGCTCCGCGCGTACCACGCACTCGGCGTGCGCAGCGTCGCGTTCGCCGGCACGCGCTGGGCGGGCGCCAAGGGGGAGGGGCTGACCCCCTTCGGCCAGGAAGTCGTACGGGAGATGAACCGCCTCGGCGTGCTCATCGACCTCACCGGCGCGCCGCGCGAAGCCGTGCACGGCGTGCTGTCCGTCAGCCGCGCCCCGGTCCTGCTCTCCCACTCCGGCGCCCGCGCCCTCACCGACACCCCCACGAACGCCTCCGACGACGTACTGCGCGCACTCACCCCCGACAAGGGCGTCTGCATGGTCGGCTTCGCCCCCGAACAGACCGTGCGCCGGGTGGCGGACCACCTGGACCACGTGCGCGAGGTGGCGGGCCCGGAGTGCGTGGGACTCAGCGGGATGTACGGGGCGGACGTGGCGGACGTACCGCACGCGGACGACCTCCGGGACGTCTCCTGCTACCCGCATCTCATCGCGGAGCTGCTCGACCGCGGCTGGGACGCGGCCGACATCGCCCTGCTGACGTGGGGCAACGCGGCGCGAGTGGTACGGGACACGGAGTTCACGTCCCGAGCCACCCGCCGACGCCGCCCCATCCCCACCGCGCCGTGACGCCGGTCGATCAGGAGGAGCAGAGGCAGAACGGGCCGCGGGCGGGGTCGGCGTAGTACCGCCACCCTCGCCCGCGGCCCGCCGCATCCAGCGGCTCCGCGCCGAGCGCGAGCACCCGTTCCTCCACCGCCTCGAGATCGTCGACCGACCCGGCGACGCCCATCCCCTCGTCGCCGCGTGGCGTCCCCGCCCAGCAGCTCCGTCACCGAGGACCGCGCGGGCGCGACCGCCCTGCGCCCGGCAGACCCGACGCCGCCTCGCACGCCTTGAGGCGCAGCCGGCTCCCGTCGGCGGTCTCCGCCGCGATGGCCACGGCGGTACGGAGGGCCAGCGCGGCAACCGCAGCCCGCCGGCACGCAGCCGCAGCCGGGCGAAAACGCACCAGCACCGCGCGAGCCGCACAAAGCCGGGACCACGCGAAGAGCGCCCCCTCGAGCGCCGGCCGCAGCCCGCGCCCGAGGGGGCGCCCTCAACCAGCAAACCGCTACGCCTTCGGCCGCCCCATGGCCCGGTACGTCCAGCCCGCCCCACGCCACAGCTCCGGATCCAGCGCGTTGCGCCCGTCCAGGATCAGCCGTACGGAAGCCACCTCGCCCAGCTCCTCAGGGTCCAGCTCCCGGAACTCGCGCCACTCCGTCAGGTGCAGCACCACGTCCGCGCCGCGCACCGCGTCGATGGCGGTCGGCGCGTATCCCAGGGTCGGGAAGAGGCGCTGCGCGTTCTCCATGCCCTTCGGGTCATAAACCGTCACCTGGCCACCCTGGAGGTGGATCTGCCCGGCGACATTGAGCGCCGGCGAGTCCCGTACGTCGTCCGAGTCCGGCTTGAACGTCGCGCCCAGCACCGCGACCCGCTTCCCCAGGAAGCCGCCGCTGCCGCCCACCGCCTCGCGCGCCAGCTCGACCATGTGTCCGCGCCGCCGCATGTTGATCGAGTCGACCTCGCGCAGGAACGTCAGCGCCTGGTCGGCCCCGAGCTCACCGGCGCGCGCCATGAACGCCCGGATGTCCTTGGGAAGACACCCGCCACCAAAGCCGATCCCCGCCCGCAGGAACTTCTTCCCGATCCGCTCGTCGTGCCCGATCGCCTCGGCCAGCTTCACGACATCGCCGTCAGCCGCCTCGCACACCTCGGCCATGGCGTTGATGAATGAAATCTTGGTCGCCAGGAAAGAATTGGCGGAGGTCTTCACCAGCTCGGCGGTCGGGAAGTCCGTCACCACGAACGGCGACCCTTCCTCGATCGGCCCGGCGTACACCTCGCGCAGCATCTTCTCCGCGCGCTCGCTCTCCACGCCGGCGACGATCCGGTCGGGATGAAGGGTGTCGTTCACGGCGAACCCTTCCCGCAGGAACTCCGGATTCCAGGCCAGCTCCGCGTCCGCCCCCACCGGCGCCAGCTCCGCCAGCAGATTCGCGAGCCGGGCGGCGCTGCCGACCGGGACGGTGGACTTGCCGACGACGAGCGCCGGCCGGGTCAGCTGCGGCGCGAGCGAGGCGAAGGCGGAGTCGACGTAACTCATGTCGCACGCGTATTCACCGTGCTTCTGCGGCGTGTTCACGCAGACAAAATGAACGTCGCCGAAGGCCCCGACCTCCTCCCAGGAGGTCGTGAAGCGCAGCCGCCCGCTCGATCCCTCGATCCCCGCGACATGCTTGCGCAGCAGCTCCTCGAGCCCGGGTTCGTACATCGGGACCTTGCCGGCGGCCAGCATCTCGATCTTCTCGGGCACGACATCCAGCCCGAGCACGTCGAATCCGAGCTCAGCCATGGCCGCGGCGTGGGTGGCGCCGAGGTAGCCGGTGCCGATCACGGTGATCTTGAGGGCCATGTGGGGAGCTCCAGAGAGGTACGGGCAGGCATTCGGCCCGAGCATAGTCGGGCAAGCCGGAGCGGACCTTTCCTCATACCGCCCCCTGTCGGCAAGCTCACGTATCCCTACAGCCGCCCCGCCCCCTAAAATTGGGGTTACTTAACGGTAGTTAGCATCCTTGGGGAGTGAGAGACCTTGGCAGGCTCGCCTGATTTCGACATGTACCGCCCGTCCGAAGAGCACGACATGCTCCGTGACGCGGTGCGCTCGCTCGCCGAGGCGAAGATCGCGCCGTACGCCGCCGAGGTCGACGAGGAGGCCCGCTTCCCGCAGGAGGCGCTGGACGCCCTGGTCTCCTCCGACCTCCAGGCCATCCACGTCCCGGAGGCCTACGGCGGTGCCGGCGCCGACGCGCTGGCCACGGTCATCGTCATCGAAGAGGTGGCGCGCGTCTGCGCCTCGTCCTCCCTGATCCCGGCGGTCAACAAGCTCGGCTCACTCCCGGTCATCCTCTCCGGCAGCGAAGACCTGAAGAAGAAGTACATGACGCCGCTCGCCAAGGGTGAGGGCATGTTCTCGTACGCCCTGTCCGAGCCGGACGCGGGCTCGGACGCGGCGGGGATGAAGACGAAGGCTGTCCGCGACGGCGACCACTACATCCTGAACGGCGTGAAGCGCTGGATCACCAATGCCGGTGTCTCCGAGTACTACACCGTCATGGCGGTCACCGACCCCACCAAGCGCTCCAAGGGCATCAGCGCCTTCGTGGTCGAGAAGTCCGACGAGGGCGTTTCCTTCGGCGCCCCGGAGAAGAAGCTCGGCATCAAGGGCTCGCCGACCTGCGAGGTCTACCTCGACAACGTCCGCATCCCCGCCGACCGCATGATCGGCGAGGAGGGCACCGGCTTCGCCACCGCGATGAAGACCCTGGACCACACCCGCATCACGATCGCGGCCCAGGCCCTCGGCATCGCCCAGGGCGCCCTCGACTACGCCAAGGGCTATGTCCAGGAGCGCAAGCAGTTCGGCAAGCCGATCGGCGACTTCCAGGGCGTGCAGTTCATGCTCGCGGACATGGCGATGAAGCTGGAGGCCGCCCGCCAGCTGACGTACGCGGCCGCCGCCAAGTCCGAGCGCGTGTCCGCCGGAGGTGAAAAGGAGGACCTCACCTTCTTCGGCGCCGCGGCCAAGTGCTACGCCTCCGACGCGGCCATGGAGATCACCACGGACGCGGTCCAGCTCCTCGGCGGCTACGGCTACACCCGTGACTACCCGGTCGAGCGCATGATGCGCGACGCGAAGATCACCCAGATCTACGAGGGCACGAACCAGGTCCAGCGAATCGTCATGGCGAGGAACCTGCCGTAGAACGGTTGTCTCCGAACCGCTCGAAGCGAGCAACGAACGCCCCTGCCAGGAAACGGCAGGGGCGTTCGTTGCTTGTCCCCGGGTGCACGGCGACCGCGGTCGCCGGATCGGGTGATTCGGGAGGGCGCCTCGCGTTCCCCGGCGACCGGGTGGGTAGACCAGCAGCCTGACCCCAGTGGAGAGGTGATCGGCATGACCGCCGTCCAGCTGCCGTCCTCGCGGCCCAGCTTCGCCGACATCAACGCGGACCTCGCCGCCGCCTGGTGTCACACCCCGTGGAGGGCCACCGACCTGAGCTTCGACGGAGAGGCGTACCACGGCGTCTACGACGTGGATCTCGCGGCTGATGTCAGCGACCGGGCGCCCTACCGGCCGGTGCTGCACGGGTCGGTCCTGGCACAGATCGTCTCGTATCACACGCTCGCCTCGATGCTGTACGCGTACGCCAACGGTGACCCGGTCTTCGCCGCGTTCCCCAAGGTGGGCCCGGCCGAGGTCCGCAGGCGCATGCTGGTCACGTCGCTCCAGCTGTCCCTGCACCGGCAGGTATCGGAGAGCCGGGTGCCGCTGAGGCTGACCGTCGACAAGTACACCGACAAGTGGGAGAGCCACCGGATGATGTTCGCCGCCATGTCTGTCGACATCGCGGGCGGCAAGCACACCGCCAAGCTGGAGGGCTGCTTCAACTTCCGCGACGCCGTTGACGTGTGACCACCGCGGCGGTCGGCTGGATAGGGTGAATTACTGACTTCTGCAATCGGAAGTGGTTGATCATGGCGGCAGCGCAGAGGCCCGGCATTCTGACGGCGGCGGCAGGCAATGCGGCAGACAATGACGCGGCCACGACCGCCGGCGCTGCTGCGGAACCTCTCGTTTCTCCAGTCAACTCACACAACGAGTGGGACCCGCTGGAGGAGATCATCGTCGGGCGTCTCGACGGCGCGACGATCCCTACCAACCATCCGGTCGTGGCCTGCAACATCCCCCCATGGGCGGCGCGGTTGCAGGGGCTTGCCGCCGGCTTCAAATATCCGCGCGTCCTGACCGAGCGGGCGCAGCTTGAGCTCGATCAGTTCGTCACTCTCCTGGAGTCCCTCGGCGTCACGGTCCGGCGCCCGGACGCCGTCCAGCACAGGCAACGCTTCAGCACGCCCGACTGGTCGTCGCGCGGTTTTTGCAACACCTGTCCGCGAGACAGCATGCTCGTGATCGGCGACGAGATCATCGAGACCCCGATGGCATGGCCGTGCCGGTATTTCGAGACCCATTCCTATCGCGCGATCCTCAAGGACTACTTCCGGCGCGGCGCGCGCTGGACGGCGGCGCCGAAGCCGCAGCTCACCGACGAACTCTTCGAGGCGGATTTCCGTATCCCCGAGGCCGGCGAGCCCATGCGCTACATCCTCACCGAGTTCGAGCCGGTGTTCGACGCGGCGGATTTCGTGCGCGCGGGACGCGACCTGTTCGTTACGCGCAGCAACGTCACCAATCAAATGGGCATCGACTGGCTGCGTCGCCATCTCGGCCCCGGCTATCGCATCCACGAGATCGAGAGCCGCTGCCGCATGCCCATGCACATCGACACGACGTTCCTCGTGCTCTCGCCCGGCAAGGTACTGGTCAATCCCGAATACATCGACGTCGACCGCCTGCCCGACGTCCTGCGCTCGTGGGACGTCCTGATCGCTCCCGAGCCCAACCCGATCGACGAGCGCCTGCTCAAGATCACCTCGATGTGCGGCAAGTGGCTCAGCATGAACATTCTCATGATCGACGACAAGCGGGTGATCGCGGAGCGGCACCACACCACCATGCTGCGCGCGCTGGAGAAATGGGGGTTCGAGCCGATCCCGTGCGACCTGCTGCACTACGCGCCGTTCGGTGGCTCGTTCCACTGCGCGACACTCGATGTCCGGCGTCGCGGCACGCTCGAATCGTATTTCGATTGACTAGTTGCCCTTGACCGTGACCTTTTCGTCGTTCTTGAGCTGCTGCACGAGCTGCGCGACCTTCGCCTTGTCCCAGACCAGGTTGCCGCCGCTGCTGCCCGAGATCGGGATGTTCATCGACGTACCGTCGCCGCCCGTGACGCCCTTCATCGCGAAGAACATCTGACTCAGGGACCACAGGCTCATGTCCTTGTCGACGATGAGCGTGTCCAGGCCGGCGCCCATGGTCGGGTAGAGCTTGAACGGGTTGAGGACCGTGCCCGGCGTCGCCGTCTGGCTTGCCAGGGCAGCGAGGAACTTCTGCTGGTTCTTCGTACGGTCCAGGTCGCTGCCCGCGAAGGCGTAGCGCGTACGGACGAAGGCCAGGGACTGCTCGCCGTTGAGGGTCTGCTTGCCGGCCTGGAAGTCCGCGCCGGACTTCTTGTCCTTGAACGCCTTCGGGATGTCCATCTCCACCCCGCCGATCGCGTCCACGATGTTGGCGAAGCCGGCGAAGCCGATCTCGACGTAGTGGTCGATGCGCAGGTTGGTGTTGT
This sequence comes from Streptomyces sp. NPDC002994, assembly GCF_040611155.1. NCBI lineage: Bacteria > Bacillati > Actinomycetota > Actinomycetes > Kitasatosporales > Streptomycetaceae > Streptomyces > Streptomyces sp. NPDC002994. Next base: position 170,323 of record NZ_JBEXNQ010000015.1, read on the forward strand.
GCTCGACGGTACGGACGAGCAGCTCGGGGCCGTCCTCGGCGTACGCCGCGTTCAGCTTCACGCGCCGCCCCTGGGCCGGGAACGTCTTGCCGGACTCCGATCCGACGAAGGACGGGATCTCCACGTCCGAGTCGCGCGGCAGCGAGATGAGGGTCGGGCCGTTGGAGCCGTCGTGCAGGATCATCATCGAGTCGGTCCGCTTGCCCTCGGCCGACCCGGTGTGCAGCTTCTTCTTGTCGTCGGCCGTCATGCCCTCGCGGCTGTCGGAGCCGACGATCAGGTAGTTCGTGCCGTCACCGGCCTCCGGCCGCTCGATGACCTTCGCCAGGTCGACCTCGCGCTTGAGCTTGCCGTCGGCCCAGAAGTACGTGCCGATGGAGACGGCGAGGAGCACGACGACCAGCGTCAGTGATCCGAGCTTGATACGGCGTCTCCAGTCCGGCGCCGGGCCGACGCGCGGCCCGCGGGGCGGCCGGCCGCCGGGAGGCACGGACGCGGAGCGACCGCCGCCGTAGACCTGGCCGGTGTTGTAGCCGTCGCCGTAGCCGCCCTGGCCGTAGCCGTCGTCGTAACCCGGCGACTGCTGCGGCACCGGGCCGCGTACGGGAGGCACCGGGGCCGGGCCCGCGGGCGGCGGGACCTGGCCACGCTGCACGTGCCTCATCACCCGCGCGCCCTCGGGCTGCGCGCCGCCGCTGCCGCGTCCGTGCGGGTCGCTGCGGTCGTTCCATCCGTCCGGCCAGTCGCTCATGCGCAACAGTGTGCAGGTAAGAGGGGGGCGCCTTACAGGGCGGGTAGGAAATCGGGGCAGGGCTGTTGCAGAGCTGATGCAATGTGCGCCCCGCATAAGGTGGACGGCATGACAGACCAGCCCCAGCATCCGGAAGAAGACATTCCGGGCAAGCCCACCGCGGCCTCCCGCACCACGCTCAGCCACATCATGACGGGCAGCGACACCAACCTCCTCGGCACGGTGCACGGTGGCGTGATCATGAAGCTGGTGGACGACGCGGCGGGTGCCGTCGCGGGCCGGCACTCCGGCGGGCCGGCCGTCACCGCCTCCATGGACGAGATGGTCTTCCTGGAGCCGGTCAGGGTCGGGGACCTGGTCCATGTGAAAGCGCAGGTCAACTGGACGGGCCGGTCCTCGATGGAGGTCGGCGTACGCGTCCTGGCCGAGCGCTGGAACGAGTCGACCCCGGCCACGCAGGTCGGCAGCGCCTACCTCGTGTTCGCCGCCGTCGACGCGGACGGCAAGCCCCGCCGCGTCCCGCCGGTCGTACCCGAGACGGAGCGCGACCGGCGCCGCTACCAGGAGGCCCAGATCCGCCGCACGCACCGCCTCGCGCGGCGCCGCGCGATCAAGGAGCTGCGGGACAAGCGCGCCGCCGAGGGCCTGGACCTGGAGAACTGACGCAGTGCGGCACAGGCCCTACGGGCATACGACCTGGTCGCCGGTGACCGTACCGAACTCGCCCTGGTACGGATCGTCCGCCTGTACCGCCCGTACGCCCTTGAAGTCCGTACCCGCCATCACCTTCAGCAGCGGCCCCTGCCCCTCCACCGCCCGCAGCTCGCACCCCGGCAGCGCCGCCTGGAGTGACTTCGCCGAGCGGTCCCAGCGCGGGTCGTAGGTGACGAGCGTGCGCCGCACGTCGTTGCGGTCCGCGTCCTCGGGGGAGCGGGTGGTCCTGAAGCCGGTGGAGCGCAGCGCGTCGTCCACGCGCTTGCCCAGGCCCCGGGTCAGCGTCCCGTTGTAGACCTGTACGGCGACCTGCTGCGGTGCCACGTCGACCAGCGTCGCCCTCTTCTTCGGGCGCGGCGGCGCGAGCGGCTTGTCGTCGCGCAGGTTCTGGAAGAGCTTCTTGGACTTCGCCTCGTCCCACTTCACGGTCGAGCCGATGCCCTCGATCGGCGGATTGACGCCGGCGATCGGTACGGACGTGAACTCCGACGACGCGGGTGTGAACCCGCGCATCGCCTGCCCCAGGGCGAGGATCTCCTCCGTACCGAAGCCCTTGTCGGCACGCACGGAGCTGAGCAGCGTGGACGTCACCTGCCGGAACTTCACCGGGTTGAGCAGGACGCCGCTGGTGCCGGCCTTGGCGATGAAGGCGGCGAGGAAGCGCTGCTGGCGCTGCATGCGGCCGAAGTCGGCGGCTCCGTCGATGTGGCGGGAGCGGACGTACTGGAGGGCCTGGCCGCCGTTCAGCTGGTGGGTGCCGACGGGCAGGTCGAGGCCGGTGTAGTTGTCCTTGAGCGGGCGGACCGTGCACACCTGCACGCCGCCGATCACGTCCACCGTCTTCATGAAGCTGGTGAAGTCGACCTCCAGATAGTGGTCGATCTTCACCTTCGTCATGTGCTCCACGGTCCGCACCGTGAGCCCGGGCCCACCTTCCGCGTACGCCGCGTTGATCTTCGCGGGGTGCGCGTTGTGGTGCTTGCCCGTGGACTGGTCGGTGTGCTCGGGCACCTCCGCGTAGCTGTCGCGCGGCAGGCTCACGATGCTCGCGCGCTCCTTGTCGGCGGAGAGGTGCACCACCATGATCGTGTCGGTGCAGTGGCAGGGGGCGCCGCCCAGCCGGTACTTCCGCTTCTCCTCCGGCGTGATCTTGTCGCGGCCGTCGGTGCCGACGAGCAGAATGTTCGTGCCGTCGCCGGCCACGGGACGGTTCTTCATGTCCTTGAACGGGTCGACCCGTTCGATGCCCGTCTCCATCCCGGTGACGACCGCGTGACCGATGCCACCGGCGCACAGCACAAGGACCGAGATCGTGGTGAACAGGCGCATCGACCACTGCGGGCGCTCGTCCTGCCTTCGACTGCGGCCCGGCTGTGGACGGGGCGACTTGGGCACGTGGGACACCTCCGCGAAGGCAAGGGGGGATCACAGGCAACGTAAGCCCATACGATCAACGCCTCGGGCAGCGACGCGGCCGCCGTGCGTCCGTGTCCCCCATTCGCGGTAACGTGACCCCGATATGAACGCCACGCCCGCAGTCTCCGTGATCATGCCGGTCCTCAACGAGGAGCGGCATCTGCGCAACTCGGTCCGTCACATCCTGGAGCAGGAGTACGACGGCGAGATGGAGGTGGTGATCGCGATCGGCCCGTCTTCGGACCGGACCGAGGAGATCGCCGCCGAGCTGGTACGGGAAGACCCTCGTATCCACACCGTCCCGAACCCCACGGGCCGTACCCCCGCAGCGCTGAACGCGGCCATCAAGGCCTCCCGGCACCCCATCGTGGTGCGGGTCGACGGCCACGGGATGCTCTCTCCGAACTACATCGCGACCGCCGTCCGCCTCCTGGAGGAGACGGGCGCGCAGAACGTCGGCGGCATCATGCACGCCGAGGGCGAGAACGCCTGGGAGGACGCGGTCGCGGCCGCGATGACCTCCAAGATCGGCGTCGGCAACGCGGCGTTCCACACGGGTGGCGAGGCTGCGCCGGCGGAGACCGTGTACCTGGGTGTCTTCCGCCGCGAGGCCCTCGAACAGCAGGGTGGCTACAACGAGGAGTTCATCCGCGCCCAGGACTGGGAGCTGAACTTCCGGATCCGCGAGGCGGGCGGCCTGATCTGGTTCTCGCCCGAGCTCAAGGTCCAGTACCGCCCGAGGCCCTCCGTCAAGGCCCTGGCCAAGCAGTACAAGGACTACGGCCGCTGGCGCCACGTAGTCGCCCGCTACCACGCGGGCTCCATCAACCTCCGCTACCTCGCACCGCCGACCGCCGTCTGCGCGATCGCGGCGGGCATCGTCGTCGGCGCGGCGCTCACGCCGTGGGGCTTCGTGATCCCGGCCGGGTACCTGGCCGCGATCGTGGCGGGTTCGGTCCCGGCGGGCAAGGGTCTGTCGCTGAAGGCCCGGGCGCAGATCCCCGTCGCCCTGGCCACCATGCACATGTCGTGGGGCTTCGGCTTCCTGACCAGCCCGCGCTCGCTCGCGAAGAAGGTCATCGCGAGCCGCCGCCCGGCGGTCCGTACCACGACGGTCTGACGACCGAATTGCTGCCGACCACGGGTCGGCAGCACTTGTGGTGGTCTCGGCGACTCAGTCGGACCAGGTGAAGCCGGGCTGCACCTCCATGCAGGCATTGGCGTCGTCACCATTCAGGGCGCGGGCGGACTTGAGGGCCTCGTCCTTGTCCTTGTCGTCGTCCTTCGCCGCGGACTTGGGGTACGTGCTGCCGGTCCGCCAGTCCGCGCCCACGACAAGAGTGACGCCCGAGACATCGGTAGACCTCTTCGCCGAACTGAGCGGCAGGCCGAGCGACTTGGCAACCGCCTGGGCGTCACCCTCCAGGTCGACACTCGGGAAGTAGACCGTAGTGCGCTCCTGTGGATCGCGCTGAGGGTCAGCCTTGGCCTGGGTGAAGCCCTTCTCCGCGAGTACGTCGGCGACCTCGGTCGCGCGTCCCGTCGCCGCTCCGAGGGCGTCCGTGTAGGTGCCGTTCCGCACCATCACGCCGATCTCCGCGTCCGGCGCTGCCGGATCCTTCGAGGCTTTCGGCTTCTGCTTCTTCGAGGCCTTCCCGTCCAGCGGCGTGTCCTCGCGGACCATCTTGAAGAGCAGTTCGGCCTCGCCCGGCTTGGGGAGGACCCGGTTGTTGTCCGCCGAGGGCACCGACGGCATGGTGGTCATGGTGATCCGGGCCGTCGGGACCTTCTTGAGTTCCTCGCCGAGGTCGTACAGCTTCTTGACGGTGTCGAGCCGGTCGTCGACGGTGAGCGCCCGGGTGGCGGCCTCGGCCAACTTGCGCAGCTTGTTCGGGTCGCTGAGCTTGGTGTTCTTCTTCAGCTCGCGGACCATCGAATTCATGTACATGTGCTGGGCGTGCGTGCGGGCGAGGTCGGTGCCGTCCTCGAAGCCGTAGCGGGTGCGAAGCCACTGGAGGGCCTGCTCGCCCTTGATGTACGTCTCGCCCTTCTCGAGCTCCAGACCCGAGCCCTCGCCCTTGCTGTTGCGCGAGCGGACGTTGTCCGTGACGCAGACGGGGACGCCGCCGATGGCATCCGCCATGGAGACGACACCCGAGAAGTCGATCATCATGAAGTGGTCGATGGTGATGCCGGTCAGCTGGTACCAGGTCGCGACCGTGCAGCCCGGACCGCCGCGTTGGAGACTCGCGTTGGTCATGCGCAGATTCGTCGTCGCCGGGTAGACCTCGCCGGTTTCCGGGTCCGTGCACTTGGGCATCTTCAGCAACGTGTCGCGCGGCATGCTGATCACCGAAATGTTGCTGCGGTCGGCGGAGACGTGGAGCAGCATCTGTACGTCGGCGAGCGGCGGGCCGTCGAAGGTCTTCTTGGCGCCCCCGAGCCGCTTGTTCGCGTCGGAGTTACGCGCGTCGGAGCCGATGAGCAGAATGTTGAGCGGGGTCTGGCCCGCTGCGTTGACCTTGTGATCGACCATCGGCTTGTCGCCGAGGTTGAGTTCTTCCTTCTTCAGGTTGCCGTTGAGGTGGCGGTAATAGAGGTATCCGGCGCCGGCCGTGCCGAGTATCAGCAGGGACAGCACGGAGGCGACCCAGCGCAGTACCCGCCGCTTACCGCGTCTGCCGCGCCGGTGCGGGCCGCCGCGCCGCCGGGGCGGCCCGGTGCCGTCGGAGGTCTGGTTCGCGGGGGTCGGCGGCGTACCGTCCCTGTCCCCGGCACCCTCCGGCCCGCCCTCGTGCAGGCTGTCGTCCCAGCCTCTTCCGTCGGCGGCTCGGACGCCTCCCCGCGTCCGCGCCCCACGCACGGTGTTCTGTCCCACCCCTGGCCCCCCTGTTGTTCAGGCGCGCCGCATAATCCGGTGACCCGGTTTCACTTGGCGCAGATCTTCTGGTCTGCTTGAACCTTGTCCACCTCGGGCGCCTTCACCGGACCGCTGATGGGCACCCCTTCGCCCTTGAAGTCGGCGCCGAGAGTCAGCACCATCGGCTCCATCTCCCCTGCGTCCGCGCTGCCCTTCTTGAGCGCCGCGGCGGGCAGGCCCATCAGGTCCGCGAGCTTGCGCGCCTGGTCGGCCTGGTTCGGTGCGTACTCAAGACTAGTCTTAGCGATCTTCTCCGGGGCATTGCTCTTGTTCGTGGACTTGAGCACGCCCTGCTCGAGCTGGAGCCACCTGAGGGTGTTCTGCGCGGCCCCGGCGGTGTCACTGCCGTTGTAGACGTCGACACGAACCTCGGAGGCTTCGGCCCGCGGGCCCTTGAGCAGTGCGGCCTGCTTGCTCTTGGCGGCCTTTTTCTTCTTCTTCACGTCGGTGAAGGAGACGTCATTCTGCAGGGCGTTGAAGACCGGCTGGGCCTCGGTCGGGTGCAGAACGACGGTCGCCTTGACCGTCTCGGCAGGGTTGTCGACCACGGGGATCGTCGTGAAGGCGATGTTCTTGATGTTGATCCGGCCGAGCTCCTCGGCGAGGGCCTTCAGTTTCGGAACGTCACTGATTTCCTTGTTCACCGTCAGCGCCTTGGTGGCCGCGTCCGCGAGGTCGAACATCTTCTTCGGATTGCCGAGGGTGTCTTCCTTCATCTTGCGGATCATCGAGGCGATGAACTGCTGCTGCATCTTGATCCGGTCGAGGTCGCTCTCGTTGCCGAGGCCGTGCCGGTTCCTGACGAACGCGAGCGCGTCCTCGCCCTGGATCCTGTGGTTCCCCTCCGACAGGTTGAGCTGGGAGTACTTGCTGTCCTTGATGGGCTCGGTCAGACAGACGTCCACGCCGCCGATCGCGGTGGTCAGCGTCTTGACCGCGTTGAAGTCGGCCATCATGAAGTGGTTGATCGGGAGACCGGTGATCTTCTGGACCGTACGCATGGTGCAGCCCGGATCCCGGCCGTTCACGCCGAAGCTCTCGTTGAACCTCGTGAACGGCGTCCCCGGGATGACCGTCTCCGTGCCGTCCGCATGCTTGGTGGGGCAGTCGGGGATGTCGGTCTTCAGGTCGCGGGGGATGCTCAGGGCGGTCGCGTTCGTACGGTCTGCCGAGACATGGAAGAGGAAGGTCGTGTCGGCGTGGCCGGTCGAGTTCTTCTTGTCCCCGTAGCCTTCGTTGCCCGCGCCGGTGCGCTTGTCGGTGCCGATGATCAGGATGTTCATCGGCCCGTCCGTCGAGGCGCCGTTGGCCGCGTCACCGACGTCCACCGAGTCGATGTTGCCGTTGAGGCGGTCGTACACGAGGTACGCGCCGACCGATACGCCGACGAGTACGAAGCCCATGACGCCGCCGGTCCACAGCAGCGCCTTCTTCTTGCCGGACTTCTTCGCCTTGCGCTTTCGACGGCCGGCCTGCGGCGCGCCGCCGTCGCCGCCGGAATCGCGCGAGCCGCCCGCGCCCCGGGTGCCGTTCGAGGCCCGTCGGCTGCGCTGGACGGGGACTTCGCGCCGGGGGCCTGCGGTCCGCTCACGGGTGTTCGTTCTCGACGCAGCTCTCCGGGGCGGGGCCGCCGCAGGCGATCGCCCAGCGGATTGGTCCAGTCGCAATTCGTAATGACCGGTGTCCGGGTTGAGAACCCACTGGTCTGCGGGGTCGATTTCGTCCGCCCGCCCACGGTTTTGCGCATCCACGGTTGCTTGAGTCCTCCGTCGGGTGCCACATGAGGCGCCTCCCCCAGGCCCTCTGGCGTTCGTTCCAGCAGTGCGACCTCAGGGCCGGAAGCACCGGATCGCGTCACACTATCTGCCCAGTTCAGCGTGGGGCGACGTCCGTGACAAATTCCACTGGCCTTACAACTGGGCAATACGCCCAATCCGTTCTGTTGCCGGTCAGGCTTTGGCTATCGCTTTACTCGCACTCGTCGGTGGCGGCATTGCTGCCGGTGAAAGTCGGCGTCGGATTCGGGCTCGCCGACCCCGAGTCGTCCGGCTTCTCATCTGCCGGGGATTTGTCGTTCTTATCCGGCTTCTCGGAGCCCGCTGGCACGACCGAAACGGGCGCGTCCTCGCGCAGCTGCTTGAACAGACGGCTCGCGTCCGGCTCCACGAGCTCATCGCGGTTCGGGTCCTGAGCGTACGGCTGACGGGGCACCGTCATGAACTGCACCTGTTCGGTGGGGATGTCCCGCATGCCGCGCACCAGGTTGTACAGGTCCTTGAGCGAGTCGAGCCCGGGATCGGTCGTGAGGGACTTCGTCGCCGCGTCCAGCACCGGGTAGAGCCTGGTCGGATTGAGCAGTACGCCGTTGCTCTGCACCTTGTTCACCAGCGCGCCGAGGAACCGCTGCTGGCGTTCCATGCGTTCGGTGTCGCTGCCGTCGCCGATGGTCTTGCGGGCCCGTACGAAGCCGAGGGCCTGCTCGCCGTTCAGCTTCTGGCGGCCCTTGTCCAGCCGGAGCAGGGCGTCCTCGTCGTCGATCGGCTCCTTGAGGCAGATCTCGACGCCGTTCACCGCGTCGACCATCCCCTTGAAGCCCGCGAAGTCGATGACCATGTGGTGGTTCACCCGGACGCCGGTGAGCCGCTCGACCGTACGGATGGTGCACGCCGTGCCGCCGAGCTCGAACGCCGAGTTGAACTGGGTGGATTGCTTCTTCGTGCGCGTGCCGTCGGCCTTCCGGCAGCTGGGGATGTCCACCATCAGGTCGCGCGGCAGCGAGACGGCTGTCGCGCTCTTACGGTCCCCGGCCAGGTGCAGCAGGATCGTCGTGTCGGAGCGCTGGGTGCCCTGGTCGGGCCCGTACTTGCTGTTGCCCTTGCCGGAGCGCGTGTCGGACCCGATGAGCAGGATGTTCTGGGCGTCCAGCGCGATGGGCGTGGGGCGTTCTTTCTCGTACGCCTCCAGCTCGGCGGCGGCGTTGGTGTCCGTGGTGATGTTGCCGTCGAGCTTCCGGTAGAGCCACCAGCCGACGCCGGCCGCGAGGAGGAGAACGAAGGAGGCGCCGAGGGCGGTCCAACGAAGCCAGCGCGGATGTCCGTTGGCGTCGCCCTCTGCCCCAGCACCCGCACCAGCACCCGCACCCGCGCTCAGGTCCTCGTCCGCACCTTCCGTGGTCGGGGTGTCCGGTCCGGAGGGCGTGCCAGCACTGTCGGTCACGTCTGCGTCCATCCTTACGGAGTCGGCGGCGCGCTGTGGCCGCCGGTCGCAGGGGTAGACGGCTGAACCTCGCGCTTGGTTGTGCGGTGCGTACCGTCGATCATCTACCGGAGTTGGCGCTGCGGGGGGAGGGCTCGGCAGCCGGTGGGCCGGACGGGTGGCCCTCAGGGCGCTTGTAGTACCGCCGTGTTGGTGACCCGCTCGTTCTCGATCCGCTTGGTGAGGCCCTCTTCGGAGAGCTGACCGAGATTCCGGCACAGCACCACGGAACCGCCGACGGCGAGCGGCGCGAACAGTCCCGAGGACAGCCCCTCCCACGTGTCGTACTCCAGCCCCGACAGCAGCCGCGCCCCGGATCCGAGCCCGAGACTCGCCGCGTCCGCGCGAGCCCGCTCGACCAGCTGGGCGCCCGTGAGCTCCGTACCGCCGACCCGCAGCGCGGGCTCGTCCGGGTCGACGGGGGCGTACGGCGCGAAACGGTCGCCCTGCCCCGGCACCTCGACGGCGTAGTCCGCGAATCCGGCGGGCGGCTGCGGGAAGCGGCCGCCCAGCGGCCGCAGGGCGAGCGCCACGCGCTCCCCGCCGCAGGCCCGCGCCTCCTCCAGCGTGTCGGGTCCGCTGACCACCAGGTCGGCGCCGGCCGGGTCCCCGCCCACCTCCGCGACCACACCGACGGACGAACAGGCGAGCAGCCAGACGGCGGTCTGCCAGTGCGCGGGCAGCAGCAGCGCGAGTCGGTCGCCGGGTGCGGCGGCGAGGTCGCCCTGGAGCAGGTTGGCGGTCTTCGCCACCCAATTGGCGAAGGTGGCGACGGACAGTTCTACGCGCTCGCCGGTGGCGTCGTCGTAGAAGGTGACCAGGGGCTGGGCGGGGTCCGCGGCGAGCGCGGATCGCAGCAGGTCGGCGGGGGTGCGATCGGTGGCGTTCACCCGCGCAAGAGTACGCCGGTGCCTTCGCGCGGAGGCCGTGCGGCCCGGGCTCGGGAGGGCCGCCCGTACACCGGTTCGGCCGACGCCCCGTCAATTCCCCAATGGACATATTTATCCACTTATGCCCAAGATCTACTGCATGCGTGCATTCCTTGCTTCCGCGATCGGAGTCGCGTGCACCGCCGCTCTGGTCCTGCCCACCGCTGCCAACGCCGCCCCGGCTCCCGCTGCCCCTACGAGTACGGCGCCACCGGGCTTCACCCAATCGCTGCCACTCGCGCCACTCCCACCACACGACGTTCCCGGGACCGACCGGGCCGCGGGCACCGCGCCACAGGGCCTGCCGGAGCGCGACACCAGACCGTTCTCGCTGGTCGGGGTGGTCTGGGACGACGTCGAAGCCGAACTCCACGGCACGGTCCAGGTCCGTACCCGCGCCACCGGGACGGGCGCCTGGACCGGCTGGCAGTACCTGGAGACGCACAACCACGAGCACGCCGCCGACCCCGGTACGGCGGAGCGCGAGACGGGGAAGGTGCGCGGCTCGACCGCGCCCCTGTGGGTGGGTGACAGCGACGGCGTAGAGGTACGGGTACGGCCCGAGGGCGCCGCGACTCCTCGCGGCGCCACCCCGCTCCCGTCCGGACTGCGCCTCGAACTGGTGGACCCGGGCGACGACCCCCCTGCGGGCACGACGACAACCGCCAACGAAACCACCGAAGCCACCGAAGCCACCGAAGCCGACGCGGCCGGCGACGCCGCCGACAGCAACGCCGACGACACCGCGGCCCAGACCGCCACCGAAGACGACGCGGACGACCCCCGGACCACGGTCATGACCGCGGAGGACGCCGCGGCCTCGGCCGTCAACGCCGATCTCGCACCGCTCGGCGCCACCGAAGTCCCGGCCCTCAGCAAGGCGGAGACGGAGGAGCAGACCTTCGTCCTCGGCGGCGGAAAGCCCCGCATCGGGCCGCGCCCGCGCATCGTCACGCGCAAGGGATGGGGCGCGAACGAGCAGCTGCGCGAGCGCGACTTTGCCTACACGCGCCGCGTCAAGGCGGCCTTCGTGCACCACAGCGCGACCGGGAACAACTACAGCTGCTCGCAGGCCGACTCAGTCCTGCGCAGTATCTACCGCTACCACGTCAAGAGCAGTGGCTGGCGCGACTTCGGCTACAACTTCGCCGTCGACAAGTGCGGAAACATCTACGAAGGCCGGGCAGGGGGTGTGGCAAAACCCGTCCTGGGGGCGCACACTCTCGGTTTCAACAGCAACAGCACGGGCATCGCCGTCCTCGGAACCTACAGCAAGGCCAACCCACCCGCCGTCGTGGTCAACGCTGTTGCCCGCCTCACCGCCTGGAAGCTCGGCCTGTACGGCGCGAACCCGCGCGCCACGACAACGCTCAAGTCCGGGGGCGGCAACCGGTACAAGAAGGGCACCATCGCCAAGCTCAAAGTCATTTCCGGACACCGGGACGGAGTAACCACCGACTGCCCGGGAGGCCGCCTCTACAACAAGCTCGACGAGGCCCGGGACGCCTCGGCCCGCCTTCAGGGCCGCTGACGGGCGGGCCGGGGCGTATCGAACGGTCTGCATACACTGGCCTGCCCGTACCCGGCCGGCCCCAGCAGGAAGCAGAGACGACAAGGTGACTGAAGCGATCCTCCTGGTCGGCGGCAAGGGCACCCGGCTGCGCCCGCTCACCGTTCACACACCGAAGCCGATGGTCCCGGCGGCAGGCGTCCCCTTCCTGACCCATCAGCTGGCCCGCGCGCGGGCGGCCGGAGTCGAGCACATCGTGCTCGCGACGTCGTACCTCGCCGAAGTCTTCGAGCCCTACTTCGGCGACGGCTCCACACTCGGCCTTCACCTGGAGTACGTAACCGAGCAAGAGCCCCTCGGCACCGGCGGCGCGATCCGCAACGTGGCGTCACGCCTCCACTCGTCGCCCGACGACCCGGTCCTCATCTTCAACGGCGACATCCTCACCGGCCTGGACATCGGCGCCCTGGTCTCCACTCACACCGCATCCGGCGCGGACGTATCCCTCCACCTCACCCGCGTCGAGGACCCCAGAGCCTTCGGTCTCGTCCCCACCGACCCCACGGGCCGGGTAACGGCATTCCTCGAAAAACCCCAGACGCCCGAAGAAATCGTCACCGACCAGATCAACGCGGGGGCGTACGTCTTCCGCCGCTCGGTCATAGACACGATCCCCGCAGGCCGCCCCGTCTCGGTGGAACGCGAGACCTTCCCCGACCTCCTGTCCTCGGGAGCGCACCTCCAGGGCATGGTCGACTCGACGTACTGGCTGGACCTCGGCACCCCGCAGGCCTTCGTCCGTGGCTCGGCCGACCTGGTCCTGGGCCGGGCCCCGTCCCCGGCGGTACCGGGCCGCTGCGGCGACCGCCTGGTCCTGCCGACGGCGTCCGTAGCCGGCGACGCGAAGCTGACCGGCGGCACGGTGGTGGGCGAGGGCGCGGTCGTCGGCGAGGGCGCCCGCATCGACGGCAGCGCACTCCTCCCCGACTGCGTGATCGGGGCGGGCGCAGTGATCACCGACTCCCTCATCGGCGCGGGCGCCAGGATCGGCGCGCGTACGGTCGTGTCCGGCGCGGTGATCGGGGACGGCGCGACGGTGGGGGCGGACAACGAGCTGCGCGAGGGCGTACGGGTGTGGTGCGGCGCATCGCTCCCCGACGCCGCGCTCCGCTTCTCGTCGGACCAGTAACCGCGCGGACGCGCGTCGGCCAGGGGCGGCACCCCGTAGGCTCGACCCCAGCAGCTCCCACCACCGCCCCACCAAGGACCGCACCCGTGTCAGGCCGCTTCGCGCCCCGCCCCGTCACCCGCACCCCGGTGCGGGGCGGCGACACGGCGACGCCGCCGACGGTCCCGCACCAGAGCGCACCCACACCTGCCGACGGCGAGACGGTCGCGCGCACCCGGACCTGGACACCCCCGGGACCGCTGGACCTCGCCCTGGTACTCGGCCCACTCCGCCGCGGCCCGGCGGACCCCTCTTTCCGTACGACCCCCGACGGCGCCTTCTGGCGTACGTGCCGCACGCCGGCGGGCCCGGGCACCCTGCGGATAGCGGCACGCGACGGCGCGGTGGAGGCCAAGGCCTGGGGCGAGGGCGCCGACTGGCTCCTGACCCAACTCCCGCCCCTCCTGGGCTCCTTGGACGACCCGTCCACCTTCGTGCCGCGACACCGCATCGTCGCCGAGACATGGCGCCGCCGCCCCGGCCTGCGGCTGGGCCGCACCGGCCTGGTCCTGGAATCCCTCATTCCCTCCATCCTGGAGCAGAAGGTCACGACGGACGAGGCGTACCGGGCGTGGCGCCTGCTGCTCCGCAAGTACGGCGAACCGGCCCCGGGCCCGGTGGACGGCCGTATGCACGTCATGCCTTCCGCCCGAACCTGGTCCCTCATCCCGTCCTGGGAGTGGCACCGCGCGGGCGTCGACAGCAAGCGCTCGGCGACGATCCTGCGGGCGGTACGGGTGGCGAGACGCCTGGAGGAAGCGTCCAAGATGTCCCTCGACGACGCCTCGGCCCGCCTGCAACTGATCCCGGGCATCGGCCCCTGGACGGCGGCGGAAACCCTCCAGCGCAGCAACGGAGCCCCCGACGCGGTGTCGGTAGGCGACTACCATCTCCCCAGCACGGTCGGGTACGCCCTGGCAGGCAACCGCAACGCGGACGACGCGGCCATGCTCGAACTCCTGGCCCCGTACGCGGGCCAGCGCCACCGAGTGGCCCGCCTGATCCTCCTCTCAGGCCAAACCCCACCCCGCCGCGCCCCCCGAATGACCCCGCGCAACATAGCCGCCCTGTAACCCCTGGCACCCACCACCAACCCCTGCCGCCCGGTGCGTCGAGAGGCACAGCTTTCCCTTGGCGTCGGCGCCTGCGCCCCGGTGGCCACTCCTCGGCGCTGCGCGCCGCGCTTTCCCACCCGGCCCGCTGAGAGGCGCAGCCTTCCAGTGGCCAGTCGCCCACCGCCGCCTGCGGCCCCGCGGTCGTTTCAGATGCCCCCGGCGTTGAGCGGGGCGTGCGCCCCGCTTCGCGTGCCGCGGTGCCAGGAGGGGACGTGTCGGGTCGCTCCCCGCAGGGCGTCGAATGCAACGGGCCCGAACAAATCGAGTGCCCGAACGTTCGGCGTCCGAGGAGACGGCCCGGCGCGGCACCGACCCCAACGCCCCAGCACAGAGGGGGCGTGCGCCCCGCCCCGCTTCGCGTGTCGCGGTGGCAGGAGGGGACGTGTCGGGTCGCTCCCCGCAGGGCGTCGAATGCAACGGGCCCGAACAAATCGAGTGCCCGAACGTTCGGCGTCCGAGGAGACGGC
>NZ_JBEXNQ010000015.1:184725-203003 GCF_040611155.1 Streptomyces sp. NPDC002994
GCCCGGCGCGGCACCGACCCAACGCCCCGGCGCAGAGGGGCTGCGCCCCACCGCGGCCAACGTCAGCGCACCTCCACGAACGCCTCAGCGTCCCGCGCCGGCCGTTCCTTCGGCGGGGTCGCCGCGTGGCCCACCGCGACCGCCCCCATCGGGTCCCACCCCTCCGGCAGCGCCAGCACATCCCGCACCACCTCACGGCAGAACATCGTCGACGAAACCCACGCCGACCCCAGCCGCTCACCCGCCAGCGCCACCAGAAAGTTCTGCACACCCGCGCCCGCCGCGACCACGAACATCTCCCGCTCCGCCGCATCCCGCCGAGCGTCGCCGTACACATGCGAGCCGTCCATCACCAGGCACGGCACCACCAGATACGGAGCCCGCCGCAGCACATCCCCCCGCCGCACGCGCTTCGCGATGGACTCCTCCGACTTCCCGTCGGCCCGCAGATCCGCGACCCACGCGTCCCGCATCGCATCGAGCAGAGCGACCCGCGCCCCCTCCGACTCGACCAGCACGAAGCGCCAAGGCGTCGTATGGTGCGGCGCGGGCGCCGTGACCGCCGCCGCGACCGCGCGCCGTACCGCCGCCGGATCCACCGGCTCGGCCGTGAAGTCCCGCACGGTACGCCGCAACGTCACCGCTTCCCGCACAGCCTCCGACGTCCCGAGCCGGAACATGTCGTCGGCCGCCGACCGGACCAGCGCCCGCCCGCCGACATCCTCCGCATCAGCGCCACCCGCACCACCACCCGCACCGCCACCCGCACCCGCACCCCCACCCACGACACGCGAAAGCCCCCGCACCACCGCGACGGGCAGCCCCTCCGCCTTCCCCTTCACGAGATCACCGGCCGCCGCCAGTTCATCCCCGACAGCGACGACAGTGACACTCAGCGGATTGCCGTACGCATCGCTCCCGCCCCGCAGATCATCGAGGACCCGCACCCCAGCCGCCCCGATAGCGACATCCGTCAGCCCGTTGCGCCAAGGCCGCCCAAAGGTGTCCGTGACGACGACCCCCACGTCCACGCCCAGCGCATCCCGCAAGCCCTCCCGGATGGCCCGGGCCGAAGCATCCGGGTCCTCCGGCAGCAACAGCACGGTCCCGGCCGCGGTGTTGGACGCGTCGACCCCGGCCGCGGCCATCACGAGCCCCTGCCGGTTCTCGACGATACGAAGGGTGCCGCGCCGCGCGACCACCCGTATCGTCTCCGCGTCGATGGCCGCCTCGCGGTCGGCCGCTTTCATGACGCGGCCCTCCGCCTTGCTGACGATCTTCGAAGTGACCAGCAGGATGTCCCCGTCGACGAGCCCGGGCCCAGTGGCCGCGATCAGCTTGGCGAGGTCGTCCCCGGCCCGAACCTCCGGCATCCCACCCAGCGCCCACACCCGATAGGACGGAGTTGAGGGGACGCCCGGCCCAGACCCCGCCCCCCTCACGCCCGTACCTCCTCGGCGAGGACCAGCGCCTCCCGGGCCATCGTCGCCGTGGCCTCGACGTCGGTCATCATCAGCGGAACGGCCCGGCACCGGATCCCCGCGCTCTCCACCTCTTCCACCACACCCGCGTCGACGGTGTCGACGAGCCACCCGTCGAGCAGCCCGGACCCGTAATGCCGGGCCACAGCGGCGGCGGTCGACTCGACACCCACCGCGGCCAGCATCTTGTCGGCCATGCCCCGCACAGGCGCGTCGCCCACGATCGGCGAAAGCCCGACCACGGGAACCCCCGCATCGGCGATCGCCTCGCGAATGCCGGGCACGGCAAGGATGGTCCCCACGCTCACCACCGGATTCGACGGCGGAAAGAGAATCACGTCGGCCGAACCAATGGCCTCCAGAACGCCCGGCGCCGGCTTCGCCTGCTCCGCCCCCACCGGCACAACGGCCTGCGCGTCCACGGACGCACGCAGCTTCACCCAGTACTCCTGGAAGTGAATGGCCTTCCGTTCCCCGCCGACATCAACAGCGACATGCGTCTCGATACGGTCGTCGGACATCGGCAGCAGCCGCACCCCCGGCTGCCACCGCTCGCACAGCGCTTCCGTCACCGCGCTCAGCGGATAACCCGCGCCGAGCATCTGCGTACGGACGATGTGCGTAGCGAAGTCACGGTCGCCGAGCCCGAACCACTCCGGCCCCACGCCGTACGCCGCCAACTCCCCCTTCAGCTGGAAGGTCTCGTCCGCACGCCCCCAGCCTTGCTCCTCGTTGATGCCACCGCCGAGGGTGTACATCACGGTGTCGAGGTCGGGGCAGACCTTGAGCCCGAACAGATAGATGTCGTCACCGGTGTTGCCGATGACGGCGATGTCCGCGTCAGGCGCGGCCGACTTGAGGCCGCGGAGGAAGCGAGCGCCACCAATACCGCCTGCCAGAACCACAATGCGCATGCACAGCAGTCTGTCAGGCCGGTACGACATCCTGGGACTGGACAGCCGGGGAGCACTGAGCCGCCCGCACCGCATACACCGACTGCTCGGACTGCTCCGACTGCTCCGAGTGCATCGGCATCTCAGTGAGCCCGGGGAAGTAGACGTGCAGGCTGACCGCCGGCTCCAGCGCGTCGTTGACGACCTCGTGGACGTACCCGGGCGCGAACACCCGCTGCGACCCCGCCCCCAGCGCCCGCTGCACACGCCCCGCACGCTCGGTCAACTCGCCGTCGAGCACGGTCAGTACGCCCGACGAGTGCCCGTGGTCATGCATGCCGCTGCCCTGACCGGGCACCCAGCTGAGCAGCCAGACCTCATATCCGGGTCCGGTACGCAGCCGGTGGTACCAGCGGCTGGTGGCGTCGTACGAGACGAGGTGCTCCCACTGCGCGCGGTCGGCGGCGATGGAGCGGGCGAGGCCGGCGAACTCGGCGACGGTGGCCGGGTGCTCACGGGCGGGCTGAAGGAGGTGCTGGACGGCGAGGATGTCGCCGGCGATCTGGAGGTCGCTGTCGCTGCTGTTCATGATGCGGGGGTTCCTCGGCATGAGTGTCGGGGTGTCGCAAGGCGAGAGACGCAAAACAAGAAAGGCGTAGCGAAAAGCTACAGAGAGTCAGCTGGAGCGCGGCGGCTTCAACAGCTGGAACAACAGCAACGGCAACAGCGAGCCTGGACAGCGCAACGGAACCCACGGGTGTGGGTCCGGGGAAGCACTGCGGTCACTGGCATGTGTTCAAGGAGACCTGCTTGCTCACTCCCTGTCAACCTCGTGACCGTTTTGGGCGTAATGTTTCACCTCATCCGGTTAATGGATGCGGAGAAAGGTTTGTGCAGCCGACTCCCCGGAGAGGTGCCGCATCAACCGCGCAAGCAAACGTCGTTGAGGCGTCGCGACCGGACTGTGATCCGGATCGCTTCCGCGGATCAACTGGAACAAGATCAAACCCCGCTGCATCTCACTCTGATGAGGGGCGCGGATGAGCCGGTGGCATGTGTCGCTGTTTTTGCCGATTTGAACACTTTCCGCATAGCTTTGGTTCCGCAGAGTGAATAACCGGCTCAATAGCAGATCTCGGCTTGACTGCCCCGGATCCGCACACTTGTAATTTCACTCGTGTCGTTCGGCCGAAAACGGCAACGACTACATCACGGGGAAGCAAAGACAGACGAGGGGCGCACATGACCGAGCTGTTCCAGCAACTGCTGGTCGAGGACGCGGACGAGGAAATCGGCTGGCAGGAGCGCGCTCTGTGCGCCCAGACCGACCCCGAGTCCTTCTTTCCCGAGAAGGGCGGTTCCACCCGCGAGGCCAAGAAGGTCTGTCTCGCCTGTGAAGTCCGCTCCGAATGCCTTGAGTACGCACTCTCCAACGACGAACGATTCGGCATCTGGGGCGGTCTGTCCGAGCGTGAACGCCGACGACTGAAAAAAGCCGCGGTCTGACCACCGACCACCGCACCTGACTGGCCCACCCAGTCGCACGCCCGTCGCACGCCAAATGACCAATTGGCCAAATAGCACAAGCGTGCAGGTATCAACCGGTCCGTCGCCCGGCCCCAGGCCGCAGGCGGCGGACCGTTGTGTTGCCCAGCCGTTAGTGTGGGGCGCTGTCCGAGACGCATCAAAACCCCGAAGGGTCGCGCGCGTCCACGCAGTCAGACAGCAGCCTTCCGGGGGACGACCCCCGGACCCCGGCCGGAGGGCCCGTACCCCGATGTCCGTGCACAGCCAAACGTCGGCGCCGTACGCGGCGGCCGCTCCCGAGTTCCCCCGGCATGTCGTCACCGCCGTGCTCGTCTCCCACGACGGCGCGCGCTGGCTGCCCGACGCGCTCGCCGGGCTCCTGGGCCAGGAACGCCCCGTACAGAACGTCGTCGCCGCCGACACCGGCAGCGCCGACGACTCCGCGGAACTCGTCACCGAAGCGATCGGCGCCGAACGCGTGCTGCACCTCGCACGCCGCTCCGGCTTCGGTACCGCCGTCGACGAGGCGGTCCGTACCGCCCAGGTCCTCACACCCGAGGAACTGCCCTACCTGAAGCGCCCCAGCGGCTGGGACCCGGTGAGCAGGTCGTGGCGCGACGACGCGTACGACATGCCCGAACTCCCGCACGGCGAACCGGTGCAGTGGCTGTGGCTGCTGCACGACGACTGCGCGCCCGAGCCCGACGCGCTCGCCGAACTCCTGCGCGTAGCCGACTCCGACGAGCACGCCGCGATCATCGGCCCCAAGCTCCGCGGCTGGTACGACAGGAAGCAGCTCCTCGAAGTCGGCGTCTCCATCGCCAACAGCGGCCGCCGCTGGACCGGCCTCGACCGCCGCGAGCAGGACCAGGGCCAGCACGACCAGGTCCGGTCCGTACTCTCCGTGTCGACCGCCGGCATGCTCATCCGCCGCGACGTCTGGGAAGAGCTCGGCGGTTTCGACCGCCGGCTGCCGCTCATGCGCGACGACGTCGACCTGTGCTGGCGCGCCCACGCCGCCGGCCACCGCGTCCTCGTCGCCCCCGACGCCATCCTGCGGCACGCCGAGGCGTCCGCCCGCGAGCGCAGGCCCATCGACTGCGCCGGGCGCTCGGTCGCCAACCCGCACCGCGTCGACAAGGCGGGCGCCGTCTACGCGATGCTCGTGAACGCGCGCGGCGCCGCCCTCCCGTACGTCATGCTGCGCCTAGTACTCGGCACCCTGCTCCGCACGCTCGCCTACCTCCTCGGCAAGGTCCCGGGACAGGCGGTCGACGAAGTCACCGGCCTGATGGGCACCCTGCTGCGCCCCGGCAAGATCCTCGCGGCCAGAAAGCGGCGCGGAAAGGGACAGATCGACGCGAGGGAACTGCGCCCGCTGTTCCCACCCACCGGCGCGACCGTCCGGGCAACCTTCGAACAGGTCGCGGGCAGCTTCGGCTCCCGCTCCGAGCCCGACTCCGCCTCCGGCTCGCGCCATGGAGTCGTCGAGTCTGGCCCGGGCGGCGACGACGCCGACTACATGGAGATCGAGCAGTTCGCGCGGCTCAAGCGGATCGCCCGCAAGCCGGGCCCCATGCTCTTCGTCCTGCTCCTCTTCGTATCGCTCATCGCCTGCCGCGGCCTCCTCGGCGGCGGATCCCTGGCAGGCGGCGCCCTGCTGCCGGCCCCCGCCGACGTGTCCGGCCTCTGGTCGCGTTACGCCGATGTCTGGCACCCCATCGGCACCGGCGGCAGCCAGACGGCGCCGCCCTACCTCGCCGTCCTCGCCGCCCTGTCGGCCGTCTTCCTCGGCTCCACCGGCCTCGCGCTCACCGTGCTGCTGGTCTGCTCGGTGCCGCTGGCCGGCCTCACCGCGTACTTCGTCTCGCGTCCGCTGGTCGAGTCCCGGCTGCTGCGCGCCTGGGCGGCTGTCGCGTACGCCTTCCTGCCCGCCGCCACCGGCGCCCTCGCGACCGGCCGGCTCGGGACGGCCGTTCTGGCGGTCCTGCTGCCGCTCATCGCACGCTGCGCCGTCGCCGCGAGCGGTTGCAGCGCCGGGGGCGCGCGCTCCAGCTGGCGCGCTGTCTGGGCGTACGCGCTCCTGCTGACCTTCGCCATGGCGTTTACGCCGATCATCTGGCCCATCGCCCTGGTGCTCGGCATCGGCGTACTGGCGCTGCGGCGCGACGACATCACGGCGTACGGACTGCGCTTCATCGCCTCCCTCGGCACTCCCGTGCTGATGTTGGCCCCCTGGTCCCTCTCCCTCCTCACCAGCCCCTCCGCTTTCTTCCGTGAGGCGGGCCTCGACTTCAGTACGGGCCCGGCCGGCGCACTCGACCTGCTCGGCATGAGCCCCGGCGGCCCCAAGGCGGCCGGCGGGCTGCTGCTCATCGGCGTCGTCCTCACGGCACTGGCGGCCCTGCTGCGCGGCGAGCGGACGTTCGCCATCCGCGCGGCGTGGGTCGTGGCGCTCGTGTCCCTTCTCTTCGCCGTATTCGCGAACAGCTCGGAAGGCGGCTGGGCCGGCCCGGCCACCCTCGTGTACGGCATCGCGCTGATCGGCGCCACCGTGCTCGGCGCGGACGGCGCACGCGAACGCGTCGCCACCCAGAGCTTCGGCTGGCGCCAGCCCGTCGCCGTACTGATCGCCTTCGCAGCGGCCGCCGGACCGCTGCTCGCCGCCGCCGGATGGATGATCGGCGGCGCGGCGGGACCGCTGGAGCGGCGCGACCCGGTGCAGGTGCCGGCGTTCGTCGCGGAGGAGAGCGGCACGCGCGACCAGGCACGCACCCTGGTTCTGGGCGGTACGTCGGCCGCGAAGGTCTCGTACACGCTCGTACGCGGCTCCGGGGCCCGGCTGGGCGACGGGGAGCTCGCCGAGGCGGGCGGCAGCAGCCCGCAGCTCGACAAGATCGTCTCCAACCTGGTCGCGGGCTCCGGCGCCGACCAGGCCGACCAGCTCGGCGGATACGCCGTCCGTTACGTCCTCGTACGCGACGGGGCGCCGCGCGCGATGAGCCGCGTACTGGACTCGACGCCCGGCCTGAGCCGGCTGAGCCAGCTCGACGGCAGCGCCCTGTGGCGCGTCGACCGCCAGGTCGCGCGGGCCACGATCGTCTCCGGCAAGGAGGGCGGCGAGCCGCTGTCCGTAGCGTCGAGCCCGGTCGAGGCGCACACCAAGATCCCGGCGGGCGAGGCGGGCCGCATCCTGCGGATCGCGGACTCGGCGGCCGAGGGCTGGCAGGCCACGCTCGACGGGACCGTACTGGAGAAGAAGACCGTCGACGGCTGGGCGCAGGGCTTCGTACTGCCCTCCGACGGCGGCCGGCTCGACCTCACGTACGAAGTCCCCGTCACCCACACCGCGTGGATCTGGACCCAGGCCGGTCTCGCCCTGCTCCTGCTGGTGCTCGCCCTTCCGGGCCGCCGCCGGGAGGTCGACGACGACCTGCCGGAGGAGGAGATCGACGTACCGGCGCAGCCGGTGGCCGGCGAGGGCCGCAGGGCGCGCAGGTTGCGCGCGGCGGCGCAGGCGGAAGCGGTGTACGCCCCCCAGGCGGACGTGGACGTGGAGGCCGGGGAGGAACTCCCCGCCCCGCCGGTGGTCGCGGACCCCTACGCTCAGCTTCCCCAGGAGCAGGACCAGACCGCCGTGTACGCGTCCGTACCGGAGCAGCAGCAGCCGTATGGCGCGTGGGACGCGCAGTCGTACGCGGGCGCCGAGTACGGCCAGCAGCAGCCGTACGCGCAGGACCAGCAGCAGGGTTACGGCGGCGAGCAGTACCAGGGCGACCCGTACCAGGCCGGCCAGTACGGCGGCGGCCAGCAGTACCAGCAGCCGGACCCGTACCAGGAGGGCCAGTACCAGGCGGCTGACCCGTACCAAGAAGGCCAGTACCAGGAAGGCCAGTACGACCCGTACGGCTACGGACAGCAGCAGCAGCCGCCGCAGCAGCCCTACGCCGACGAAGGCAACGAGCCCGAGCAGCGTCCCGACGGGAGCAACAACCGATGAACCGCACCACCCTCTCCCTGATCGCCGCCGCCACCGCGCTCGCCGCGGTCACCGGGTTCGCCGTCGTCTCCGCGCCCGACGGCGGTACGACCGAGGCCGCCGCCGACGTGAGGACCCCGGGGCGGATGCCGGTGGAGCGCTCCAGCCTGCTGTGCCCCGCGCCCAGTGCGTCCGACCTGGCGGAGACGGTGTACACGACGTTCACCCCGGCAGGAAAGGGCGACGCGGACGCGAAGGCGGGCTCCGCCGAACTCGTCCCGACGGACGCCACGCTGGCGGCCCCCGACGAAGGCGGCAAGGACAAGAAGAAGGACAAGGCCGACAAGGACGCCGTCAAGCCGGACGCGAGGAAGCCGGTCCTCGCTCTCAAGGAGCCGGGCAAGCCCGTGACCGCCGAGGCGAACACCGCCGAGGCCCCCGCCCTCGTGGGCTCCGCCGAAGGCCGTCTGGCCCCCGGCTGGGCCGCCCAGCAGACCACCAAGGTCACCGCGGGCCAGGGCCGGGGCGTACTCGGCGTCAGCTGCACCGCGCCCGACACGAACTTCTGGTTCCCGGGCGCGAGCACCGCCGACGAGCGGCAGGACTACGTACACCTCACGAACCCGGACGACACCGCCGCCGTCGCCGACATCGAGCTGTACGGCAAGGACGGCGCGATCGAGTCGGATTCGGGGGAGGGCATCACGGTCCCCGCGAGGTCCAGCGTGCCCGTACTGCTGTCGACGCTGAGCGCCGACAGCGCCGAGAACGTGAGCGTCCACGTCACCACCCGCACCGGTCGTGTCGGCGCCGTGGTCCAGGCCGTGGACGAGGAGGCGGGCAGCGACTGGCTGGCCGCCTCGGCGGAGGCGGCCGGCACCGCTGTGCTACCCGGCATCCCGGCGGACGCGACGTCGGTACGCCTGGTGGTGTTCGCGCCCGGTGACGACGACGCCGACCTGAAGGTGCGGCTGGCGGGCCCGACCGGCTCGATCACGCCGGCCGGCCACGAGACCCTGCACGTCAAGGCGGGGATGACCACGGCCGTCGACCTCAAGGACGTCACCAAGGGCGAGGCGGGTTCACTGCTGCTGAGCCCGGCCGCGCAGGGCCGACCGACGCCGGTGGTCGCCGCGCTGCGCGTGGTGCGCGGCGAGGGCGCCGCCCAGGAGGTCGCGTACATCCCGGCGACCGGACAGGTGGGCGAGCGGGCGACGGTGGCCGACAACAGGGCGAAGGGGTCGGTGCTCTCGCTGACCGCGCCCGGCGCCGCCGCCGAGGTCAAGGTGACGGCGTCGGCGGGCAGCGGGGGCGGGGAGCCGGTCGTCAGGACGTACAAGATCAAGGCGGGTACGACGCTAGCGGTGAACAAGCCGCCGGTGCCGACCGGGCTCAAGGGCTCGTACGCGCTGACGGTCGAACCGCAGTCGGGCGGCCCGGTTCACGCGTCGCGCGCCCTCGAACTGCCCGAGGACGGCATCCCGATGTTCACCGTGCAGACGATGCCGGACGACCGGGGGATGGTTTCGGTGCCGGAGGCGGAACAGGACCTGTCGGTCCTGGACGACTGACGCCTTTTGCCGCCTCTCGTCCGACCGGGGTCAGTCCTGCTCGTCTCCGTACCGGGGATCGACCGACTCCGGTGACAGACCGAGCAGTTCCGCGACCTGCTCCACGATGATCTCGTGCACGAACATGGCGCGCTCGTCCCGGCTCTTGGTGCGGATCTCGACGGGCCGCCGGTAGATGACGATCCGCGCGGGGTGGGCGCTCGTCGCGGCGATCATCCCGCCGAGCGGTACGGACTCGGCGGCCCACGCGTCGGAATCGTCGCCACCACCGCCGCGGCCCGCGGGCGGCACGTCGAGCACCAGGAAGTCGACCTCGGCGAGCTGCGGCCACCGCCGTTCGAGGCGCTCCACGGAGTCCTGTACGAGGTCGCCGAAAGCGGCGGCCCGACTGGTCGAGAGGGGCACCTGGGGCGGGGCCACCGGGCCACGCATGCCACGCCCGTGGCGGTCGCGCCGCCGGGGACCGGGGCCGGTGGGGAGGGGAGGTACGGGACTGTCCATCACTGACGCAGGGTAGCCCTCATTGGGGCGGTTGAATCGCGGCGGAGGGGCGGCAGCAGGCATGTCGCATATTGAGCATTCCAGCCAAGATTGGGCTCGATTTCACGCCCGTACGCGACCGGGGATCTCGCATCGGTTGACGGCATTTGCCCCAAGTGGCGACTGGTCACGGTCCGGTCACCGCCCGTGTCCACCGGTCTCCGCGCAGGTCAGAGCAGTTACGCAAGGGGCCGCCGGGGCGCAGGGGGACCCGCGACACGGTGGAGTGACGTGGGGGAGAGTCGTCGCGGCCCGGTCAAGAGTGCGGTACCGTCCAACATCGTGAGCCCTGTACGTCGCTGTTCGCGCACCGCGTGCGGCCGCCCTGCCGTCGCGACACTGACGTACGTCTACGCGGACTCGACCGCAGTCCTCGGCCCGCTCGCTACCTATGCCGAGCCCCACTGTTACGACCTGTGCGCCGAGCACTCGGATCGGCTGACCGCGCCGCGCGGCTGGGAGGTTCTCCGGCTCGTCGACGGCTCGGCCCCGTCCCACCCCAGCGGCGACGATCTCGAAGCGCTCGCCAATGCCGTACGTGAGGCCGCCAGGCCGCACGAGCGCGCGGCGGAGGCCGGCGGAGGGGCACGCACCGCGGACCCGGTGGAGGTCGCGCGCCGAGGCCATCTACGAGTCCTGCGCTCCCCGGACTCCTGAACCGCAACCACACCTCCCCCACCTCTTCCCCCTCTGGCGGCCCTCCTGAGCCCCCTACGGGTAGCTTTAGTGCCGACCTACAGGACTTCAGGAAGGCTGGCCGTGGCTGCTGATCTGTCGCAGATCGTCAAGGCGTACGACGTGCGCGGAGTGGTCCCCGACCAGTGGGACGAGTCGCTGGCCGAACTGTTCGGAGCCGCGTTCGCGCAGGTGACGCAGGCCGAAGCGATCGTCACCGGGCACGACATGCGACCGTCCTCGCCGGGACTCTCGCGGGCGTTCGCGCGCGGGGCGGCGGCGCGCGGGGTGAACGTGACGGAGATCGGCCTGTGCTCGACCGACCAGCTGTACTTCGCCTCGGGCCAACTCGGTCTGCCGGGCGCGATGTTCACGGCGTCGCACAACCCCGCGCAGTACAACGGCATCAAGATGTGCCGGGCGGGAGCGGCGCCGGTGGGCCAGGACACGGGCCTGGGGGAGATCCGCGCACTGGTGGAGGAATGGTGGGATCACCAGGTGCCACTGGCACCAGGGACCGGAACCATCACGCAGCGTGACACGTTGAGGGACTACGCGGCTTACCTCCTCTCGCTGGTCGACCTGTCCTCGATACGCCCCCTCAAGGTCGTGGTCGACGCGGGCAACGGCATGGGCGGCCACACGGTCCCCACGGTCTTCGCCTCCCTCCCGCTGACTCTCATCCCCCTGTACTTCGAGCTGGACGGCACGTTCCCGAACCACGAGGCCAACCCGCTCGACCCGAAGAACCTCGTCGACCTCCAGGCGAAGGTCCGCGAGACCGGCGCCGACCTCGGCCTGGCCTTCGACGGCGACGCGGACCGCTGCTTCGTCGTGGACGAGCGCGGCGAGGGCATCTCCCCATCGGCGATCACGGCGCTGGTAGCGGCGCGCGAACTGGCGCGCAACGGCGGCAAGGGCATGATCATCCACAACCTGATCACGTCATGGTCCGTCCCGGAAGTGGTCAGGGAACACGGCGGCACGCCGGTCCGTACCCGCGTAGGCCACTCCTTCATCAAGGAGGAGATGGCCCGCACGGGCGCGATCTTCGGCGGCGAGCACTCGGCGCACTACTACTTCCGGGACTTCTGGAACGCGGACACCGGCATGCTGGCCGCCCTCCACGTCCTGGCGGCTCTGGGCGGCCAGGACGGCACCCTCTCGGCCCTGGTCGCCGAGTACGACCGTTACACGGGCTCCGGGGAGATCAACTCCACGGTGGACGACCAGGCGGGCCGCATGGCGGCGGTCAAGGCGGCGTACGCCGGCCGCGACGGAATCACCATCGACGAACTGGACGGCCTGACGGTCACGGCCGCCGACTGGTGGTTCAACCTCCGCCCGTCGAACACGGAGCCGTTGCTGCGCCTGAACGTGGAGGCACGGGACGAGCCCACCATGACGAAAACCCGGGACGAGGCCCTAACCCTGATCCGCAGCTAGTGAACCGTGCGACGGCTCCGCGGGCCGGCCCGTTGGCCGGGGCACGAAGTCCGGCAGGCCCGACACCGACCTGCACGACCTGGAGCCGGTCACGCAGGTCGGCACAACACCGCAGACCGCGCACCAGCCGCGCCTCCGTGTCGGCCGTGCCGTCCGCGCGGGCCGTGCCGTCCACGTCTCGTGTCGTCCACGCTGGCCGTGCCGTCTGCGCCGTGCCCCGGGTGCTCTGCCCCCGCGTCTGCGGTGAGAAACTGCCGCATTCGTGGTGTGGGACGTACCGCCCCGACACCACCCGGGTCTGGAGCGGGCCGTCCGCGTCGCGCCGCAACAACTGTCCCGTCCGATCACGGTCGCGACGTCCTGCGCGTGCTGGGCTGGGCCGTCCGCGCCGGCTGCGCCGGGCGGGGCGGCGCCTGCGGCGCGAAGCTGCCGCATCCGGGGGTGGGGCGCGCCGCCCACCCACCCGGGGGTCTGGGGGCGTGCCCCCAGTTTCGGGAAGGGGCGGGGAGGGGACAAGCTCCGCGCAGCGGCCCGGCCCCCCCCCCCCCCCCATCCACCGCACCCCGCCCCACCGCGAGAACACCCACGCCCGCCATCCCGCGCCGCTCCCCACCCGGCGGTAGGCTGACCTGGCCCAATCCGTACCCGTATCCGCATGTTCGAAGGGACCCGCCCCATGCCGCTCGAAGCCGGCCTTCTGGAGATCCTCGCCTGCCCCGCCTGCCACGCGCCCCTCAGCGACGCGTCCGCCGCGGACGACCCCGAGCTGATCTGCACCAGCAAGGCCTGCGGCCTGGCCTACCCAGTACGGGACGGCATCCCGGTCCTCCTCGTCGACGAGGCCCGCCGCCCCGCCTGACGCCGGCGCCCCGCACGCCAGAACGCAGGCCCGCAAGCAGGCAACACCGCACGCGAGCAAGCCCGCACCGCACGCACGCAAGCCCGCACCCCCCGCAAACCCGCACCCCCACCACCCCCGCGCAGCGCCCCACCACAGGCCAAGCGCCCGGCGATCGGAGGCCCGCACCATGCTCGACGAGTCGTTGCTGGACGACCCGGAGTCCCTGGCCCGCGCCGACCGCCGCGGCCTGCTGCGCGGCGCCGCCGAGGCCGGCGCCCGCGTACGCACCGCCGCCCGGCACGCCACAGAGGCCGGCCTCGCGGAAATGAAGCCGGAGGGCCGCCCCCGCGCCGTACTGATCGCAGGCCCCGGCACCGCCGCGAACGGCGTCGCCGACCTCCTCGCCACCCTCGCCGGCGCCGCCTGCCCCGTCACCCGGCTGCACTCCACCGGAGTGGCCCCCGCCGCCGGCGCCCTGCGCTGGGCGCTCCCGGGCTGGGCGGGCTCAGTGGACCTCCTGCTCCTCGTCACTCCGGACGGCGCCGAACCCGGCCTCGCCGTCCTCGCCGAGCAGGCGTACCGCCGCGGCTGCACGGTCGTCGCCGTGGCCCCGCAGCGTTCGCCGCTGAGCGAGTCCGTCAACGGCGTACACGGCCTGGTCGTACCGATGGCGACTGCCCCCTACGAGGAGTACGACGAGGGCACCGCCACCGGCCCCGGCGCGCTCTGGGCCCTGCTCACCCCCCTCCTCGTCCTCTTCGACCGCCTCGGCCTGGTCACCGCGCCCCCGGACACCCTCCGGCTCGTCGCCGACCGCCTCGACCGCACCGCGGAACGCTGCGGCCCGGCCATCGCGACGTACGGCAATCCGGCCAAGACCCTCGCGTCCGATCTCGCCGACTCGCTCCCGCTCATCTGGACGGAGGGCGCTTACGCCGGCCCCGTCGGCCGCCGCTTCTCCGCCGTACTGGCCGAACTGGCCGGCCGCCCCGCCCTCTCCGCCGAGCTCCCTGAGGCCCTGCCCGCCCACGGCGTACTCCTCTCCGGAGCCTTCGCCGCCGGCGCCGACCCCGACGACTTCTTCCGCGACCGCGTCAACGAGGCACAGGCGCTGCACGCCCGCGTGGTGCTCCTCCGGGACCGCCCGACCGGCGGAATGACCGCTGCCCCCGCCGCCCGCGAACTCGCGCTGAGCCACGACACGGCCATCAGCGAGATCGAACCGGAGGACGGCAGCGAGCTGGAGAACCTCGCCGAGATGCTCGCCATCACGGATTTCGCCGCCGTTTACCTGGCGCTCGCTTCCGCAGGCCGATCATGAACACCAGCACCTGACGGCGACCAGCAGGTCGCACGGGGGGCACCACTCAAAAGCCACCACACGCAGGGGAAGCCTCATGGACCGCCTCTCGAACACCGTGCGCCCCTACGCCTGGGGCTCCACAACAGCCATCCCGGCCCTGCTCGGAACCGCCCCCACCGGCGAGCCCCAGGCCGAGATGTGGATGGGCGCCCACCCGGGCGCCCCCTCCCGCATCGACCGTGGCGGCACGGGCGGCGAGCAGCCCCTCTCGGCCGTCATCGACGCCGCCCCCGAAGCCGAACTCGGCGAGGCCGCGGTAGCGAAGTTCGGCCCCCGCCTCCCCTTCCTCCTCAAGATCCTCGCGGCCGGCGCCCCCCTCTCCCTCCAGGTCCACCCCAACCTCGAACAGGCGAAAGAGGGTTACGCCGCCGAGGAGCGCGCCGGGGTCCCCATCGACGCCCCGCACCGCAACTACAAGGACGCGAATCACAAGCCCGAACTGATCTGCGCGCTCACCCCCTTCGAGGGCCTGTGCGGCTTCCGCGCCCCCGCCGAATCGGCCGACGTACTCGCCGCACTCGAAGTCGACTCCCTCAAGCCGTACGTCGACCTCCTGCACGCGCACCCCGAAGATGCCGCCCTCCGCGAAGTCCTCACCGCCGTACTCGCGGCGGACCGCACCGAAATGGCGGAGACCGTGGCATCCGCCGCGGCCGCCGCGGACCGCCTGGGCGGCGCGTACGCCCCCTACGCGACCCTCGCGCACCACTACCCCGGCGACCCGGGCGTCATCGCCGCGATGCTCCTGAACTACGTACAACTCCAGCCCGGCGAGGCCCTCTTCCTCGGCGCCGGCGTCCCGCACGCGTACCTCAGCGGCCTCGGCGTAGAAATCATGGCGAACTCGGACAATGTCCTGCGCTGCGGCCTCACCCCCAAGCACGTGGACGTCCCCGAACTCCTCCGCATCGTCCGCTTCGAAGCCCGCGACCCCGGCATCCTGCGCCCGGAGGCGTCGTCCTCCACCGGTGAAGAGCTGTACGACACCCCGATCGACGAATTCCGCCTCTCGCGCCACGTCCTGGCGCCGGGCGGTGCTCCCCGCACCCTCCCGTCCGCCACCCCGCAGATCCTCCTCTGCACCGCAGGCAAGGTCCACGCCGGCGAACTGACCCTCGCACCGGGAGAGTCCGCCTTCGTACCAGCTGGCGAATCAGTCGAATTGTCCGGTACGGGCACACTCTTCCGCGCCACAGTGGTCGCCTGACGTACCGTCCGCACCGGCTGCCGCGGCAAGCTGCAACAATGACCGGCCGTAGGGCGGCGCCAGGGCCGCGGCACCAAGGAAGGGACATCCGGCACCCATGAGTGCGTCAGGCGGAACCAAGGCGATCGTGGCGGCACTCGTCGCCAACCTCGCGATCGCAGTAGCCAAGTTTGTGGCGTTCCTCTTCAGTGGCTCGTCCTCGATGCTCGCGGAAAGCGTTCACTCGCTCGCCGACTCGGGCAACCAGGGCCTGCTGCTGCTCGGCGGCAAGAAGGCCAAGCGCGAGGCGACCCCCCAGCACCCCTTCGGCTACGGGCGCGAGCGCTACATCTACGCCTTCCTGGTCTCCATCGTGCTCTTCTCCGTCGGTGGCATGTTCGCCATCTACGAGGGCTACGAGAAGATCAAGCACCCGCACGAGATCGAGGCCTGGTACTGGCCGGTCGGCGTCCTCGTCTTCGCGATCATCGCGGAGACCTTCTCCTTCCGTACGGCGATCGTGGAGTCCAACCAGACCCGCGGCAACCTGTCCTGGAAGGAGTTCGTACGCCGCGCCAAGGCCCCCGAGCTGCCGGTCGTCCTCCTGGAGGACCTCGGCGCACTGGTCGGCCTGATCCTGGCGCTGGTCGGCGTCAGCCTGGCCATCGTCACGGGCGACGGCGTCTGGGACGGCATCGGCACCCTCTGCATCGGCATCCTGCTGATCATCATCGCGATCATCCTGGCGGCCGAGACGAAGTCGCTCCTCCTCGGCGAGGCGGCGGGCACAGAAGACGTCGACAAGATCAAGACAGCTCTCGTCGACGACACGACAGTCACCCGCATCATCCACATGCGTACGCTCCACCTCGGCCCCGAGGAACTCCTCGTCGCAGCCAAGATCGCGGTCCAGCACGACAACACGGCCGCAGAGGTCGCCCACGCGATCAACGCGGCGGAGGACCGTATCCGCGCGGCCGTCCCGATCGCCCGCGTGATCTACCTGGAGCCGGACATCTACAGTGAGGCGGCGGCAGAGGCGGGCACGAACCCGGCCGACCCCTCCGCACACTGACGTCTGTACGCCCGCACGACGAAGGCCCCCGCCACCCCAGGCGGGGGCCTTTCAGCTACCTCTGCCTCCTGCCTCTGCCTCCGCGACCCGCCCGGCGGCAGCGTGGGCCAAGGCGGCACCGTAAGAACCGGGAACCCCCGGCGCTCGTCCAGCGCAGCCGCCTCGAGCCCCACCCCCACCAGGAAGAGCACGACACCGGTCACCCCGGCCGGCACGAACAGGACCGGAACTCCGTACGGCGCTGACGGCGACAGTGCCGGACTGCGCGTCAAGGAAGAACCGCGAATCGAGCGAGTTCTCGCGATGGTCCCCGAGCACGAACATCCGCCCCTCGGGCACCCTGACGTAGAACTCCTCCCCGAAGATGCCCGGAATGCCGTCCCTGACATACGGCTCGTCGAGCGGCCGGCCGTTCAGCATCACCGCCTTGTCCCGATGCCGGTAGGACACCCAGTCGCCGCCCACGGCCACGACCCGCTGGAAGGAGAGCCAGCCCGCGGCGACCTCGGACGCCGGATACCCGCCCCGCCCCATGACAAGACCGACCGCCACGAGCACCGCCCCCACCAACAGCAGCACGCCCGCCGCGACCATCAGCCCTCCCCGGACGCCGCGCACCCACCACTGATGCCTGCCGCATGGTTCCCGAGAGCCGCGCCCGGACCGGCCTCAGCCGCTCGCAACACGGGCCGACCAGAACAAAGTCCGGAAAGCTCCGCTGCCTGACCAGGGCGGCTGGGGATCACTGGGCCGATCGGTGTAGATTCGTGACCTAGCCAGACGTCGCTGCTGATGGCGGTCGGGCGGTCCCGTGGACCGGCCGAGGGAGAGAGGGCCTCCGACGGACTGCGCTGCGAGCGCCCGGGCACTCGTATGCCCACCGCCGCAGAGTCAGCCGTACCCACCTCGACCCACATCACGAGGAGCAGCCCGCATGACGACTGTCGCCACCGGCCAGGACTTCAAGGTCGCCGACCTCTCCCTCGCCGTCTTCGGCCGCAAGGAGATCACTCTCGCCGAGCACGAGATGCCCGGCCTGATGTCGATCCGCAAGGAGTACGCAGCCACCCAGCCGCTCGCCGGCGCCCGCATCACCGGCTCGCTGCACATGACCGTGCAGACGGCCGTGCTCATCGAGACGCTGGTCGCCCTCGGTGCCGACGTCCGCTGGGCCTCCTGCAACATCTTCTCCACCCAGGACCACGCGGCCGCCGCCATCGCGGTCGGCCCGAACGGCACCCCCGAGGCCCCCGCCGGCGTCCCGGTCTTCGCCTGGAAGGGCGAGACCCTGGACGAGTACTGGTGGTGCACGGAGCAGGCCCTGACCTGGCCGAACACGCCGACCGGCGGCCCGAACATGATCCTCGACGACGGCGGTGACGCCACCCTCCTCGTCCACAAGGGCGTCGAGTTCGAGAAAGCCGGCGCGGTCCCGGACCCGTCCACCGCGGACAGTGAGGAGTACGCCCACATCCTCACGCTCCTCAACCGCACCCTCGGTGAGAACCCGCAGAAGTGGACCCAGCTGGCCTCCGAGATCCGCGGCGTCACGGAGGAGACCACGACCGGTGTCCACCGCCTCTACGAGATGCACCGCGACGGCACCCTCCTCTTCCCGGCGATCAACGTGAACGACGCCGTCACGAAGTCGAAGTTCGACAACAAGTACGGCTGCCGCCACTCCCTCATCGACGGCATCAA
>NZ_JBEXNQ010000016.1:0-19527 GCF_040611155.1 Streptomyces sp. NPDC002994
TGGGGCTCCGCCCCAGACCCCGCTCCTCAAACGCCGGAGGGGCTGGATAGTGCCGGGCTGGGGCTGGCTTTGCGGCCCTGGCCGCAAAACTCAGCCCGTCCGGCGTTTGAGGACACGCCCGAAGGGCGTCTGTGTTGACTGGGGGCCGGGGCGGGCAGGGCCATCCGTCACCCATTCGGTGCGCAGTGGCGGGGTGACCGCCTCGCCACCCCTCGCCCCCGCGCTGACCTGGGCGGACGCCGTGCACGCGCGGCGCGGCGCGGGCCCGGGGGCAGGCAATCCGACCCGCGCTCAGCAGGCGCCCCGCGCGTGCGGCCACTTATCTCGGAGGGAGTGCCGTACCGACGCCTCCGGGAGGATCACCATGCGCCCTGCACTTCTGCTGACCGGTACCGCGCTGGCGGCCGCCGCGTTCGGCGGCCTCGGCGCAGGTCCGGCGTACGCCGAGAACGACACACCGGAGCACACGCTGGAGGTGTATCCCGCGACCTCCGGCCCCGGCGCGACCATCACGGTGAACACCACCGCCTGCGGTTCCGACAGCGGCGGCACGGGCGACGCCAACTCCGTCGGCGCGGGCGACTTCCCCCTCCAGCCCGCCACCCACAAAGAGGTCGTGACCGGGGAGTTCAAACTCCCCCCGGACGCCCCGCCGGGAACCCACGACATCGCGGTGGCCTGCGACAACGGCAACACCGCCCAGGGCACCCTGACCGTGACCGCCGGTTCGTCGCACGAGCCGCACGAGCCGCACCAGTCGCACGAACCCACGCACCACACCCCCACGCACCGCACGCCCACCCACAAGCCCACGCACCCCACGGGCCACGTCAAGACCGGCGTCGGCGGGTCCGCGGGGTCCGACACCACCCAGATCGCGGCGGGTGTGGCCGTGCTGGCCGCGACCGCCGTCGGCGGTACCTGGATGCTCCTGCGTCGCCGGGCGAGCGGCGCGCGGGAACGCTGACGGGCCGGCCCCGGCCGCCCCGTACCCGTACCGCCGGAGTTCCCCGTGCCTCCGCCCTGGCCCCGAGCCGGGCGGGGGCACGCGGGGCGTACGGCCGGGCCGGACTGCACTGGAGGTGTGATCAGCGATGACGGACCGGCGTACGAAGGGCGGCCTCGTCGCCATCGCCATCTGCACCGGCGTCTGGCTGATCCAGAACGGCACAGCGGGCCAGGACCCGCCCCGCCCGTCGTCCGCCGAGGCGTTCGCCGCCGGGCCCGAGCACGTCCCGAGGAGCACGGTCCCGCCGACGCGGCCGCTTCGGCCCTCCGAGCCCGTACGGATCCGGATACCGGCCGTCCGGGTGGACGCGCCCGTCATGCGCCTCGGCCTGGCCCCCGACGGCAGTCTCGACGTACCGCCGGCCGGGAACCGCAACATCGCCGGCTGGTACAAGGACGGCACCCCGCCCGGCGCCGAGGGCACGTCGGTCATCGCCGGGCACGTGGACAACGCGCGGGGTCCGGCCGTCTTCTACAACCTCGGCGCGCTGCGCAGGGGCCACACCATCGAGGTGGAGCGCAGGGACGGGCGTACCGCCGTCTTCACGATCGATGCCATCGAGGTGTACGACAGCGAGAACTTCCCCGAGCAGCGGGTGTACGCGGCCTCCGGGCAGGCCGAGCTGCGGGTGATCACCTGTGGCGGCACGTTCTCCGAGAAGACCGGCTACCGGGGAAACGTGGTGGCGTACGCGCACCTGACGGCGGTGCGCTAGGCGCGGCCCGCCCTACGTCCACTGGTCGAACGCCAGCTTCGCGACCAGCGAGAAGACCACCACCAGCAGCACCCCGCGCACGAACTCGCTGCCCTTCCTGAGCGCCATCCGCGCGCCCGCCATCGCGCCCGCGAGGTTGAAGAGGGCCATCAGCGCGGCGAGCTGCCACAGCACCGTTCCCTGGTACGCGAACATCGCGAGCGCGCCGGCGTTGGTGCAGACGTTGACGATCTTGGCGTTGGCGGAGGCGGTGACCAGGTCGAGGTGGAGCACGGCGGTCAGCGCCAGAACGAGGAACGTACCGGTGCCGGGTCCGAAGAGGCCGTCGTAGAAGCCGATACCGCCGCCGACGAGGACGATCGCGGTGACCGTACGGGCCCGGGTGACCGGCACCTTCGCGTCGTCGGCGGCGCGGCCGAAGGAGGGCCGCAGGAGCACGAAGGCCGCGACGCCGAGCAGGACCACCATGATGACCGGGCGCAGTACGTCGCTGCTGATCCCGGCGGCGAAGAAGGCCCCAGTCATAGAGCCGACGAGGGCCGCGAGCCCGATCCGTACGGCCGTCCCGACCTTCACCGGCGCCTTGCGGAGGTACGTCACCGCGGCCCCGGAGGTGCCGACGATGGCCACTGCTTTGTTGGTGCCGAGGATGTGCGCGGCGGGGACGTGGGGCAGCCCGAGCAGCAGAGCGGGCAGGAGCAGCAGCCCGCCACCGCCCACCACCGCGTCGATCCAGCCGGCCGCGGCGGCGGCGAGGCACAGGACGACGAGCGTGGTCAGCGATATGTCGGGCATGATCGCCAACTTAAGGGAGGGGATGGGTGTGGCGCCCATCAATCCCTGGAGAGTTGAGCCACATCTGAGGTTCCGGCGAACGACGGAGCCCGCCGCCCCGTCCCCCGCTCCTCCTCTCCCCCTCACAGTGCACTGCGCCGTGCGCTGAGCGCAGTGTTCCCCGCGGGAAACAGATGGGATGCGGTCGGGTAACACCGCCCCGGCAGTCTGCGGTCATGAGCAAGGACATCGTGGTGATCGGCGGCGGGACGGCGGGTGCCCGGCTGGCCCGGCAGCTGACCCGTCAGCCCACCCCGGCGGCTGAGGCGGCCGAAGCGACGGGGCCGAAGGTCACCGTCATCGGCGAAGAGGAGCACGCCCCGTACAACAGGGTGCTGCTCGCCGAGGTCCTCGCCGGCCGCTACGGCCCCGAGGTCATCGCCCAGCCCGCGACGCCGGTACGGCGCGGGGTGCGCGTGGTCCGTATCGACCGCGCCGAGCGGGTGGTGCAGTGCGACGACGGCAGCGTCGTCCCGTACGGCACACTCGTCCTCGCCACCGGCTCCAACCCGGTCCTGCCGCCCCTGCGCGGCCTCGGCGCCGACCTCCCCGACGGCGTCCACCCCTTCCGTACGATGGACGACTGCCTGGCACTGGCAGCCGCCGTACGCGAAGGCACCCGCGCCGTCGTGATCGGCGGCGGACTCCTCGGCGTCTCGGCGGCCCGTGCGCTCGCGGAGCGCGGCGCCCAGGTCGTACTGGCCCAGCAGGGCGAACACCTCATGCAGCGCCAGCTCGACCCGGCCGCGAGCGAGCTGCTGCGCGGCCACCTGGAGACGCTGGGCGTCGAGGTCCACACGGAGTGCCGGGTGCGCGGTCTGCGCTGCGAGTCCGGTGAGGGCGCCGGGACCGTGCGGGCCGTCGAGCTCGCCGACGGCTACGCCCTCGACGCCGACCTCGTCGTCCTGGCCTGCGGTGTACGCCCCCGAGTCGGCCTCGCGCAGGCCGCGGGCCTGGACGTGCGTCACGGCATCGTCGTGGACGACGAGCTGCGCACCTCGGACCCGCACATCCGCGCCATCGGCGACTGCGCCGAGCACAACGGCCGCGTATACGGTCTCGCGGGCCCGGCCCTCGAACAGGCCGACATCCTGGCCGCACTGCTGCTGGGCTCACCCCCGGCGGCCCCGTCCGTCAGCCCGCTGTCCGGCCACGTCGTGGCCGCCGCGGCGGCGGCCGCGGTGCCCGCGAGCACCGACCGCTACACCGGCACCCGCGCCCTCACCCGGCTCACCCTCAGGGCCGGCGGCACCGGCGCCGGGCCGCTCGACCTCGCCGCGTTCGGCGAGACGAACCCGCTCCCCGGCGACGACGTCGTCCGCCTCGCCGACGCCACCCGTGGCGCGTACCGCAAGGTCGTCGTGCGCGGGGACCGGCTGATCGGCGGCATCCTGCTTGGCGATCTCGGCGCCGTCGGCGAACTCGCCCGCACCTGGGAGGGCGACGAACCGCTCCCCTCCACCCCGTTGTTCCATCTGCTTGGAGGCGCCTGAGATGTCCACACCACCCACGATCGTGGTCGTCGGCCACGGCATGGTCGGCCAGCGCTTCCTGGAGGCTCTCGCAGAGCGGGGCGTGACCGAGAAGGCGCGTGTCGTCGTGCTGTGCGAGGAGCCCCGGCCCGCGTACGACCGTGTCCAGCTGACCTCGTACTTCTCCGGCCGCACTCCCGACGAGCTCGCGCTCGGCGAGCCGGACTTCATGGACCGGCACGGCATCGAGCTGCACCTGGACGACCCGGCGACGGCCATCGACCGCGAGGCGCGCACGGTCACCTCGCGCGCCGGACGGACCTTCACTTACGACACGCTCGTCCTCGCCACTGGTTCGTACCCCTTCGTACCACCCGTTCCCGGGAAGGACGCGGAAGGGTGCTTCGTCTACCGCACCATTGAGGACCTCCTCGCGATCGAGGCGTACGCGAAAACAGCGCGTACGGGAGCGGTCGTGGGCGGCGGACTGCTCGGCCTGGAAGCGGCGGGCGCACTGAGCGGACTCGGGCTCGCCACGCACGTCGTGGAGTTCGCTCCCCGGCTGATGCCCGTCCAGGTCGACGAGGGTGGCGGCGCGGCCCTTCTCCGTACGATCGAGGGCATGGGCCTGACGGTCCACACGGGCGTCGGTACGCAGGCCGTCACCACCGACGACGCCGGCGTCGTGAACGGCATGTCCCTCTCGGACGGTTCGACGCTGGAGACCGACCTCGTCGTCTTCTCGGCGGGCGTACGGCCGCGCGACCAGCTGGCCAGGGACTGCGGCCTGTCGGTGGGCGAGCGGGGCGGCATCGCCGTCGACGAGCAGTGCCGTACGTCCGACCCCGCGGTCTTCGCGATCGGTGAGTGCGCGCTGGCGTCGGACGGCCGGGTGTACGGCCTTGTGGCGCCCGGTTACGAGATGGCGGAGACCGCCGCCGAAACGATCGCGGGAACGGCCGAAGAGCCGAGCAAGGCGTTCACCGGTGCGGACATGTCCACCAAGCTGAAGCTCCTCGGTGTGGATGTGGCGTCCTTCGGTGACGCGCACGGCCACGCGGAGGGCTGCCTGGACGTCACGTACTCCGACTCGCGCTCCGGCGTCTACAAGAAGCTCGTGATCAGCCCGGCCGGAGAACTCCTCGGCGGCGTACTGGTCGGCGACGCCGACGCGTACGCCATGCTGCGACCGCTCACCGGTTCCGTACCGCCCGTCGCACCGGAACAGCTCATCGCGCCGGCGGGCGGCGGCTCGGTCACCCTCGGCCCGTCCTCCCTCCCCGACGACGCGGTGGTCTGCAACTGCCACAACGTCACCAAGGGGCAGGTGACCGCCTGTTCGTCGCTCCCCGAGGTGAAGAAGTGCACCAAGGCGGGCACGGGCTGCGGCAGCTGCGTGAAGCTGATCGGCCAGCTGCTTCCCCAGTCCGGCGACAAGGGCCTGTGCGGCTGCTTCCCGCACACGCGCTCCGAGCTGTACGAGATCGTCCGCACGCTGCGCATCACGTCGTACGCCGCGCTGCTCGACTCGCACGGCCGTGAGGAGGCCCGGGGCGGCGACGGCTGCGAGATCTGCAAGCCGACGGTCGGCTCGATCCTCGCCAGCCTGAGCAACGGCTACATCCTCGACGGCGAACAGGCCGCCCTCCAGGACACGAACGACCACTTCCTCGCCAACATGCAGCGCAACGGTTCGTACTCGATCGTGCCGCGCATCCCGGGCGGCGAGGTCACCCCCGAGAAGCTGATCGTGATCGGCGAAGTGGCCCGCGACTTCGGCCTCTACACGAAGATCACCGGCGGCCAGCGCATCGACCTCTTCGGCGCCCGCGTCGAGCAGCTTCCGCTGATCTGGACGCGCCTGGTGGACGCCGGCTTCGAGTCGGGCCACGCCTACGGGAAGGCCCTCAGGACGGTGAAGTCCTGTGTCGGACAGACGTGGTGCCGTTACGGCGTCCAGGACAGCGTCCGGATGGCCATCGACCTGGAGCTGCGCTACCGGGGGCTGCGCGCGCCGCACAAGCTGAAGTCGGCGGTCTCGGGATGCGCGCGCGAGTGCGCCGAGGCGCAGTCGAAGGACTTTGGTGTGATCGCCACGGCGAACGGCTGGAATCTGTACGTCGGTGGCAACGGCGGCGCGACCCCGCGTCACGCCGATCTCCTCGCCCAGGACCTGTCGGACGCGGAACTCGTGCGCCTCATCGACCGGTTCCTGATGTTCTACATCCGCACCGCGGACCGCCTGGAGCGCACCTCCACCTGGCTGGAGCGGCTGGAGGGCGGCCTGGACCACCTCAGGGACGTGGTCGTCCACGACTCGCTCGGCATCTGCGAGCAGCTGGAAGCCCTGATGGCCACGCACGTGTCCGGCTACCGCGACGAATGGGCCGAGACGATCAACGACCCCGAGCGGCTGTCCCGGTTCGTGTCGTTCGTCAACGCACCCGACGCGCCGGACCCGTCCGTACGGTTCGTTCCCGAGCGCGACCAGATGAAGCCGGACCTGACCTTCCTCACCCTCGAAGGGACCCGAGTGGGATGACCCTGCAACTGCGTATCGACGACGACTCCTGGTTCACCGCCTGTGCCCTGTCCGACCTCACCCCCGGACGCGGTGTGGCGGCCCTGCTCCCCGACGGCCGTCAGGCCGCGCTGTTCACGGACCGCTCGGGGCGCCCGTACGCCATCGAGAACCGTGACCCGTTCTCCGGCGCGCAGGTGCTGTCGCGCGGTCTGATCGGATCCGCGAACGGCCGTCCCTTTGTCGCGTCGCCTCTCCTGAAGCAGCGCTTCGATCTGGAAACGGGCCTCTGTCTGGACGACGAAACAGTCGCTGTGCAGACGTTCCCCGTACGCGTCGAGACTAGTTGACCGATCGTTCCAGTAAGGCTACGGTTCTGGATGTGGCCAGGACCAAGGAATTCGATCCCGACGCCGCACTGCAGGCAGCCCTGGAGCTGTTCTGGCGGCGCGGTTACGAAGCGACGACCATGGCGGACCTGGTCGAGCACCTCGGCATCGGCCGCGCCAGCATCTACGCCACCTTCGGCAACAAGCACGAGCTCTACCTGAAGGCGCTCGACCGGTACGCCGACTCCCGCAACCCGGGACTTCTCGGCGAGCTGTCCCAGCCGGGCCCCGCACTGCCGGCCGTGCGCGCGGTGATGCGGCGGTTCGCCGCCGAGGCGGCCTCCGACACGGAACGGCTTACCGGTTGCTTCGTCACCAACACGGCCGCCGAGCTGGCCCCGCACGACGACTCGGCGGCCCGCCGGGTGGAGGTGAGCTGGGAGCACATCGAGACCCTGCTGCACTCCGCCCTCGTACGAGCACAGGCGCAGGGCGAGCTGCCCGAGGACCGCGATCCGCAGGCGCTCGCCCGCATGCTGCTCGTACTGATGCAGGGCCTGCGGGTCGTAGGTAAGGCTTCCAGCGACCCGGCCAGGGTGCGGGACGCGGCAGAGCAGGCACTGACACTTCTCGACTGACCGAATCCAACAACCACCTTTGACAGGCGCCCCTGGGGCGTCTCTTTTACGCCCTAATAACAGAACGCTCGTTCAAGAATAAGGACGGACAGATCATGACTGCTCGCTTCTCCGGCAAGACCGCCCTCGTCACCGGCGCGGGCTCCGGTATCGGCCGCGCCATCGCGCTCGCCTTCGCCGCCGAGGGCGCGAACGTCGTCGCCGCCGGACGCAGCGCCGCGCCCCTCAACGAGACCGTCGAGACCGTCGCACTGGCACAGCGGGCGGGCGGCGGTGGCACGGCCGTCGCGATCACCGCCGACGTCAGCCGTTCCGAGGACGTGAGGGCGCTCGTTCGCGAGAGCGTCGAGCGGTTCGGAAGCCTCGATGTCGCCGTGAACAACGCCGGTGTGTTCCGGGGAGGCGGGCCCGTCGCCGAACTGTCCGAGGAGGACTGGCGCACGCTCCTCGACATCAACGTCACGGGCGTACTCCTGTCGATGCAGGCCGAGATCGACGCGATGCGTTCCCAGGAAGGGGGCGGGGCGATCGTCAACATCTCCTCGAACCTCGGCGCGCACCTGCGCATCCCGGGCGTCGCCGGCTACCTCGCCTCCAAGGCCGCCGTCTCCGCCCTCACCCGCGCGGCAGCCGTCGACCACATCCAGGACGGCGTCCGGATCAACGCCGTCAGCCCCGGCGCCGCCGCGACCACCATGTCGCTGCGGCCCGGCGAGAGTGACGCGGAGCGCGCCGTCCGCATGAAGGACGAGTCACCGCTCGGCCGGGTGTCGACGACCGGCGAGGTCGCCGCCGCCGTGCTGTACCTGGCCTCCGCCGACGCCGCGTCCGTCGTCGGCACCGACCTCGTCATCGACGGAGGCGCCTCCGCCTGACGAAGTGCCCGGCCGTACGCTGACGTCCATGACGACTGGCTGGAAAGCGAGCGACATCCCCGACCAGAGCGGCCGTACGGCCGTGGTCACCGGGGCCAACAGCGGAATCGGACTCGTCACGGCGCGTGAACTCGCCCGCCGCGGCGCGCGCGTGGTGCTCGCGTGCCGCAGCGAGCAACGCGGCAAGGAGGCCGCGGCGGGCATCACGCGCGAAGTCCCGGGTGCGCTGGTCGAGTTCACGCCACTCGATCTGGCGGACCTGTCTTCCATACGGGACTTCGCCGACTCCTACCCGTACGACCGCCTCGACCTGCTCATCAACAACGCGGGCGTCATGGCGCTCCCGTACGGACGGACCGCCGACGGTTTCGAGACGCAGTTCGGCGTCAATCACCTCGGGCACTTCGCCCTCACCGGCCTGCTGCTCCCCCACCTGCTCCGGACGCCCGCAGCGCGCGTAGTGACCGTCTCCAGTGGCCTTCACGCCCTGTCCAACATCGACATCGGCGACCTAAACAGCGAGCGCAACTACCGGCGTTGGATCGCGTACGGCCGCTCCAAGACCGCGAATCTCCTCTTCACCCACGCCTTGGCCGCGCGCCTCGCCACGGCCGGCTCCGACGTCGTCGCGGCGGCCGCCCACCCCGGCTACGCCAGCACAAACCTCCAGAGCGCGGGCGTACGGATGGAGGGGCGCAGGGCGGCCGAGCGGATCGTGGAACTGGGGAACAGGATCATCGCGCAGCCCGCCGAGTCCGGCGCCCTGCCCACGCTGTACGCGGCGACAGAACCCGGCGTACAGCCCGATTCGTTCACCGGGCCGAGGATCCAGGGCTGGCGGGGCGCGCCGACGAAGTCGTGGCGCGCGAAGTGGACAACGAACGATGTGGCGAGCGAGCGCCTGTGGGTGGCATCGGAGCAACTCACCGGGGTGACGTACGAGGGCCTCAAGACCTGAGGCCCTCCGTCGTCTTCTGAGCGGGGCTGCGCCTCAGCCCTGGCCCTCGACCGCCGACGGGTCCATCCAGACGATCTCCCACGTGTGACCGTCGGGGTCCTGGAAGGAACGGCCGTACATGAAGCCGTGATCAATGGGCTCGTTCGCCGGGGATCCGCCGGACGCGAGAGCCGTGTCGGCCATCTCGTCGACCTTCTCCCGGCTGTCGGCGCTGAGCGCGAGCAGGACCTCCGTCGTCCGGCTCGTGTCGGCGATCTCCTTCTTCGTGAACTCCTTGAAGCGCGGCTCGGTGAGCAGCATGGCGAAGATCGTGTCGCTGATCACCAGACAGGCGGTCTTGTCATCACTGAACTGCGGGTTGAAGGAGTATCCGAGCTTGCTGAAGAAGGACTTCGTGGTGTCGAGGTTCTTCACCGGCAGGTTCACAAAGATCATCTGAGGCATGAGCGGTGTCTCTCTTCTCTCGTCGTTGCCATTCGCAGGGGTAGACCCAGGGGCCGCACGAAACTCATCGCTCGAACAGAAACTCGCAGAAAACCTTCGCCTTGCGGGTGCGCCACGCCCGCTCTAGCGTCGGCGCCATGACCAGCTCCCCCGGCGCCGGCAAGAAGATCACCGAGAAGCTGTCGGCCGACGTGCTGAAGGCGTCCACCGGCCGGGACTGGGACGCGTGGTTCGCCCTCCTCGACGCGTGGGACGCCACCGGGCGCACCCACACGGAGATCGCCCGTCACCTGACCGATGACCTCGCCGTGGACGGCTGGTACGCACAGTCGATCACGGTCGGGTACGAGCAGGAACGCGGCCTTCGCGAGGTCGGCCAGTCTTCGACCGGTGACTGGCAGACGAGCGGCAGCAGAACCGTGGAAGCGTCGGTCGCGCGCTGCGAGGCCGCCTTCACCGATGCCGATGTACGCCGCCGGTGGCTTCCCGGGAGCGAGTTTTCGCTGCGTACGCGACGGGAGGGGAAGACCCTGTCGGCCGACTACGGGAACGGCCGGCTCTCGGTCAGCTTCACTCCCAAGGGCGAGTCGAAGACCCAGGTGGCACTCCAGCACACGAAGCTCGCGGGCGCCGCGGAGGTCACGGCGTACAAGGTCTTCTGGAAGGAGCGCCTCGCCGCTCTCAAGACTCTTCTGGAGTCGTGACAGGAGAGCCGGGCTAGGCCCGCAGCTCTTCCGCCGCGTCCGCGACCCGGCCGATCAGGCGCAGCAGCGTTTCCTGCTCCCCCTCGTCGAGGGGGGCGAGGAACACCCGGTTCATCCGGGCCGTGCGGGTGACCAGCTTGCGGTGCACCGCCGCGCCCTCGTCCGTGAGCTTGAGTACGTTGCGCCGGCCGTCGTGCGGGTCGCGCACCCGCTCCAGCAGACCGCGCCTGCCGAGGCGCGCCACCAGGTCCGCGATGGTCGAGCGGTCCAGGTGAACATGCTCGCTCAGGGTGCGCTGGTCGATGTCGGGCTTCTCGACCAGCGCATTGAGCACGGCGAACTGCGGCGACGTGGTCTCCTCCGAGACCATCGTGGTCCACAGCAGGGTGTGCGCCTGCTGCAGCCGCCGGGCGAGATGCCCGGGGTGGGTGCTCAGATCGACCGCAGCCATGCGGGGCCTCCTGCAAATCCTGGGCGATGCTCTGTGTACTGAGCCATTGACGTCAGCGGAACTCGATGGAATTGTACGGCCTCGACGAGAAACTAGTCAGTACACTGAGCAACTCGCGGAGTGAGTGACGATGGCCGACATACGCAGCCTGCACGACGCCGTGGCGGACATCGTCCACGACGGGGACACCCTCGCGATGGAGGGTTTCACGCACC
Source organism: Streptomyces sp. NPDC002994 (assembly GCF_040611155.1). Lineage (NCBI taxonomy): Bacteria > Bacillati > Actinomycetota > Actinomycetes > Kitasatosporales > Streptomycetaceae > Streptomyces > Streptomyces sp. NPDC002994. The sequence goes on from NZ_JBEXNQ010000016.1 coordinate 11,166, forward strand.
TGATCCCGTACGCCGCCGCGCACGAGATCATCCGCCAGGGCATCACCGACCTGACCCTCGCCAGGATGACCCCGGACGTCATCTATGACCAGCTGATCGGCGCCGGCCTGGTGAAGAAGCTGATCTTCTCCTGGGGCGGCAACCCGGGCGTCGGCTCACTGCACCGCTTCCGCGACGCCGTCGAGAACGGCTGGCCGCGCCCCCTGGAGCTCGACGAGCACAGCCACGCGGGCATGGCCAACCGTTACGTCGCGGGTGCGTCGCGACTGCCGTTCGCCGTACTGCGCGGCTACCGCGGCTCCGACCTCGCCACCCGTACGGACACGGTCTCCTCCGTCACCTGCCCGTTCACCGGCGAGGAGCTGGCCGCCGTCGCCGCGCTCAACCCCGACGTCACCGTCATCCACGCCCAGCAGGCCGACCGGGACGGCAACGTCCAGCTGTGGGGCCTGACCGGCGTCCAGAAGGAGGCCGCGCTGGCCGCCGGCCGGGTGCTCGTGACGGTCGAGGAGATCGTCGACGAGCTGACGCCCCGGCCCGGCGGCGTCGTCCTGCCGACGTGGGTGATCGACGCGGTCGCCGTCGTGCCGGGCGGCGCCCATCCGTCGTACGCCGCCGGCTACACGGTGCGCGACAACGCCTTCTACCAGGCCTGGGACCCGATCGCGCGGGATCGCGACACCTTCACGCAGTGGCTCGACACGAACGTACGCACCGAAGGGGATGCCGTCCGATGACCACCTCCGCCACCACCGAGGACTTCACCCGCGACGAGCTGATGGAGGTCAACGCCGCCCGCGCGCTGGCCGGGGCGCGCACCTGTTTCGTCGGCATCGGCCTGCCGTCGACCGCCGCCAACCTCGCCCGTAACACCGTCAATCCCAAGCTCGTGCTGATCTACGAGTCCGGGACGATCGGCTCCAAGCCGACCCGGCTGCCGCTGTCCATCGGCGACGGCGAACTGGCCGAGACCGCCGACGCGGTGGTGCCCGTACCCGAGATGTTCAACTACTGGCTCCAGGGCGGCCGGATCGACGTCGGCTTCCTCGGCGCGGCCCAGGTCGACCGTTTCGCCAACATTAATACGACGGTCGTCGAACGAGGCCCGGGCAAGCCAGAGGGCCGCCTTCCGGGCGCGGGCGGAGCACCCGAGATCGCGTCGAACTGCGGCAAGGTGCTGATGGTGCTGCGCCACTCCACGCGCAACTTCGTGCCCAAGCTCGACTTCGTCACCACGCTCGGCCACGGCTCGGGCCCCGGTGACCGCAAGGAGCTCGGCATGCCCGGTGCGGGCCCGGTCGCCGTCATCACCGACCTCGGCATCCTGCGGCCCGACCCGGGCACCGCCGAACTCTTTCTCACCGAGCTGCACCCCGGCGTCACCCTCGAGCAGGTACGGGCCGCGACCGGCTGGGAGCTGAAGACGGCGGACACGGTCGGGGTCACCGAGCCTCCGACCGCCGCCGAACTGGCCGCGCTGCGCGCGCTCAAGGCAGCGGGAAGGGACAAAGCCTGATGACTCTCACGCAGTCCGACATCGACGGCGAGCTCGCCGAGATCCGCGCAGACTACGAGAAGGCCCGCGCGGCCGGCACCCCCGCCGCGCATCACCCCCCGCGCGACTTCCCGCCGTACCGCAGCAGCCTCCTGCGCCACCCGAAGCAGCCCTTGGTGGCCGTCAGCGGGGACCCCGAGGCCGTCGAGCTGTCCGGCCCCGTCTTCGGCCACACCGACGTCACCGAGCTCGACCACGACCTGACCCGGCAGCACGCCGGTGAGCCGCTCGGCGAGCGCATCACCGTCTCCGGGCGGCTGCTCGACAGCGCGGGCCGGCCGGTACGCGGCCAGCTCGTCGAGCTGTGGCAGGCCAACGCCTCCGGCCGGTACGCCCACCAGCGCGACCAGCACCCGGCGCCCCTGGACCCGAACTTCACGGGCGTGGGGCGGGTGCTGACGGGCGACGACGGGTCGTACAGCTTCACGACCATCAAGCCGGGCGCCTATCCGTGGCGCAACCACGAGAACGCGTGGCGCCCCGCGCACATCCACTTCTCGCTCTTCGGCACGGCCTTCACGCAGCGCCTGGTCACGCAGATGTACTTCCCGGGGGACCCGCTGTTCGCGCACGACCCGATCCTCCAGTCGGTGACGGACGACGCGGCGCGCGCCCGGCTGGTCGCCGCGTACGACCACTCCCTCTCCCGCCCCGAGTGGTCGCTGGGCTACCGCTGGGACATCGTCCTCGACGGCCCGTCCGCCACCTGGATCGAGGAAGGCCGCTGATGACGTATCTGCCGCCCACCCCTTCGCACACCGTCGGTCCCTTTTACGGGTACGCCCTGCCGTTCCCGGGAGGCGGCGATATCGCCCCCAGGGAACACCCCGACGCGATCACCCTTCACGGGTACGTCTACGACGGCGCCGGGGAACCGGTCCCGGACGCGATCGTCGAGTTCTGGCAGGCGGGACCGGACGGTTCACTGACCGGCGCGCCGGGTTCGATGCGCCGCGATCCCGTGACGGGTGGTTTCCTCGGCCGCAACGGGGTCGACTTCACGGGCTTCGGCCGAGTCCCGACGGACGCGGACGGCCACTACACGATCCGGACCCTCCCCCCAGGGGGCCCGTCCACTCCGTACATCAGCGTGTGCGTGTTCGCTCGGGGCCTGACCCACCACCTCTTCACGCGCGCCTACCTGGCTCAGGGCCCGGACGCGCTGCTCGCCTCGCTGACTCCCGAGCGCCGCGCGACACTGATCGCCCGGCCCGAACCGAACCGCGACAACACCCACCGCTTCGACATCCGCCTCCAGGGCGAGGAAGAGACGGTCTTCCTTGACTTCGCCTGACCACGGACTGCTCTCTCCTGTACGCGCCGGAACCGCGGCCGAGGCTGCGACCGGCGACGTGGCCCTGCTCCAGGCGATGCTGGACGCGGAGGCGGCCCTCACCCGGGCGCAGGGGCCCGCCTGGGCGGGCGAGGCGGTCACGGCGGCGGCGAAGGCGGACCGCTTCGACGTACGCGACCTGGCACTGCGTGCCCGTTCCGGCGGCAATCCGGTGATCCCGCTGGTGGCCGACCTGACGGCAGCCGTGGGCCCGGAAGCGGCGCCGTACGTGCACCGGGGAGCGACGAGCCAGGACATCGTCGACACGGCGATGATGCTGATCGCCGCGCGCACGCTCCCCCTCATCACGGCCGACCTGACCCGCACGGCGGCGGCCCTCACCACCCTGGCGGCGGAACACCGGGACACCCCCATGCCCGGCCGCACCCTGACCCAGCACGCGGTCCCCACCACCTTCGGCCTGAAGGCGGCAGGGTGGCGAGCGTTGACCCTGGACGCACACACGCGCCTGAAGGCCCTCACCCTCCCCGCTCAACTCGGCGGAGCCGCCGGCACGCTGGCAGCCTTCGCCCCTACCCCGCTCGACGACTTCACGGTGCCAGGAGGGGCCGTGTCGGGTCGCTCCCCGCAGGGCGCCGAACGCAACCGGCCGGAAAATACTCACAGTGCGTGGAACGTTCGGCGACCGAGGAGACGGCCCGGCGCGGCACCGACCCCAGAGCCACCGCACACCAGCCCCGCCAAAGGCACCGCTCCCGCCGAAGGGCCCGACCCCGGCCTAGCGCTCCTCACCGCGTACGCCGCCGAGCTAGGCCTCGCCGCCCCCGGCCTCCCCTGGCACACCCTCCGCACCCCCGTCGCCGACCTGGCCACCACCCTCGCCTTCACCTGCGCCGCCCTCGGCAAACTCGCCAAGGACGTCCTCACCCTCTCCCGCACCGAAATCGCCGAAGTCTCAGAAGGCACCGGCGGCGCCTCCTCCGCGATGCCCCACAAAGCCAACCCCGTCCACGCCACCCTGATCACCTCCGCCGCCCAACAGGCCCCGCCCCTGGCCTCCGTACTGCTCGCCTCCCTCGCCTCCGCCGGGGACGAACGCCCCGCCGGCGCCTGGCACGCCGAATGGCAGCCCCTGCGCGAGCTCCTGCGCCTGGCCGGCGGCGCGGCCGCCCACGCTGCGGACCTCGCCGAAGGCCTCCGCGTCCACCCCGACCGCATGCGCCAGAATCTCGACCTCACTCACGGCCTGATCGTCAGCGAACGCATCGCCGCAGCCCTGGCGCCCGCCCTCGGCCGAGCCGCCGCCAAGGACCTCCTCACCGCGGCCTCCCGACGCACAGCCACCGAAGGCATCCCCCTGGCAGAAGCCCTCGCAGGCGCACTCCCCGAAGGCGAACTGGCCGAACTCACCGACCCCACGCGCTACACCGGCTCCGCGGCCGCCCTGGTAGACCGCGCCCTGGACCGAAAGCCGGAGCACCCCCATGCCTGACGCGCACTACAACCTCCCCCTCCCCCTCCCCCACGTCCGCCTAGACGGCCCCGAATCCGGCACCCCCCTGATCCTCGGCCCCTCCGTAGGCACCTCCCTCACCGTCTGGGAGCCCCAGCTCGCCGCCCTGGCCCGCGTCCACCGCGTCCTGCGCTGGGACCTCCCCGGCCACGGCGGCACCCCCGCCGACGTGATCCCGCCGGCCGCCGGCGCCACGACCGTCGCCGACCTGGCGGCGCTCGTGCTGCGGGCCGCCGACGCACAGGGGTGGGACTCGTTCGCGTACGCCGGTATCTCCATCGGCGGCGCCGTAGGGCTCCACCTGGCGGCGCATTTCCCCGAGCGCGTCACCGCCCTCGCCGTGGTCTGCTCGTCGGCCCGCTTCGGTGAGCCCGCGACCTGGCGCGAGCGCGCCGCTCTCGTACGGGCGGAAGGAACCGAGGCGATGGTGGCGAGCCGCCCGGGCACCTGGTTCGCCCCCGCCTTCGCCTCAACACCCCTCGGCCACGCGCTCATCGAAGACCTGCGCGCCACCGACCCGGCCGGCTACGCCGCCTGCTGCGACGCCCTCGCGGCGTACGACCTGCGCGGCGCGCTCCCCTCGATCACGGCACCGACCCTGGTCGTCGCCGGCCGCGACGACCCGGCGACGCCGCCCGCGCACGCCCGGGAGATCGCCGACGCGATCCCGGGTTCCAGCCTGCTCGAAATCGCGGGCGCGGCGCACCTGGCGGGCGTGGAGAAGCCGGAGACGGTGACCAACGCCCTGCTCGCCCACTTCGCCCCGCCGCCCGCCCACACCGACGCGTCCCGCCACGCGGCGGGCATGCGCGTGCGCCGAGCGGTACTGGGGGCGGCCCACGTGGACCGCGCGGTAGGCCGTACGACGCCGTTCACGGCCCGCTTCCAGGACTTCATCACGCGGTACGCATGGGGGGAGATCTGGACCAGCGAGACGCTGGACCGGCGCACGCGCAGCTGCGTCACCCTCACCGCGCTCGTCGCCCACGGCCACGAGGCGGAACTGGCGCTGCACGTGCGGGCGGCGCTGACCAACGGCCTGACCAGGGACGAGATCGGCGAGGTCCTGCTCCAGACCGCTGTGTACTGCGGAGTCCCCGCAGCCAACTCCGCCTTCGCGGTGGCCCAGAGCGTCTTCGACGACCTGGACCGTACCGACTACGACGTCGACGGGGTCGACGGGGTCGACGAAGTCGACGACTGATCACCTGCCGCTCACCGCTTGTTGATGCACTGTCAATTCGAGACTCTTACGTTCCGAGGTCACAGTCCCCCCATCCTGGAGTGACACATGGAACGTCGTAGCTTCCTGCGCGGCGCTGTCATCGGCACCTCCGCCGCCGCCTTCGGCGGCACCCTCTGGCGCGGCGCCGCATACGCCGCCCCCGCACAGCCCGGCGCCGGCCCCTACGGGGCCATAGGCTCCGCCGACGCCAACGGCATACGCCTGCCCGCCGGCTTCACCAGCCGCGTCATAGCCCGCTCCGGCCAGAGGGTCGGCTCCACCGCGTACACCTGGCACAACGCGCCCGACGGCGGTGACTGCTACGCGGACGGCACCGGCTGGATCTACGTCTCCAACTCGGAGATCAACCCCTCCGGCGGCGCGGGCGCGGTCCGCTTCTCCTCGACCGGCGCCATCACCGGCGCGTACCGCATCCTCTCCTCCACCCGCACGAACTGCGCGGGCGGCAAGACCCCGTGGAACACCTGGCTGTCCTGCGAGGAGGTCGACCGGGGCTACGTCTACGAGACCGACCCGTGGGGCGTGAAGGCCGCCGTACGCCGCGACGCGATGGGCCGCTTCAAGCACGAGGCCGCAGCCGCCGACCCCGTACGCAAGACCATCTACCTCACCGAGGACGTCACCGACGGCTGCTTCTACCGCTTCACGCCCACCACCTGGGGTGACCTGTCGGCGGGCAGGCTGGAGGTCCTGAAGATGGGTTCGGGTACGTCCGGTCCCGTCACCTGGGCCACCGTCCCCGACCCGAGCGGCGCCACCGCCACCCGCAACCAGGTCTCGGGCGCCAAGCGCTTCACGGGCGGCGAGGGCTGCTACTACGCCAACGACACCTGCTGGTTCACGACCAAGGGCGACGGCCGCGTCTGGCAGTACAACGCGGCTGCCCAGACCATCGAGCTCGCCTACGACGACTCGCTCGTCAACGGCACGGCCCCGCTGACGGGCGTCGACAACGTCACCGGCACGTCCTCCGGCGACCTGTTCGTCGCGGAGGACGGCGGCAACATGGAGATCTGCGTGATCACGCCGGACGACGTGGTGGCCACCTTCCTGCGGATCGAAGGCCAGTCGAGCTCCGAGATCACCGGCCCGGCCTTCTCGCCGGACGGCAGGCGCCTGTACTTCTCCAGCCAGCGCGGTACGAGCGGCAGCTCGTCCGGCGGCATCACGTACGAGGTGACGGGCCCCTTCCGCAGCTGACACAGCTGACACACGTCTCCCACCTCCCACCTCCCACCTCCCACGTCTCACTGGAGTGATTCCGCTGTGGCGCCGCCCCGCAGCAGGGCGGCGCCCAGTGGCGTCAGCGTGTGCAGGACCGAGTTGCCGTGCCGCAGGGTGACGACCAGGCCCGCCTCGCGCAGCACGCACGCGTGCTGGCTCGCCGATGCGAGTGACACCGCTGCCCTGCGGGCCAGTTCGCTCGTCGTACAGCCGCCGCCGATGGCCGCCAGGACCGTTGAGCGGGTCTGGCCGACGAGGCGGCCCAGGGGCGGGCCCGGATCGTCCACCGGAGCCGGGGCGTCCGCGTGGGTCACCGGGTAGACCAGGACGGGCGGCAGCTGCGTGTCCCGGTAGACGACCGGGGTGCCGCGGCAGAAGAACGACGGCTGGAGCAGCAGTCCCCGCCCGCGCAGATACAGATCCCGGTCGACCGGATAGTCGGCCTCCAGGACCGGCGGGCGCCAGCGCAGCATCGGCGGGAGCGACGCGAGGAGTTCGTCCGCGCCGCCGTCGAGCAGGGCGCGGCCTCTGGCGGCCCGGTCGGCTTCTATACGGGACTGGATGTGCGGCCAGTACGGCTCGACGGCGGCGCGGTGGTACCCGCGCAGCGCACCCGCGAGCCGGGCCAGTGCGTCGCCCCGGCCGCCGGCGAGCGGGGCGGCGTGGCGGCGCTGCTGCGTCGACGCCCCGCAGCTCTGTGCGGCCGCACGGTCGCTCTGACGGTGCGAGGCGGCGAGCAGGGCCAGTTCGGCACGCATCCGCTCGGTGGCGGTGCCGCGTACCGCTTCGAGTCCCGCCTCCATGCCGCGCACACCCTCACGAGGCGTCAGGAAATCCGGGAAATAACCCCTGCTCGGTATCACCGGCGCCAACAGTCGTGTTTCACCATTCAACCGAGTACGCGATTCCCGGCGCCATTCTCCGAACACCTTGGCACCGCGCCTGTCCCGCAGTCTGTGAAAACTGAGCACCGTTTCCCATAACGCGTCCGGCCGGTCGGACAGCCGAACCCTCGACAAGTCAACACCGGAGAAATGAACACGTAGCACCGAAGCCCCATCTGTTGCATCCGCAATCGCCCCCGCAGTTGAGTATGCACGCCATCACACGCCGTCACCACGGCCTTTCAGCCACAGTTGAAACGCATCGCGCGTCACCGGTGCCGAACGCAATGCTGTTCCTCGTCGGGCACGACACCGGAGTCACCGGAAGGACGCAGCGAAGGCCGTGGGGGGCTTTGCTGGGTCTGGCGGCGGTCGGCGAAGGTAGCGGCTCAGTGTCCGGCGAGCTATCAGGATGCGGTCGTCGGGTGGGGATCCGGCGACCGCATCCTGCCGTCCTGCCGCCCTTTTCAGGGGAGAATGGCGGAATTCAACTGCTGTTGCTTTCTGTTGTTTCGTGCACCTCTAATTGTCTGACAACAGAACACAACAGAGCGGCGGGAACAACCACCAGGGGGCCGCGCCCATTTGTTTAAAGGTGCAGGTAGACCACGACGCGGGCCCCAGACAGCACCACCCCCGCCCCCCC
>NZ_JBEXNQ010000016.1:19537-188777 GCF_040611155.1 Streptomyces sp. NPDC002994
CCGGCCTTGGACACCAGGCCGAGCGGGTGCACGGTCCGCTCACTGGGCGTCCTGTCGGGGTGCCGCCGCTCTGTTGTTACGTGCTGCTGCTAGCGCGAGTCGCTGCCCGAGGACTGCGCCGCCGCGCGGCCCGCCTCAAGTCGCGCCACCGGGATCCGGAACGGCGAGCAGGAGACGTAGTCCAGGCCCACCTCGTGGAAGAAGTGCACCGACTCCGGGTCACCGCCGTGCTCGCCGCAGACGCCGAGCTTCAGGTCGGGACGCGTGGCGCGCCCGGCCTCGACGGCGCTGCGCACGAGTGCGCCGACGCCGTCCCGGTCGATCGTCTCGAACGGGGAGACCCCGAAGATGCCCTTCTCCAGGTACGCCGTGAAGAAGCTCGCCTCGACGTCGTCGCGGGAGAAGCCCCACACGGTCTGGGTGAGGTCGTTCGTACCGAAGGAGAAGAACTGCGCGGCCTCGGCGATCTGACCGGCGGTCAGCGCGGCGCGCGGCAGCTCGATCATGGTGCCGATGGTCAGCTTGAGGTTGGTGCCGGTGGCGGCCTCGACCTCGGCGATGACCTTGTCGGCCTCCTCGCGGACGATCTCCAGCTCCTGGACCGTGCCGACGAGCGGAATCATGATCTCCGCACGCGGGTCACCCTTGGCGTTCTTGCGGTGCGCCGCCGCCTCGGCGATGGCGCGGACCTGCATCGCGAAGAGACCCGGGATGACGAGGCCCAGACGTACACCGCGCAGACCCAGCATCGGGTTCTGCTCGTGCAGCTTGTGCACGGCCTGGAGGAGGCGCAGGTCGTTCTCGTTCGCGTCCTTGCGGGACTCGGCGAGCGCGACGCGCACCGACAGCTCGGTGATGTCGGGAAGGAACTCGTGCAGCGGCGGGTCGAGGAGACGGACCGTGACGGGCAGTCCGTCCATCGACTCGAACAGCTCGATGAAGTCGGCCTTCTGGAGCGGCAGCAGCGCGCCCAGCGCCTGCTCGCGCTCGTCGTCGGTGTCGGCCAGGATCAGCCGCTCGACCAGCCCGCGGCGCTCGCCGAGGAACATGTGCTCCGTACGGCACAGGCCGATGCCCTGGGCCCCGAAGCGACGGGCACGGAGGGCGTCCTCGGCGTTGTCCGCGTTGGCGCGTACACGAAGACGACGTACCCGGTCGGCGTACGCCATGATCCGGTGAACGGCGGCGACGAGCTCGTCTGCGTCGTCGGCGCCGGCGTGCATGCGCCCCTCGAAGTACTCGACGACCGGGGACGGCACGACGGGCACCTCGCCGAGGTACACCTTGCCGGTGGAGCCGTCGATGGAGACGACGTCACCCTCTTCGACGACGATCCCGCCCGGGGCGGTCAGCCGACGGCGCTTGGTGTCGACCTCGATCTCCTCGGCGCCGCAGACACAGGTCTTGCCCATGCCGCGCGCCACGACGGCGGCGTGCGAGGTCTTGCCGCCGCGCGAGGTCAGGATGCCTTCGGCGGCGATCATGCCGTCGAGGTCGTCCGGGTTCGTCTCACGGCGGATGAGGATGACCTTCTCGCCGGAACGCGACCACTTGACGGCCGTGTACGAGTCGAAGACGGCCTTGCCGACCGCGGCGCCCGGGGAGGCGGCGATGCCGCGGCCGAGCTTCTGGGTCTTCGCCTCGTCGTCGAAGCGCGGGAACATCAGCTGCGCGAGCTGCGCGCCGTTGACGCGCTGGAGCGCCTCGGCCTCGTCGATGAGGCCCTGGTCGACGAGCTGCGTGGCGATGCGGAAGGCGGCACCGGCGGTGCGCTTGCCGACGCGGGTCTGGAGCATCCACAGCTGGCCGCGCTCAATGGTGAATTCGATGTCGCAGAGATCCTTGTAGTGGGTCTCCAGCGTCTCCATGATCTGCATGAGCTGGTCGTACGACGCCTTGTCGATGTTCTCGAGGTCGGCGAGCGGCACGGTGTTGCGGATACCGGCGACGACGTCCTCGCCCTGCGCGTTCTGCAGGTAGTCGCCGTAGACGCCCTGGTGGCCGCTGGCGGGGTCGCGGGTGAAGGCGACACCGGTGCCGGAGTCGGGGCCGAGGTTGCCGAAGACCATGGAGCAGATGTTGACGGCCGTGCCGAGGTCGCCGGGGATGCGCTCCTGGCGGCGGTACAGCTTGGCGCGGTCGGTGTTCCACGAGTCGAAGACCGCGTTTATGGCGAGGTCCATCTGCTCGCGCGGCTCCTGCGGGAAGTCGCGTCCGGCCTCGTCGGAGACGATCTTCTTGAACTTGCGGACCAGCTTCTTGAGGTCGGCCGCCTCCAGGTCGGTGTCGACCTTGACCTTCTTCGCGGCCTTCGCCTGCTCCAGCGCCTCTTCGAAGAGCTCGCCGTCGACGCCGAGGACCGTCTTGCCGAACATCTGGATGAGACGGCGGTACGAGTCCCACGCGAAGCGCTCGTCGCCGCCGGCCTGCTTGGCGAGGCCGGTGACCGACTTGTCGGAGAGCCCGATGTTCAGGACCGTGTCCATCATGCCGGGCATGGAGAACTTGGCGCCCGAGCGGACGGAGACGAGCAGCGGGTTGTCGGCCTGGCCGAGCTTCTTGCCCATCTTCTGCTCGAGGGCGTCGAGGTGCGCGCTGACCTCGGCGCGCAGCGCCTCCGGCGCCTCGCCGCTGTCGAGGTAGACCTTGCACGCCTCGGTCGTGATGGTGAAGCCCGGAGGGACGGGCAGCCCGAGGTTGGTCATCTCGGCGAGGTTGGCGCCCTTGCCGCCCAGCAGGTCCTTGAGGTTCCTGTTGCCCTCGGTGAAGTCATAAACGAACTTCTGGCCCTCAGGCGCGGGTGTGACTACGTGAAGATCTTTGTTTTCCGACACGGGTCTCGACTCCTCGAGGCTCGGTGGCTGCCCTGACGGCCAGGAACATACCCAGATCGAAGGTGTCTGGGTACGTCCACCTGACTGTCATGCGGCCTTAACCACTCGTCCGCCAGCAGATCGAAAGTGATCAACTACCCAGAGCACAAAACGGACTCCGTTCAAGGGTTGTACACAAAAACACTCTCAGCGATCACCATCGCGCAAATCATAGGCAGAGAGTGACGAATGCTTTGATCGATCAAAACAAAAAAGGTGGCACCCAGTGCCACCTTTTGAGAGATGCAGTCTCGGCCAACATGCTCATCTGAGCAAACAGCTCATCAGGCGTGGCGAGGATCACGCCACAGATGAGCTCGAATGAGACCCGACTGAGACCCGAATCTCAGCCTCCGGACGTGTCCAGCTCTGCGTCCTCGCTCACACCGGCACAGTCGTACGGGTCCTTCAGCCAGCCGTCCGGCAGGACAACTCGCCCATTGCCGGACGAACGACCCCGCGGTCCGTCGGCCCCTACCGGCCACGCCTGGTCCAGATCGAGCTCGCTCAAGTGAGCGTCCATTTCGTCCAGAGATGAGGAGATCGCAAGCTTCTTGCGCATCTCCGAGCCCACGGCGAAGCCCTTGAGGTACCAAGCGACGTGCTTACGGAAGTCAATGACCCCGCGTGCCTCGTCACCGATCCACTGGCCGAGGAGCTCCGCGTGCCGGCGCATCACCGCGGCCACCTCGCGCAGCGTCGGGGCGGCGTACGCGTCCGTACCCTCGAAGCCCGCCACCAGGTCGCCGAACAGCCACGGGCGCCCCAGGCAGCCGCGCCCGACGACCACACCGTCACAGCCCGTCTCGCGCATCATCCGCAGCGCGTCGTCGGCGGACCAGATGTCGCCGTTGCCGAGCACCGGGATCTCCGGCACGTGCTCCTTGAGGCGCGCGATGGCGTCCCAGTCGGCCGTACCGCCGTAATGCTGCGCGGCAGTCCTGCCGTGCAGAGCGATCGCTGTGACGCCCTCCTCGACCGCTATCCGCCCGGCGTCGAGATAGGTGAGGTGGTCGTCGTTGATGCCCTTGCGCATCTTCATCGTCACGGGCAGCTCGCCCGCGTTGGACACGGCCTCGTTGAGGATGGCCCGCAGCAGCGGCCGCTTGTACGGAAGTGCCGAGCCGCCGCCCTTGCGCGTCACCTTCGGCACCGGGCAGCCGAAGTTCAGGTCGATGTGATCGGCCAGGTCCTCGTCCACGATCATGCGGACCGCCTTGCCGACGGTGACCGGGTCCACGCCGTACAGCTGGATGGACCGAGGCGTCTCGGAGGCATCGAAGTGGACCAGCTGCATGGTCTTCTCATTGCGCTCGACCAGCGCCCTCGTGGTGATCATCTCGCTCACGAACAGCCCCTTGCCGCCGGAGAACTCGCGGCACAGGGTGCGGAAAGGGGCGTTGGTGATGCCGGCCATGGGGGCGAGCACCACCGGCGGCTGCACGGAGTGCGGGCCGATGGAGAGCATGGGGAGCGCGGTGGTCATGGCCCCATTGTCCCGTACGGCACGAGTCGTTAGTGAGCCGTACTATCCGCGTATGCCCGAGCTCACCCACCGGCGGCGGTTGCTGGTGCTGGCGATCTGCTGCATGAGCCTGCTGATCGTGAGCCTCGACAACACCGCGCTCAATGTCGCCCTCCCCTCCATGCGCGAGGAACTCGGGGCGACGGTCGCCGGGATGCAGTGGACGATCGACGCGTACACGCTGGTCCTCGCCTCACTGCTGATGCTCGCGGGCTCCACCGCGGACCGGATCGGGCGCCGCAAGGTCTTCAAGACCGGGCTCGTCCTCTTCACCCTCGGCTCGCTGCTCTGCTCCCTCGCGCCGAACCTCGAATCGCTCGTCGCCTTCCGCATGGTCCAGGCCGTCGGCGGCTCGATGCTCAACCCCGTCGCCATGTCGATCATCACCAACACCTTCACCGAGCCGCGCGAGCGGGCCAGGGCGATCGGGGTGTGGGGCGGTGTGGTCGGAATCTCCATGGCCGCGGGCCCGCTGATCGGCGGCCTGCTGGTGGACTCGGTGGGCTGGCGGGCGATCTTCTGGGTGAATCTGCCGGTAGGGCTGGCCGCACTCCTGCTGACCATCCGGTACGTACCCGAGTCGCGCGCCCCGAAGGCACGCCGCCCCGACCCCGTCGGACAGCTACTGGTCATCGCGCTGCTCGGATCGCTCACGTACGCGATCATCGAGGCACCCGTGGCGGGCTGGACGTCGCCGCTGATTCTGCTGTTCGCGGGAACGGCCGTTTCGGCACTACTGGGCCTTCTCGTGTACGAACCGAGACGGACGGAGCCACTGATCGATCTCCGGTTCTTCCGGAGTGCGCCCTTCAGCGGGGCGACGGTGATCGCGGTGTGCGCGTTCGCCGCGCTCGGCGGCTTCCTCTTCGTGAACACCCTGTACCTCCAGGACGTACGCGGCTTCTCCGCTCTGCACGCCGGGCTCTACATGCTCCCCATGGCGGCTCTGACGTTCGTCTGCGCACCGCTCTCGGGACGGCTCGTAGGCAGCCGCGGGCCGCGCCTGTCGCTCCTGGTGGCCGGGGTCACGATGGCGGCGAGCGGCGTGCTGTTCGCGGCGTTCGAGGCGGAGACGTCCACGCCCCTGCTGTTCACCGGGTACGTGCTCTTCGGCCTGGGCTTCGGCATGGTGAACGCACCGATCACGAACACCGCCGTATCCGGGATGCCGCGCGCCCAGGCGGGCGTCGCCGCCGCGGTCGCCTCGACCAGCAGACAGGTCGGCACGACGCTGGGCGTCGCCGTCATCGGCGCGGTGCTGGCCGCCGGGGTGCACGGGCGGTCGTACGCCGACACCTTCGTGGCGGCGAGCAGGCCGGCCTGGTGGATCATCGCCGGCTGCGGAATGTGCGTACTGCTGGTGGGAGCCCTGACGAGCGGCCCGTGGGCCCTGCGGTCGGCCCGCCGGACGGCCGCCCGGTTTGAGGACTGCCCGACGGACCAGTCGTCGGCGGGCGCGGTGCGCTGAAGGACACGCGAAGGGGCCCGGACCGCTGCCTGCGGTCCGGGCCCCTTCCGCAGCTCTACGGCTGCGTACGTGCGTCAGCTCTGCGCGTCCTGCGCGTCCTGAGTGTCCTGACCGCCGTCGGCGGCCGCCTCGACGCCCTCGCCCCCAGAGGCGCGCTCACGCATCTTGCGCAGCAGCTCCTCCTTGTGGCCGGACGCGAGCTTGCGGTCGGCGTTGCGCGTGGGACCGTTGTCCGCGAGCTCGGCGCGGGACATCCTCTTGCGCTGCCCGCCTACGCCGAGAAGGTTGTTGCGGCTCTTTGCCACGGGGTTCTCCCGAAGTGATGAGAAGTGATCTGCGGATTCGTCTGGTGGGGGGCGGACGTGGGATCCGCCGCGCGCTCACTCGTAGATCTGGAAGAACATGCATGCGACATTACCCGGCCTCCGGGGCGCCGGGCACCAAGATTTTCCGCCACGAGGCGCCGCGGGCTCAGCTCCGGGACCCCGCCGGATCCACCGTCGCCTGGTGAGCCTCGGCGAGGTGCTCCTCGGCCTTGAGCCACGGCAGGAACTGCACCCCCTTGCGCCAGCCGCACGTCCCGCAGTTCAACGAGCGCTGTATCCCGACCCGTTGGACCTCGACCACATGCTCACGGCCGTGCTGATCCCATCTGCGGACCTTGCTGCCGGTAGTCGGCGGCATCACGCCTCCCTGCTGTGCGTCGGGCCCAGTGTGCACGAAGACCCCGGCTCCGCTCTGCGGAACCGGGGCCTTCGGGACGTACGCGCAGGTCAGCAGCCGAGGAGGCGGCCGCCGAGGTACGACTGGATCTGGTCCAGCGAGACGCGCTCCTGCTTCATGGTGTCGCGCTCGCGCACCGTCACCGCGTTGTCGTCGAGGGTGTCGAAGTCGACGGTCACGCAGAACGGCGTACCGATCTCGTCCTGACGACGGTAGCGGCGGCCGATGGCGCCGGCGTCGTCGAACTCGATGTTCCAGTTCTTGCGCAGGTCGGTCGCCAGGCCCTTGGCCTTCGGCGACAGCTGCGGGTTGCGGGACAGCGGCAGAACGGCGACCTTGACCGGCGCCAGGCGCGGGTCGAGGCGCATCACGGTGCGCTTCTCCATGACGCCCTTGGCGTTCGGCGCCTCGTCCTCGATGTACGCGTCGAGCATGAAGGCGAGCATGGCGCGGTTCACACCGGCCGCCGGCTCGATGACGTACGGAGTCCAGCGCTCGCCGGCCTCCTGGTCGAAGAACGACAGGTCCTGGCCGGAAGCCTTGGAGTGGGCCTTGAGGTCGAAGTCGGTGCGGTTGGCCACACCCTCCAGCTCGGAGAACTCACTGCCACCGAAGTTGAAGCGGTACTCGATGTCCGCGGTGCGCTTCGAGTAGTGCGAGAGCTTCTCCGCCGGGTGCTCGAACCAGCGCATGTTCTCCTCACGGAGACCAAGCTCGCGGTACCAGCTCCAGCGCTGCTCCATCCAGTATTCCTGCCACTGCTCGTCCTCGCCCGGCTTGACGAAGAACTCCATCTCCATCTGCTCGAACTCGCGCGTGCGGAAGATGAAGTTGCCCGGCGTGATCTCGTTGCGGAAGGACTTGCCCATCTGCGCGATGCCGAACGGCGGCTTCTTGCGCGAAGTCTGCTGGACCTGGGCGAAGTTGGTGAAGATGCCCTGCGCGGTCTCGGGACGCAGGAAGGCGCGCGAGCCGGTGTCCTGGGTCGGGCCGAGGTGCGTCTCCAGCATGCCGGAGAACTGCTTGGGCTCGGTGAACTGACCCTTGGTGCCGCAGTGCGGGCAGTTGATGTCGGCAAGACCGTTCTCGGGGGCACGGCCGTTGTGCTTGGCCTCGTACGCCTCGATGAGGTGGTCCGCGCGGTGACGCTTGTGGCAGGCGGTGCACTCGGTGAGCGGGTCGGAGAACGTCGCGACGTGACCGGACGCCTCCCACACCTCGGGCGCCAGGATCACCGAGGAGTCGAGACCGACGACGTCCTCGCGCGCGATGACCATGGAACGCCACCACTGGCGCTTGATGTTCTCCTTGAGCTCGACACCCAGCGGTCCGTAGTCCCAGGCGGCCCGGGAGCCGCCGTAGATCTCACTGCACGGGTAGACGAAGCCACGGCGCTTGCTCAGGCTGACGATGGTGTCGATCTTGTCGGCGGCCACGGTGCTCTCTTCATTACGACGACGACGAACGCGAATGATTCAGGTTACCGGCGCTCGTACCCCCCGGATCAAATCGATACCCAGGTAAGGGATCACAGCAGGGATCACAGCAGGGATCACAGCGGCGCTCCGGGCTCAGATCACACCCCACTTTATTGACAATCGTTTCCAGTTTAGTTGAAAATGGGAGTCATGAACGTACGTCGACTCCGCCTCATACCCACCGCCGCGACCGCCGCAGCCGTAACGCTCGGCCTGCTGTCCGTGAGCGCCTGCTCCTCATCCTCCGGCGCCGCCGACAAGAACGGCGAGGGCAAGCTCGACGTGGTGGCGTCGTTCTACCCCATGCAGTACCTGGCCGAGGAGATAGGCGGCGAACACGTCGACGTATCGGCCCTCACGAAGCCCGGCGTGGAGCCGCACGACCTGGAGCTCAGCCCGAAGCAGACCGCCGGGCTCGGCCAGGCGGACTTCATCCTCTACCTCAAGGGCCTGCAGCCCGCCGTCGACGAGGCCGTCGCGCAGTCCGGTGTGAAGAACACCGTCGACGCCGCCGGCCTCACCCACCTCGAAGAGCACGGCACCGACGTCGGCCACGACGAGCACGGCGCGGAAGAGGAAAAGCACGCCGAAGAAGAAGGCCACGAGCACTCCGAAGCCGGCGGCGACCCCCACATCTGGCTCGACCCCGTGAAGTACGCCGAGGTCGCCAAGGGCGTCGGCAAGGCCCTGGAGAAGGCCGACCCCGACAACGCCGCGGCGTACAAGAAGAACACCGACGCCCTGGTCGGCAAGCTCGACGGTCTCCACACGAAGTTCGAGAAGGGCCTGAAGAACGCCGACACCCGGACGTTCATCACGACCCACTCCGCCTTCGGCTACCTCGCCGAGCGCTACGACCTCAAGCAGGAGGGCATCAGCGGCCTCGACCCCGACTCCGAGCCCAGCCTCTCCCGCATGAAGGACCTCCAGAAGATCGCCAAGAAGGACAAGGTCACCACGGTCTTCTTCGAGACGCTCGTCAGCGACAAGACCGCCAAGACCCTCGCGGGCGACACCGGCCTGAAGACCGACGTCCTGGACCCGCTGGAGGGAATCACGGACAAGTCCAAGGGCGATGACTACATCAAGGTCATGGAGTCGAACCTCGCCGCGCTGGAAAAGGCCCTCGGCGCGAAGTGAAGCAGCTCACCCCGGCGGCACCGTCGGCAGCATCGGAGGCACGAGCCATGAAGCCACAGCAGCACCCCACAGCGGACCCCGTCATATCCCTGCGCGGTGCCACGGCCACCCTCGGCTCGCGCCCCGTTCTGCGCGGCATCGACCTCGCCGTGCACCGCGGTGAGGTCGTTTCGCTGCTCGGCGCCAACGGCTCCGGCAAGTCGACCGCCGTACGCTCCGTGATCGGCCAGGTGCCGCTCACCGGCGGCTCCGTAGAGCTCTTCGGTACGCCGCTGCGCCGCTTCCGCGACTGGTCGCGCGTCGGGTACGTACCGCAGCGCACGACAGCCGCGAGCGGCGTACCGGCCACCGTGTACGAGGTGGTCTCGTCCGGCCGCCTCTCCCGTGCGAAGCTGCGCTGGCCGTCCAGGGCCGACCGCGCCGCCGTGCACCGAGCGATAGAGCTCGTCGGGCTCGCGGACCGCACAAAGGATTCCGTGAACGCCCTGTCCGGCGGCCAGCACCAGCGCGTCCTCATAGCGCGGGCACTCGCCTCCGAGCCGGAGCTGCTGATCATGGACGAGCCGATGGCCGGCGTGGACCTCACCAGCCAGGAGATCCTCGCGGCGACCCTGCGCGAGCAGGTCGTAGCCGGTACGACGGTCCTCCTCGTCCTGCACGAACTCGGCGCCCTGGAGCCGTTGATCGACCGCGCGGTGGTCCTGCGCGACGGCTGCGTCACCCACGACGGCCCGCCCCCGGAGTCGCTGGGCCAGCACGCGCTGCCCGGCCACGACCACGTACACCCTCACTCGGATTCCGAGCCTGTCCGGACGGGACTGCTGACGTGATCATCATCGAGATGCTCGAAACGCCCATGATGCAGCGGGCCCTGCTCGCCGCCGTCCTCGTCGGCATCACCGCCCCCGCCGTCGGCATCTACCTGGTGCAGCGCCGCCAGGCACTGATGGGCGACGGCATCGGCCACGTAGCGATGACCGGCGTAGGCCTCGGCTTCCTCCTCAGCACCAACCCGGTGTGGATGGCCGCGCTCGTCTCGATCATCGGCGCCGTCGCGATGGAACTGATCCGCTGGTACGGCCGCATGCGCGGCGACATGGCGCTGGCGATGCTGTTCTACGGCGGCATGGCGGGCGGCGTCATGCTGATGCATCTGGCGCCGAACGGTTCCAACTCCAACCTCACCTCGTACCTCTTCGGCTCGCTTGCGACCGTCTCCGACGAGGACGTCACCGCGATCTGCCTCCTCGCGGGCTTTGTGATGCTGGTCACCATCGGTCTGCGACGTCATCTCTTCGCGGTCAGTCAGGACGAGGAGTTCGCGCGGGTGACCGGGTTGCCGGTGCGCGCCCTGAATCTGCTGATCGCCGTCACCGCGGCCGTCACGGTCACCGTGGCGATGCGCGTCGTCGGACTGCTGTTGGTCAGCGCGCTGATGGTGGTGCCGGTGGCGGCGGCGCAGCAGATCACCCGGTCGTTCAAGGTCACGTTCGTTCTGGCCGTGGCCATCGGCACGGTCGTGACACTCGCGGGCACGGCCGCCTCGTACCAGTACGAGGTACCGCCGGGCGCGACCATCGTCCTGTTGGCCATCGCTGCCTTCTTCGTACTGACGGCACTCGCCGCACCGCTCGCCAGGCGCCGGGCACGAGCCCTGACCGAGGTGGAGGCGGAGGCGGCGTCGGGGTCCGGCTGTAGCGTGGAGGCGGACGGGCTGCCGGACGGCTCCCGCCCCGCCAACGGCGTCAAGGTCTGACCGGCGCTCGGCAACGACCTGGCAGAATGGCCCGACATACGTACGGGCGACCAGAGGAGGCACCTGTGACGACGGCGGGAACCCCATCCCCGGTGCGTGGCCGGTCCACCCGGCAGCGGGCCGCCGTAGCGGCGGCGCTCGACGAGGTGGACGAGTTCCGCAGCGCGCAGGACCTTCACGACATGCTCAAGCACCGGGGCGACTCGGTCGGGCTGACCACTGTCTACCGCACCCTGCAGTCCCTCGCCGAGGCCGGTGAGGTGGACGTACTGCGCACCAGCGAGGGCGAAGCGGTGTACCGGCGCTGCTCGACCGGCGAGCACCATCACCACCTGGTGTGCCGGGTCTGCGGCAAGGCCGTCGAGGTCGAGGGCCCCGCGGTGGAGAAGTGGGCCGAGGCGATCGCGGCCCAGCACGGCTACGTGAACGTGGCGCACACCGTCGAGATCTTCGGTACGTGCGTGGAGTGCGCGGCGGCGGCTGTCTGAGGCGATACGAGAGCGGGCCCGCACCGAACTGTCGGTGCGGGCCCGCTCTCGTATCCGAGGCGCCTCAGACCCGCCCCACGTTCCGGTCCAGGATCGCCAGCAGCCGCTCGGCGTCTTCCGGGGCCCCGAGTCCCCGCTTGGGAAGGACCTCCAGGCACAGGATGTTCGGGTCCCGGCTGAGCAGGACGACGTGGTCGCGCGTCTCCCGGTAGCCCCGGAAGAGCGACCAGCGCACGGTCAGGGTGGCGTGCTCGTTGGTGGCCGAGACGCCCGCGTCGGTGACCGTCGTACGGTATTCGCCCTGCCATTGCACGATGCGCAGCACGTGGCGGGCCTGGAGACGCGGAATCGCCCAGAGGAGCAGGACAACCGGTCCGTACACGAGGACGTTCATCATCCCCGCCCCGTCGGGTTCCATCGTCAGCAGCAGGCCGAGCCCCGCGACCAGCGCGATCAGCGCCCCCCGGAGCACATGGAGCTGCCGGACGCGGTCCCGTACCCGGATGCCCGCCAGAATGTCGCCGCGCGTCGGCCGGTAGGTCAGCTCGACGGTCTCCGCGGCCTGGATGATGTCCCGCCCCTGGTGATCCATGAGGCGGGATCCTAGCCACGCTGTCCGGCCGGCCCCGCGCCGCCCTACATGCTGCCCGCGGCGAGCTGCTCCTCGTTCGGGACGGCGCCGCCGAAGCGGCGGTCGCGGGAGGCGTATTCGACGCAGGCGCGCCACAGGTCGCGGCGGTCGAAGTCCGGCCACAGCACGTCCTGGAAGACCATCTCGGCGTACGCGCTCTGCCAGATCAGGTAGTTGGACGTGCGCTGCTCGCCACTCGGACGTACGAAGAGATCGACGTCCGGCATGTCCGGGTAGTACATGTACTTCGCGAAGGTCTTCTCATTGACCTTCGACGGGTCGAGCTTGCCCGCCGCGACGTCCCGCGCGATCGCCTGCGCCGCGTCCGCGATCTCCGCGCGACCGCCGTAGTTGACGCAGAAGTACAGCGTCATGGCGTCGTTGTTCTTGGTCTGCTCCTGGGCGACCTGGAGCTCCTGGACGACGGACTTCCACATCTTCGGCATCCGGCCGGTCCACCGAATACGAATCCCGAGCTCGTCCATCTCGTCGCGCCGGCGGCGGATGACGTCCCGGTTGAAGTTCATGAGGAAGCGCACCTCGTCGGGCGAGCGCTTCCAGTTCTCAGTGGAGAAGGCGTACAGCGACAGGTTCTTGACGCCCATCTCGATGCAGCCCTTGAGTACGTCGAGAACGACGCCCTCGCCGACCTTGTGGCCCTCGGTACGCGGCAGCCCGCGCTCCTTCGCCCAGCGGCCGTTGCCGTCCATGACGACCGCCACATGCTCCGGCACCAGCTCGCCGGGGATCTTCGGCGGCCGCGCACCGGACGGGTGCGGTTCCGGCGTCTTGTATTCGCGCCGGTTACGGCCGAGAATCCCGCGTCGTGCCATGAGCTTGTCTCCCTCTACCCGTCTCTACTTCTCTACGTACCGCAGCGAGCGCAGTCCGCGCTCCAAGTGCCAGTGGAGATACGCCGAAACCAGCCCGCTGCCCTCCCTCACGTGCCTCGGCTCGCAGGCGTCCGCCGTCTCCCAGTCCCCCGTGAGGAGCGCGCTGAGCAGACCGATGGCCTCGCCCGAGGGTACGACGCTTCCGGGCACCCGGCAGTCGCCGCATATGACTCCGCCCGCCGCGACCGAGAAGAACCGGTTCGGCCCGTGCAGGCCGCAGCGCGCGCAGTCGGTGAAGCTGGGCGCGTAGCCGTTGACGGCGAGCGAGCGCAGCAGGAAGGCGTCCAGGATCAGATTGGGGGCGTGCTCGCCGCGCGCGAGGGTGCGCAGGGCGCCGACGAGCAGCAGGTACTGCTGTACAGCCGGCTCGCCCTCGTGGTCGGTGAACCGCTCGGCGGTCTCCAGCATCGCGGTGCCGGCGGTGTACCGGCCGTAGTCGGTGACGATCCCTCCACCGTACGGAGCGATGGTCTCGCTCTGCGTGCACAGCGGCAGCCCGCGCCCGACGAGCTCGCTGCCGCGCGAGAAGAACTGCACGTCGACGTGCGAGAAGGGTTCGAGCCGCGCCCCGAATTTCGACTTGGTCCGCCGGACGCCGCGCGCGACGGCGCGTACGCGGCCGTGACCGCGAGTGAGCAGCGTGATGATCCGGTCCGCCTCACCCAGCTTCTGGGTGCGCAGCACGATGCCGTCGTCGCGGAACAGGCTCATGGGATCCATTCTCGCCCACGGCCACTACCTCCTCATCCATGCCCTCCACGGCCGGACGATGACCTCTTGGAACGTGTGATGCGACGGATTGCGCCCGACGTGCCGGAACACCCAGCTCTGCGGCTCGGAGAAGTCCGTACTCGCCTCGGACCCGGCCCCGCAGACCGCGCAGCGCATGGCGTACGTCACAGGCTCGGCGTCCGGCTCCTGGTCCGGCCGGAGGGTCCACGTCCCGAAAAGGATCACGGTGTGCGCGCCCATTCCCCTCACCGCCCACGCCGGCTGAGCGCATTGGCCGCCGCGACCTTGGCCCGCATGGTCTCGACGACGGTGGCGGGTCTCGCGTCGTCGGGGGAACAGTCCCATTCCCGTCCACCGCCGACGGGCCGGAGCTGAAGATAGGGCCCTTCATTTCCCATGACGCATCCGATGCGTCCGGTACATGTATCGAAGACGAACGCGCCGTCTTCCATTCCCGCTGACACCATGCGCACCTCCTTCTTGTGCTTCGGCTGTTTCCCCCTCCACATTGAGGCCGAGAATCTAGAATCGGCAGGGCGACAAGCTCAACAACTCGCTGGCAGCACAAGGGAGTTAACCCATGGCCAAGACATCCGGTTCACGGCAGGCCGCCTGGGAATTCTTCGGCGCGGAGCTGAAACGACACCGGGAGGCGGCGGGATTCACCCAGGCGGAGCTGGGCATGCGGGTGTTTGTGTCGGGGGCGTACATCGGGCAGTTCGAACAGGCCCTTCGTAAGCCGCAATTGGATGCGGCGATGCGGATCGACGAAGCTCTACAAACCGCTGGTTTTTTCGAGCGAATGTGGCGCAAGCTCATCAAGGAACTGCCGTACACGGAGTACTTCGCACATGTGGCGGACCTGGAGCGGCTGGCGACGAAGCTGTGCGAGTTCGCCCCGGCCGTGGTGCCGGGCCTCCTCCAGACCGCCGAGTACGCCCGCGCGGTGTACCTGGCGAGCAATCCCCTCGCCAGCGACGAGTACATCCAGGACATGGTCAAACTGCGAATGGACCGCACCCCGATCCTTAAGGACGCTACAAGGTCGCTGTATTGCGCAGTCCTGCACGAGGCCGTCTTGCGTACGCCGGTAGGAGGTCCGGCTTCGATGGCTCGGCAGCTGGACCACGTCGTGGCGATGGTGCGGGAGCGCAAGGCGCTGGTGCAGGTGCTCCCGTTCTCGGCCGGGGCGCACCCGGCGATGGGCAAGATTCTGACGCTCATGGAGTTCGGGGACGCGCCGCCAACTATCTATACAGAGGGGGTGCTTTCAGGGAATCTGCTGGACGATCCGGCGGTAGTGAAGCGAGCACACGCGCATTACGATTTGCTCAGGGTCGCCGCACTGTCGCTGGACGCGTCCCTGGCCCTGATCGAATCTGCAGCGGAGGACTACAAACGATGCGCGAGTACGACCTGAGCACAGTGCAGTGGCGCAAGAGCACGTACAGCGGCGGCGACGGCGGGGAGTCCTGCGTCGAGGTTCTCGACAACATCCCCGGTGTCGTCCCCGTCCGGGACAGCAAGAACCCCACCGGCCCCGTCCTCCTCATCGGCGCCGCCAGCTGGGCCGCCTTCATTAAGGCGACCTATGAGCGGCCATAAGCCCCGCTTATGAGGTCATAGGCCGGGGTCAAGTACCTGAACGGGCATTTCGTTGCCTAGGGTGACGCAGGAGACAGTTGTCCAGCTGTCGGTTCTTCCAGTTGTCGCCGCTCGAAGGGAACACCCATGCCCCGCCCCCTGCGGATAGCCATCGTCGGTGCCGGCCCCGCCGGGATCTACGCCGCCGATGCCCTGCTGAAATCCGAGGCGGCCTCCGAGCCGGGCGTATCCATCGACCTCTTCGAGCGGATGCCGGCGCCCTTCGGGCTGATCCGTTACGGCGTCGCGCCCGACCACCCCCGCATCAAGGGCATCATCACCGCCCTGCACCAGGTGCTCGACAAGCCCCAGATACGCCTCTTCGGCAACGTCGACTACCCCTCCGACATCGGCCTGGACGACCTCCGCGCGTTCTACGACGCCGTGATCTTCTCCACCGGCGCCAGCGCCGACCGCGCGATGCACATACCCGGCATCGACCTCGACGGCTCCTACGGCGCCGCCGACTTCGTCTCCTGGTACGACGGCCACCCGGACGTCCCCCGCACCTGGCCGCTGGACGCCGAGAAGGTCGCCGTACTCGGCGTCGGCAATGTCGCCCTCGACGTGGCCCGCATCCTCGCGAAGACCGCCGACGAGCTCCTGCCCACCGAGATCCCGCCGAACGTCTACGACGGCCTCGCCGCCAACAAGGCCCGCGAGATCCACGTCTTCGGACGGCGCGGACCGGCACAGGCCAAGTTCAGCCCGATGGAGCTGCGCGAGCTGGACCACTCCCCCAACATCGAAGTCATCGTCAACCCCGAGGACATCGACTACGACGACGGCAGCATCGCCACCCGCCGCGCCAACAAGCAGGCCGACATGGTCGCGAAGACGCTCGAAAACTGGGCGATCCGCGACGTGGGGACCCGCCCCCACAAGCTCTTCCTGCACTTCTTCGAGTCACCCACCGAGGTCGTCGGCGAGGACGGCAAAGTGGTCGGGCTCCGCACCGAGCGCACCCAGCTCGACGGCACCGGCAACGTCACCGGAACCGGCGAGACCCAGACGTGGGACGTCCAGGCCGTCTACCGTGCGGTCGGCTACCTCTCCGACGAGCTGCCCAAGCTCCCGTTCGACTTCACCACCGGCACCGTCCCGCACGAGGGCGGCCGCGTCATCGAGGCGGGCGAGCACCTTCCGTCGACGTACGTCACCGGGTGGATCAAGCGCGGCCCGGTCGGCCTCATCGGCCACACCAAGGGCGACGCGAACGAGACGGTCGCCAACCTGCTGGCGGACCACAGCGCGGGCCGTCTGCCCGCTCCCGCCGCGCCCGCCGAGGACGCCGTGGTGGCCTTCCTCGACAGCAGCGGCGTCCGGTACACGACGTGGGAGTCTTGGCACCACCTCGACAGCGCCGAGCGCGCGCTGGGCGCCGCGGAGGGCCGCGAGCGCGTGAAGATCGTCGACCGCGAGGCGATGCTGAAGGCGAGCGAGGCCCCGACCGAGGCCTGACACGACCGCAGGGTCAAAGCCGCCTTCCGGCTCGCCGGGAGGCGGCTTTGCCGTACCGCCGCCGTACGACCACCCACGACACTACGAAGAACACCGGCAGGCTGATCCCCACGAGCGTCGCGGCACCGGTGAACGCACTCGTCACAAGGTCGCCGTCCAGGTGGGACACACCCTGGTAGTAGCCGACCACCACGACCATCAGCAGCACGTAGCCGCCGACCGCGGTGCCGACCACCCGGCGGACGAGGCCGGGCCACCCCCGTCTCCCGACAACCCGGGCGGGCCTGACCGCCTGTCGGCGCTGCATGCGCAGGCCGACGGCGAGGTACCCCATGACCAGCAGGTAGCCGATCGCCATGAGGGCGATGTTCAGCGGGAGGGGAAGCAAGGAACACGCCCTCCGACGCACTGATGGAACGTCACGACGGGTCCTGGAGGAGGAAGTGCCAGCCGCGTACGAAGGTGTGCCACCCCCACCACAGCCACAGCGCGAAGAGCGTCCACCGCCCCACGGGATAGCGCATGACGGCGTCAACGGCGTCGCTGAGGGTGGGAAAGCTGTCACCGGCCCGGATCAGACCGATGCCCTCCCAGGCGAAGATGGCGCCGAACAGAACCGCCCAGACGAGATACCCGATCACCGGATGCGCCGCCACCGCCGACCTCCCACGCTCATGCGCACTCGTGCACTCGTGCACTGCCAGACCGATCATCCGCCACGACGGGCAGGAACGGCCGGATGCGGCGCGCGATGCACTGGCGTCTCCGGCTGCACCTGGGCGGCCGAGCCCCCTACTGGCCCGGGGAGACCAGCCCCGATTCGTACGCGATGATCACGAGCTGCGCCCGGTCGCGTGCGTCGAGCTTGCCCATGATGCGGCTGACGTGCGTCTTGGCGGTGAGCGGGGAGAGGCTGAGCGTCTCGGCTATCTCCGTGTTGTTGAGGCCGCGCGCCACGAGCGTCAGCACTTGCCGCTCGCGGTCGGTGAGGTGGTCGGGTCCGCCTGCCGCGCCGATCGCCGGTGGCTCCGGAGCACTGAGCACGCGGGCGATCAGCCGGGAGGTCGGGCCCGGGGCGAGGAGGGATTCGCCCGCCGCGACCGTGCGGATGGCGGCCAGCAGGTCGGCGGGCTTGGCGTCCTTCACCAGGAACCCGGACGCGCCCGCGCGCAGCGCCTCGATGACGTGCTCATCACTGTCGTACGTCGTGAGGACGAGGACGCGTACGCCCGCGAGGTCGTCGTCGGCGGCGATGAGGCGGGTCGCCTCGATGCCGTCGAGGTCGGGCATCCGGATGTCCATGACGACGAGGTCGGCGCGTGCGGAACGGGCCAGGTCGACGGCCTCGCGGCCGGTGCCGGCCTGGGCGACGACCTCCATGTCGCGGCAGGATTCGACGAGCATGGCGAAGGACGCGCGTACGAGCGTCTGGTCGTCGGCGAGCAGTACCCGGATCGGATTCACGCGATGGCCTCCTTGTCCAAGCGGCAGGACCGACCGCCGCAACCTGCATCCAACACCGCCCGGACCGCGTGGCACGCCGGACGGGCTGGAAAATCCAGCCCCTCCGGCGTTTGAGGACCGGGGCCCGGGACGGAGCCCCAGCAACCCCCGGCCCCACTCCAGCCCCTCCGGCGTTTGAGGAGCGGGGTCTGGGGCAGCGCCCCAGTTCGGGAAGGGGCGGGTAGGGGAACAGCGCCGCAGGCACCCGCGCCCCAGCACTCACGCACCGGCCCCCCGTTGACCCAGCGGCAGCACCGCCGCAACCTCGAACCCCGCCCCACCCGGACGCGGCCCCGCCACCACCGTCCCCCCGACGCTGCGGGCACGCTCCCGCATCCCGGCCAGTCCGTAGCCGGGGCTGCCCAAGCCGGGGTTGCCCGCTCGCGGCGGCGAGTTGTCCGGCGACGCCGCGCCCCCGTCGTCCGTCACCATCACCCGCACCGCACCGTCGGCCCCCGCCACGACCCCCACCCGCACGCACACGTCCGGCCCCGCGTGCCGTACCGCGTTCGTCAGCGACTCCTGCACGATCCGGTACGCCGCCGCAGCCACCGCCGGGCGCAGTTCCGGGGTTTCGACCGTCAGCTCCACCTTCGCGCCCCCCCGTCTCCGCCGCCCGTACGAGCGCCGGCAGCGCCGCCAGGTCCGGGAGCGGGCCGTCGCGGCCGGCGTCGGTCCGCAGTACCTCCAGGGTCGTGCGCAGCTCACCCCGCGCCGTACGGCAGGTTTCCGCGATGCCGTCCAGCGCCCTGGCGACCGCCTCCCGGTCCAGCCGGTCGGGGTCGGCGACCAGAATGTGGGCCGCGACCGACGTCTGGACGCCGATGAGCGTGATGGAGTGCGCCAGCAGATCGTGCAGGTCCCGGGCGATGCGCAGGCGCTCCTCCGCCACCCGGCGCGCCGCCTCCTCCTCCCGCGTCCGCTCCGCGCGCTCGGCCCGCTCCACGGTCGCCGCGATGTACCGCCGGTGGGTCCGTACCGCCACGCCCAGGACGATCACCGCGAGGATCCATCCCGATGTGCGCAGCAGTTCCAGACCCTGGTGGGTGTTGACGACGGACATCACCGACACCGCGACCGCCACCACCCCCGACCCGATCAGCACCGTCCGCAGCGGCCTCCCCGTGACCGCCACCGTGTAGACGGCCAGCAGCGAACCCGGCACCGGAGCGGCGTGGTTGTAGTCGAGCGCGTGGTACGCCCCGACCGCCGCCACCACCCCCAGCAGTACGACCACCGGCCTGCTCCGTCGCCATGCGAGCGGCACCGTGCTTGCCGCGAGCAGCGCCCAGCCGAGCTCGTCCGGCCTGCGCCCGTCGTCGACAAGGAGCGCGAGCGCGGCGGCGAGCGCACCGATCACGGCGGTGATCACGGCGTCGGTGCGCTGCCGGTGCGGCGCTCGCACCGGGTCCCGCCGCAGCGCGGCGAAGACCCGTTCCCACGTCAGATCCACCCGCTCATCCTCCGGTACGCACCGGTTCTTCGGCCATGGGGGCAGCGGAAGTCGCCTTCTCCGCGCCACGGGACAGCGACCCCGGCCACCACACCCGCCGGCCGAGCAGCAGGCTCGCGCTGGTCACCAGGTAGGTCCGTACGAGGAAGGTGTCCAGCAGTACGCCCACCGCTACCAGCGAGCCGAGCTCCACCATCATCACCAGCGGCAGCGAGGCGAGGACCGCGAACGTCGCGGCGAGCACGATGCCGGCCGAAGCGATCACCCCGCCCGTCGTGCGCAACGCGGTCAGCGCCGCCTCGGCGGGGCCCGCGCCCCGCGCCGCCTCCTCCCGCATGCGGTGCATCAGGAAGATGCCGTAGTCGACACCCAGCGCCACCAGGAAGACGAACGACAGCAGCGGGAGCCCGGGATCAATGCCCTCGAATCCCAGCACCGGGCCGAAGACCAGACCTCCCAGGCCCATCGCCGCTCCCCACACCACCACCACCGCCGTGACGAGCAGAAGCGGCGCGACGAGGCTGCGCAGCAGCACCGTCAGGATGAGCATCACCGCGGCCAGGACGAGCGGGATGACGATCAGGCGGTCCCGGCCGGTGGTCTCCTCCAGGTCCAGCTGCTGGGCGCTCGGGCCGCCGACGTACGCCGCATCGTCCAAAGAATCCCGCAGCCGCTCGATCGTCGCCGTCTCCCCCGCCGTCTCCGGTGCGTCCTTGGCGAAGACGGCGATCTCGGTCCACCCTCCGCCGCTGCGGCCCCGCTCCGCCCCCGCGACGCCTTCGGTCGTACGGGCAAGTGTCAGCGCGCTGTCGGCCTCCTCCGTCGGCGCCAGGACGTCGATGGGCCTGCTGCTGCGGTCCGGGTAGGCCTCGGCGAGCGTCGCCATCGCGGCGACCGACTCGGGGGCCTTGGTGAAGCTGTCCTCCTCCTTGAGCGCTCCGGGGAGATTGAGCGCACCGAGGGCCAGCGCACCGAGCAGCACCGTGCCGGTCGCCAGCACCGCGACGGGCCTGCGCGCGGCCGAACCGCCCATGCCGGCGAAGAGGTTACGGCGCTTACGCGGCTCGCTTCCGTACGCCGGAATCAGTGGCCAGAACACGCGCCGCCCGAGCAGCACCAGCACAGCGGGCAGCAGCGTCATCATCGCGGCGAGCGCGCACACCACACCCACCGCGCCGACCGGCCCCAGCCCCCGGCTGCTGTTGAGGTCGGCGGCGAGCAGGCACAGCAGCCCGGCGGCCACCGTCCCCGACGAGGCGAGCACGGCGGGCCCACAGCCGCGCAGCGCGGCCCGCATGGCGTCGTACGGCCGGGGAACGCGGCGCAGCTCCTCCCGGTAGCGGGCGACGATGAGCAGGGCGTAGTCGGTGCCCGCGCCGAAGACGAGGACGGTCATGATGCCCGCGCTCTGACTGGTGACGGTGAGGTCGAAGCCCTGGACGAGGCCGTAGATCACCGCCCGCGAGACCAGAGCCGCGACGCCCACGACGACGAGCGGCACCAGCCACAGGAACGGGCTGCGGTAGGTGACGATCAGCAGGACGGCGACGACCAGCAGTGTCGCGAGCATCAGCGTGGCGTCGATGGACCCGAAGACGGCCTCCAGGTCGGTCTGGAGGGCCCCGGGCCCGCCGACCTCGACGCTCATCCCGCCGACGTCGGCCGTTGCCTCCCGTACGTCGTCGACGAAGGCGTTCCGCGCCTCCTCGTCCTGTCCCGGCTCCGAGGTGGACACCGGGAACATCAGCGTGCTGCCGTCCTTCGAAGGAATGCCCTCGGGCCGGTCCCCGGTCAGCCGGTACTCCGCCGCGATCGCGTCGACCTGCCCCTGCGCCGCGCCCCGGTCGGCGGCGGTGAGCCCGCCGTCGCGCCGGTAGACGAGGACGAGGTCGGTGGTCTCGCCGCCGGGCAGCAGCTGCTGGAGCTTCTCCGCCTGCGTCGAATCGGCGCTCGCGGGAAGGTAGTCGACGGCCTCGTCGCGCTGTACGTCGCCGAGCTTGCCGGCAAAGGTGAGCGCCACCGCGACGGCGATGGCCCAGAGCGCGATCACGGCCCAGGGCGCGGCT
The DNA here is from genome assembly GCF_040611155.1 of Streptomyces sp. NPDC002994. Classification (NCBI taxonomy): domain Bacteria; kingdom Bacillati; phylum Actinomycetota; class Actinomycetes; order Kitasatosporales; family Streptomycetaceae; genus Streptomyces; species Streptomyces sp. NPDC002994. The sequence goes on from NZ_JBEXNQ010000016.1 coordinate 41,372, forward strand.
CGTCGGCGTACAGCGGAAGATGAATCGGATGTCGCAGGCCCCATCGCGGGCCTCCCCTCCTGGACGGGCTTCCGGTCCTCACCAGAGTCCCGTCGGGGGACGGCCGATTCGTCGCGCGCGGGGGCGAGATCAGCGGTACTGCCAGGGGCGGTACGCGGGCTCCCTTACTCCCTGGGGAGTAAGGAGGGATCGGTTCAGGATCGATTCAGGAAGGTGTACGCGCCGCCGCCAGCAGCCGGGACGTGTCGTCCGGGCAGATCAGCAGCGCGCCGCCGACGATCGTCAGCACCTCGCGCTCGGCGGGGCTGTACGGGCCGTCGGCGAGGGCGATCCGGGCGCCCTGGAGCAGGATCGATTCGCGGCCGCTCGGGGCGAGGTGCGGGGCCAGCGGTTCCAGGGCCTCGTGCAGTTCGATGGCGAGCGCGGCGCCGCAGGGCTCACTGGTGCCCTCGTACGCCCCGGGAAGGCGGCCGGTGTCGGCGGCGAGGGCGTCGATGAGGGTGGTGAGCTGGTCCTCGGTGCACTCGTCGAACCCGGCGGCGCGCACCGCGGCGACGGCGGTCACCCTGACGGTACGGGAGGACGTGCCGCCCGCGGCGAGGACGGCGAGGGCGACGGTGTGGACGGCGTCGCGGAGCATCGCGGAGAAGCGGACGGTGGTGGGGTGGTCGAGTGCCTCGGTGCCGAAGTGCCCCTGGCAGGCGGCGCATTCGATGACCGGGCCGGCGTAACCGCGCGGCAGCAGCGGGATGCCGAGGACGGTGAAGCGTCTGCGCCCGGTCCGGCGGCGGTAGTTGCGGTCACCGCCGCAATCCGGGCAAAAGAAGTCACCGTCGCCGACGGTGTTCCATGCGGTGCGAATGCCCCATACGCATTGTTTCCGCCCTCGGGCTGGCAGCACGTCGCACCTCCGTAACGCTCCGGCAACACTGCCGCGTTGCCGTGATGTTAGCCACATCTGTGATGTCGCGTCAGCACCCTCCCGCGACAAGGCGCACGCAAAACGCCGGACGTGGCCGAAAATCGGCCCGCCCGGCGCTTCACGACCGGAGCAGAATTCGCCTCAGCGCGTGGCCCTGTTCACGGCCGAAACGACCGCCTTCAGCGACGCGCGCGTGGTGTTGGCGTCGATGCCGATGCCCCACATGACCTTGCCGTCGATCGCGCACTCGATGTACGACGCGGCCTGGGCGCTCGCACCCTCACTCATCGTGTGCTCCTGGTAGTCCAGCAGCCTGGCGTCCACACCGACCGCGCCCAGCGCCTCGAAGAAGGCCGAGATCGGGCCGTTGCCGGTGCCGGTCAGCACCGTGTCGACGCCGTCGACGACCGCCTCGACGGTCAGCGTGTCCTGGCCGTCCGTGTCGGTGGTGGTCTGGCCGGAACGCAGCTGGATCCGCCCCCACGCGTTCTCGGCGTTCGGCAGGTACTCGTCCTGGAAGACCGACCAGATCGCCTTCGGCGTGACCTCGCCGCCCTCGGCGTCCGTCTTGGCCTGGATGATCCGGGAGAACTCGATCTGCATGCGGCGCGGCAGGTCCAGCTTGTGGTCGTTCTTCAGGACGTACGCGATACCGCCCTTGCCGGACTGCGAGTTGACGCGGATGACCGCCTCGTACGAGCGGCCCACGTCCTTCGGGTCGATCGGCAGGTACGGCACGGCCCACTCGATGTCGTCGACCGTCTTGCCGGCGGCGGCCGCCTCGGCCTCCATCGCGTCGAAGCCCTTCTTGATGGCGTCCTGGTGGGAGCCGGAGAAGGCGGTGTAGACCAGGTCGCCCGCGTAGGGGTGGCGCGGGTGGACCTCCATCTGGTTGCAGTACTCGGACGTCCGGCGGATGTCGTCGATCTGCGAGAAGTCGATCTGCGGGTCGACGCCCTGGGAGAAGAGGTTCATGCCCAGCGTCACCAGGTCGACGTTGCCCGTGCGCTCGCCCTGCCCGAACAGGCAGCCCTCGATACGGTCGGCGCCCGCCATGATCGCCAGCTCGGCGGCGGCGACGGCGGTGCCGCGGTCGTTGTGCGGGTGCACGGACAGGCAGACGTACTCACGCCGGGACAGGTTCCGCGACATCCACTCGAAGCGGTCCGCGTGCGTGGACGGCGTGGAGCGCTCGACGGTGGCCGGCAGGTTCAGGATGATCTCCCGGCCCTCTTCCGGCTGCCATACGTCGCAGACGGCCTCGCAGACCTCCAGGGCGAAGTCCAGCTCGGTGTCGGTGAAGATCTCCGGGCTGTACTGGTAACCGAAGATCGTCTCCGGGCCCAGCAGCTTGTCGGCGTACTCCATGACCAGCCGCGTGCCGTCGACGGCGATCTGCTTGACCTGCTCCTTGGAGCCGCGGAAGACCACGCGGCGGAAGGTCGGGGCGGTGGCGTTGTAGAGGTGCACGGTCGCGCGCCGGGCGCCGACCAGCGACTCGACGGTCCGCTCGATCAGCTCTTCGCGCGCCTGGGTCAGGACGGAGATCGTCACGTCCTCGGGGATCGCGCCCTCTTCGATGATGGAGCGTACGAAGTTGAAGTCGGTCTCGCCGGACGACGGAAAGCCGACCTCGATCTCCTTGTAGCCCATGCGTACGAGCAGGTCGAACATCTCGCGCTTGCGGGCGGGGCTCATGGGGTCGATCAGGGCCTGGTTGCCGTCGCGCAGATCGGTGGACAGCCAGCGGGGCGCCTTGGTGATGCGGCGGTCCGGCCAGGTGCGGTCGGGGATGTCCACGGCCTCGTACTTGCCGTACTTGTGGATCGGCATCCCGGACGGCTTCTGCAGCTGCGTCGCGTTGGTGATCGGCGTGGGGCGGCCAACAGGGGCGTTCATCGCGTAGGGCTCCTCGGTGTCCTGCAAAGGGGACGGCCGACGGTGTCGCTGCAGCACCAGACTCCGCGGGGAGGGGGTCGGCCTATAACTACAGACCCTCGCCGCGGCAGCTAAGGAGGAGCAGCCCGTAACGCATGATGTGCCGCAGCCTAGCCGAGGGAAGCCGGAAATGCCGGTCCCGTATCAGTATGCGGGACCGCTTCCCCGATAACGGGGGGGTAACGGGCGAAAGTGATCCTTCACTCGATTTCATCAATCATGGTTGCAAGTAGTGACAGTCGCGTGACCCAGTGCCACATTGCGCCCATGAAGGCCACACATCCCGTGTTCTGCACCATCGTGCCTCCCCACGTCCTCGACAAGCTCGCCCAGGCCGAGGATCCGGCGCTCGCGGGCCCCGCCCGCCGGACCCTCGAAGCGGACGCCGCGCAGCGCACCCACCGCCGGCTGACCACGGTGCTCGGCGCGCCGCCGGCCGCCGAGCCGCGCGGCGGCGCGGCCGGGAACACACCGCACCGCACCCTCTACGACGCGCAGCACCGCGAGCAGCTGCCGGGGATCAAAGTGCGCGGCGAGGGCGACGAGCCCGGACAGGACGCGACGGTCAACCGGGCGTACGCAGGTCTGGGTGCGACGTTCGAACTCCTGCTGAAGGCCTTCGAGCGCGACTCCATCGACGGGAACGGCCTGCCGCTCGTCGCGACCGTCCACTACGGCGAGAACTACGGAAACGCCTTCTGGAACGGCGAGCAGATGGTCTTCGGCGACGGGGACGAGATCTTCCGGGACTTCACCCTCCCCGTGGACGTGATCGCCCACGAGCTCGCTCACGGCCTGACGCAGTACACGGCGAACTTCACGTACTTCGGCCAGCCCGGCGCGCTGAACGAATCCGTGTCGGACGTCTTCGGCTCCCTGGTCAAGCAGTACGTCAACGAACAGACCGCCGACCGGGCCGACTGGCTGATCGGCGCGGGCCTGCTGGCCGAGCGCGTCACCGGGGTGGCCCTGCGCTCGATGAAGGCTCCCGGCACGGCGTACGACGACGACGTACTCGGCAAGGACCCGCAGCCCGCGACGATGGACGAGTACGTCCGCACCGGGCGGGACAACGGCGGCGTCCACATCAACTCCGGCATCCCCAACCACGCCTTCTACCTGCTGGCCACCGCGCTGGGCGGCAAGGCGTGGGAGGGGGCGGGCCAGATCTGGTACGACACCCTGACCGCCGGGACCCTCCAGGTCGACGCGAGCTTCGCCGACTTCGCCCGCGCCACGGTGGCCGCCGCGCGCGCCCGTTTCAGTGACGGCGAGGAGCTCGAGGCTCTGCTGAAAGCGTGGTCCACGGTCGGGGTGCCTACCGGCTGAGCCCTATCCGTACTAGAACGGGACACATGCGAATTGGGGTAAGGCGTACGGGCGGATTCGCCGGCATCGAGCGGTACGCCGAGGTGGACACCTCGGGGCGGCCCGACGCGGGCGAGTGGCACGCCCTGGCCGAGGAGGCGGTCGCCGACGGCCGGGGGACGCCGCCCATCGGCGTACCGGACGGATTCAGCTACCAGATCACGATCGACGGGGAGACCGTCTACTGCGCGGATCCACGGCTGACGGAGGCGCAGAGCCGGCTCATCTCGCAGGTCTTGAAGGAAGGGGCCTGAAGGAAGGAGGCCTAAAAGGAGGGGCGTGAGGGGGCTGCCGGATGATCTGATGCGCGGATGACTTCTACCACCACCGACATCCTCACCCGGCTCGAGCGCTACTACGACGCCGTACCGCGATCCTCCGCCCGTGCCGAGGACTTCGGCCCGCTGACCCTCTTCGTACCGGCCGGATCGGGTCACCCGTACTACGCCCGGCCGACGCTGGAATGGACCGGCGCCCCGGCGACCGCCGCCGATGTGGAACGGGTCAGGGCGCGCCAGCGGGAGCTGGGCATACCCGAGGCGTTCGAGTGGGTGCCGGACATGACTCCGGGCCTGCGCCGGGCGCTCGAGGAGACCGGGCTGGCGATGCAGGAGCGCCCACTGATGCTCCTGGAGGACGACGGGAGCGCCGCGGCCCCGCACCCGCTGGTACGCCTGCTCGCCGCCGACGACCCGGCGCTGCCCGGCGCACTCGCCGTCCCGCAGCTCGCCTTCGCGGAGCTCGGTACGGCGGTGGGGGCGGCGGGACCGGACGAACTCGCCGCCCTGATCGCGGCCCAGAAGGCCGACGGCAACGGCTCGGTGGAGCGCGTCGCGGACCAGATCCGGGCGGGGCTGTCCGTCGTGGCCGCGGCGGTCGAGGACGGCACAGTGCTCTGCGCGGGCCAGTACCGCCCGGTGAGTACGGCCACGGCCACGGAGATAGTCGGCGTGGGCACGCTGCCTTCGGCCCGCCGCCGGGGCCTGGCGGTCGCGGTCACGGCGGCGCTGGCGGCGGACGCCCGCGCGCGCGGCATCGACACGGTGTTCCTGACCGCGACGGATGACGCGGTCGCGCGCGTCTACGCACGGGCGGGCTTCCGGTGCATCGGGACGGCGATGGAGGCGTCGGCCGAATAGGGCTCGACGGTGGCCGTATCGCAGCATGATGGCGGTATGGCCACCAGCTACGCGGCGGAAGCCCTCGCCCGCAGGATCCGCAACGAACTGCTCGCCGAGGAGCTACACCGGTACGAACGCGAACACGGCGCCTTCACCGACGAAGAGCGCGCCCAGGCCGATGCGCTGCTGCATGACCTGCCTTCCGATTGACCTCCCCATTGACAGGGTTACCGGCGGTACCGAGCATCTCTGCATGACGACGCCGCCGCTGCGCCCGCTGCCCCGCTTTCCTGCCAACTTCCTCTGGGGGGTGTCGACTTCGGCCCAGCAGATCGAGGGCGGGGTGGACGAGGGCGGGCGGGGGCGGTCCTCGTGGGACGCGTTCGCCGCCGAGCCGGGGCGGATCAAGGACGGCTCGGACGCGTCCGTGGCGACGGACCACTACCACCGGTATCCCCAGGACGTGGCGCTGCTCAAAGACCTCGGCGTCGGGGCGTACCGCTTCTCCGTGGCCTGGTCGCGGGTGCTGCCGGAGGGCGGCGGGGCGGTCAGCGAGGCCGGGCTCGGCTTCTACGACCGGCTCGTCGACGAGCTGTGCGCGGCGGGCGTACGCCCCGTGCCGACCCTCTTCCACTGGGACACCCCGCTCGCGCTGGAGAAGGCCGGTGGCTGGCTGGAGCGGGACACGGCGTACCGGTTCGCGGAGTACGCCGAGGTGGTGGCCGCCAGGCTCGGGGACCGCGTGGACCGCTGGATCACCCTGAACGAGCCGGCCGAGCTGACGCTGCTCGGGTACGGGCTGGGGCAGCACGCCCCCGGCAAGCGGCTGCTCTTCGACGCGCTGCCCGTCGCCCACCACCAGCTCCTGGGGCACGGTCTGGCCGTACAGGCGCTGCGGGCCAGGGGCGGCGGCACGTACAGCATCGGGATCGCGAACTCGCACGGGCCGGTGTGGGCGGCGGCGGAAAGCGACGAGGACCGGGGCGCGGCCGACTTCTACGACCTGCTGCTCAACCGGCTGTTCGCGGATCCGCTGCTGCTGGGGCGCTATCCGGACGGCATTGCCGAGATGCTGCCCGGCCCGGTGGCCGAGGACCTCGACCTCATCGGACAACCGCTCGACTGGTACGGGATCAACTACTACCAGCCGACGCTGGTGGGGGCTCCGGGCGCGGACGCGCCGACAGATTTCGCGGGCATCGAGATACCGCCGGAAATGCCGTTCTCCGTACGGGAGATCGAGGGCCACCCGCGTACCGCCTTCGGCTGGCCGGTCGTCCCCGACGCGCTGACCGAACTGCTGACCTCATTCCGCGCGCGGTACGGCGACCGGCTCCCGCCCGTCGTCATCACCGAGAACGGCTGCTCGTACGACGGCCTGGACGATCAGGAGCGGATCGCCTTCCTCGACGGCCACCTGCGGGCGCTGCACCGGGCGATGGAGGCGGGCGTCGACGTACGCGGCTACTTCGTCTGGTCGCTGATGGACAACTTCGAGTGGGCCGAGGGATACGCCCAGCGCTTCGGCCTCGTCCATATCGACTACGAGACGCTCGCCCGGACGCCGAAGGCGTCGTTCCGATGGCTGCGGGACGCTTTGCGCGGGCAGCGGGCGCGGGGGTGACGATCAGAAGCCGAGCTTGCGCAGCTGCTTCGGGTCCCGCTGCCAGTCCTTCGCGACCTTCACGTGCAGGTCGAGGAAGACCGGCGTACCGAGCAGCGCCTCGATGTGCTTGCGCGACTTCGTACCGACGTCCTTCAGGCGCTTGCCCTTGGGGCCGATGATGATGCCCTTCTGGCTGGGGCGCTCGATGTAGACGTTCGCGTGGATGTCGAGGAGCGGCTTGTCGGCCGGGCGGTCCTCGCGGGGCAGCATCTCCTCGACGACCACCGCGATGGAGTGCGGCAGCTCGTCCCGTACGCCTTCGAGGGCGGCCTCGCGGATCAGCTCCGCGACCATGACCATCTCGGGTTCGTCGGTGAGGTCGCCCTCGGGGTAGAGCGGCGGGCTCTCGGGGAGGAGCGGGACCAGCAGGTCCGCGAGGAGCGAGACCTGACTGTCACCGACGGCGGAGACCGGAACGATCTCCTGCCACTCGAAGCCGAGCTCCTTGGAGAGCTGGTCGATGGCGATGAGCTGCTCGGCGAGCTGCTTGGAGTCGACGAGGTCCGTCTTGGTGACGATCGCGACCTTCGGCGTCTTCCTGATGCCCGCGAGCTCCTTGGCGATGAATTTGTCGCCGGGGCCGAGCTTCTGGTCGGCGGGCAGGCAGAAGCCGATCACGTCGACCTCGGCCCAGGTGGTGCGTACGACGTCATTGAGGCGCTCGCCCAGCAGCGTGCGCGGCTTGTGGAGGCCCGGGGTGTCGACCAGGATCAGCTGCGCTTCGGGGCGGTGCACGATCCCGCGCACGGTGTGGCGGGTGGTCTGCGGCCGGCTGGAGGTGATGGCGACCTTCTGGCCGACCAGAGCGTTCGTCAGGGTGGACTTGCCCGCGTTCGGGCGGCCGACGAAGCAGGCGAAGCCGGCCCGGTGGGGGGCCTCGGAAGACTGGGTGCGAGCGCTCATGCGTGCCATTCTCCCCGATGTACGCGGCAAGGCCGACCAGTGCGGCCGGGGAGCGCCCCCTGCGGGGCACCTGGGGCGCTGCCCCAGACCCCGCTCCTCAAACGCCGGAGGGGCTGGATAGTGCGGCCGAACAGCCCGTCCGGCGTTTGAGGACATGCCCGCAGGGCGTCCCGGGGGCTGGGGCTCGCGCCCTCAGCCGCCCGCAGTCACACTGACCCGCAGCGCCCCGTCCGGCCCCGCCACCAGCACCGGCGTCCCGGGACCGCCCAGGTCACGCACCGCCGCGCGGTCCTCCTCCGACGCCGTGTCGGCGTCCGTCACCACCGCCGCCGCCTCCAGCGACTTCGCCCCGCTCGCCACCGCCATCGCGACCGCGGTCCGCAGCGCGCTCAGTTTGAGGGAGTCCAGGTCAACACTCCCGGCGACATACGTACGCCCCGTCTCATCCCGCACCGCCGCCCCCTCCGGCACCTCATTACGGGCACGCGCACTCCGCGCCAGCGTGATGATCTTGCGGTCCTCAGGGTCGAGTTCAGTGCTCGGCGTCGTCTCAGTCATGCCCAGAGCATAAGGAAGGAAGCCTGATCAGCCCGCGACCGGGTACATGGAGCCGCGCCGCCCCTCCGGCGACGCCAGCCACTCCAGCTTCGCCGCCGTGTCCGCCTCCGGGAGCGCCGTGTGGAGCACGATCGTCAGGTCGGGGCGGGCCGGCACGCGCAGCTGGGTCGACTCCACGACGAGCGTGCCGACGACCGGATGCTCCATCTCCTTGCGGACCTGCCCGCCGGGCGCGATGTCGCGCCGCTCCCACAGTTCGGCGAACTCCGGCGAGAGTTCCTTCACCTCGTCGACGACCGCGCGAAAGCCCTCGTCGTCCGGCCGGTCCGAGCACGCCGCCCGGTACTGGGCCACGACATTCGCGGCGTTCTGGCCCCAGCTCTTCGCCCTGGAGCGGTAGATCGGGTCGGTGAAGAACGCGACCAGGCAGTTCTGGGTGATCTCGGGCCGCATGCCCAGGACCGCGCCCGCCGCGTCGTTGTACATGATCGTGTTCCAGTACGCGTCCATGATGTGCGCGGGAAACGGCATCCAGGCGTCGATCAGCCGGCGCAGTCCCTCGCACATGTCCGCATTGCGCGGATCGACCTCCGGCGCGGGCGGGTTCAGCCCGGCCAGGACGTACAAGTGCCGACGCTCCACGCTACTCAGCCGCAGTACCCGCCCCACCGAGTCGAGCACCTGCGCCGAGACGGTGATGTCCCGGCCCTGCTCCAGCCACTGGTACCAGGAGACGCCGACGCCCGCGAGCACCGCGACCTCCTCCCGGCGCAGTCCGGGCGTACGCCGCCGCGCGCCGCCGTCCGGAAGCCCCGCCTCCGCGGGGCTGACCCTGGCTCGCCTGCTCATGAGGAACTCGCGCAGCTCGCCGAGACGGTGTGCCTTGAGATCGACCGGTGTAGCCACGTACTCCCCCTGTATACGGCTGCCTGGTGGTTGCACCAACAGGATAAGTTCCCGCTCCCCACGGCTATTCCTGCGGCCGCAAGGTGTCGACCATGGCAATCGACACCCCTGTCCCCCCTCTCACCAGCTCAACTGGCCCCGAAGCGACGGCGACTGCGACAGCGACTGCGACGCCGCCCAAGCTCTCCGGCCGCGCCAAGCTGATTCTCTTCGTGCTGTGCGCCGCCCAGTTCATGGTGGCCCTCGACTTCTCCGTACTGAACGTGGCCCTGCCCGTCCTCGGCAAGGACCTCGGCATGAGCCAGTCCGCGCTCCAGTGGGCAGTCACCGCCTTCGCGCTCCCCTCCGGCGGATTCCTGCTCCTCTTCGGCCGGATCGCCGACCTGTTCGGGCGGCGCAAGCTGTTCCTCACCGGCCTCGCCGTCTTCGGCGCGGCCTCCCTCCTCGCCACCTTCGCCTGGGACCCGGCGTCCTTCCTGGCCGGGCGGGCCCTCCAGGGCCTCGGCGCGGCCGCGATCGTGCCGACCGGCATGTCGCTGCTGACCACCACGTTCCCCGAGGGCCCGCAGCGCGACCGCGCGCTGGGCATCAGCGGCACGCTGCTCTCGCTCGGCTTCACCGTCGGCATGCTGCTCGGCGGCGTCATGACCGACACCCTGGGCTGGCGCTCCACGATGGCCCTGCTGGCCGTCGCCGCCGTGATCGTGCTCGTACTCGCGCCGGGTCTGCTGTCGGAGTCCCGCCACCCCGAGCGCCCGCGCCTCGACATCCCCGGCGCGGTCACCGTCACCACCGGTCTGCTGGCCCTGATCTACGCCCTGTCGACGGCGGCCGAGCGCGGCTTCGGCGGCACCGACGTGCTCGTCACCCTGGTCGCCGGCATCGCGCTCCTCGCCGCCTTCGTGTACGTCGAGTCCCGTGCCGCGGCGCCCCTCGTCTCGCTGCCGATGCTGCGGCGCCGGACCGTGGCCTGGGGCAATCTCGGCGGCCTGGTCACCTTCTCGATGATGAGCACCGTCGTGTTCGTCCTGACGCTCTACCTCCAGGAAGTGCTCAAGCTCTCCGCCCTTCAGACCGGTCTGATCTTCGGCCTCCAGGGTGTGCTGTCCGCCGTCGCCGGTACGTACGCCCCCAAGCTCATCGGCCGCATCGGCGCCCGCCGCACTCTCGTCGGTTCGCTGCTCGGCCAGGGCCTGTTCGTCGCCGCGCTGCTGGGCATCGGCACCGGGTCGGGCGCGGTGCTGGCGGCCGCCGCCGTCTCGCTGGCCAGCATGTGCCACCTGGGCGCGATCATCTCGTACGGGCTGATCGTCACGTCCGGGGTGCCGGACGAGGAGCAGGGGCTGGCGACCGGACTCGTCACCACCACCCAGCAGGTCGGCCTCACGATCGGCATCCCGCTGCTCGGTGTGCTGGCCACGACCCAGGGCGCGCTGTTCGACGGCGTACGCACCGTCCTCGCCCTGGACGCGGCGATCGTGGTGGTGGCGGCGGTCCTGGTGGGCATCGGCCTGCGGACGAGCCGGGCGAAGGACCAGTAAGCGTCAGGGCCGGTCGAGTCGCAGCCGCTCCGCCTTCGGGAGACCGGCCACCACCAGGTCGTACGAGTCCTCGATCAGCTCCCGGACCATGCGGTCCGGGAGCCGGCCGTCGACGGTGACCGTGTTCCAGTGGCGCTTGTTCATGTGCCAGCCGGGGGCGATCGCTTCGTGCTCCTCGCGGAGTTGGACAGCGATCTCGGGTTCGCACTTGAGGTTGACCGTGAGGTGGGCTGCGTCGAGGGCGCTCAGCGCGAAGAGCTTTCCCGCGACCTTGAAGACCGACGTCTCCGGGCCGAAGGGGAATTCCTCCGTCGCCGCGTTGAATTCCAGACAGAACGCCCTGAGCTCCTGCGGCGTCATGCCGCCTCCTTCTCCTCCGGCTCCACCAGTACCGTGACGATCTTGTTCCGGCGGCCGGCCGGCGACTCCGCGGTCAGGCGCAGCGAGCGCCCGTCGGGCAGGTCCACGGTCGCGGACGCGCCCGCGATCGGCACCCGGCCGAGCGCCTTGGCGAGCAGTCCGCCGACGGTCTCGACGTCCTCGTCGTCGTACTCGTCGAAGCCGAAGAGCTCGCCGAGGTCGCCGATGTCGAGCCGGGCGGTCACCCGGTAGCAGCCGTCGTCCAGCTCCTCGATGGGCGGCAGTTCACGGTCGTACTCGTCCGTGATCTCGCCGACGATCTCTTCGAGGATGTCCTCGATGGTGACGATGCCGGCCGTGCCGCCGTACTCGTCGATGACGACGGCGACGTGATTGCGCTCCTGCTGCATCTCGCGCAGCAGGTCGCCCGCGTTCTTCGTGTCGGGGACGAAGACGGCGGGGCGCATCGCGGTGGAGACCAGGTCGGCCTCGGACTCGCGGTTGATGTGGGTCTTCCTGACCAGGTCCTTGAGGTAGACGATGCCGACGATGTCGTCCTCGTTCTCGCCGGTCACCGGGATACGGGAGAAACCGGAGCGCAGGGCGAGGGTGAGGGCCTGGCGGATCGTCTTGAAGCGCTCGATGGAGACGAGGTCGGTCCTGGGGACCATGACTTCGCGTACGAGCGTGTCGCCGAGCTCGAAGACGGAGTGCACCATGCGGCGCTCGTCGTCCTCGATCAGGGACTCCTGCTCTGCCAGGTCGACCATCGCGCGCAGCTCGGCCTCGCTGGCGAAGGGGCCCTTGCGGAAGCCCTTGCCGGGCGTGAGGGCGTTGCCGATGAGGATCAGCAGCTGCGGGATGGGGCCCATGATGCGGGCGAGCGGCAGCAGGACGTACGCGGAGGCGGTCGCCGTGTTCATCGGGTGCTGGCGGCCGATGGTGCGCGGGGAGACGCCGACGGCGACGTACGAGACGAGGACCATCACGCCGATGGCGATGGCCAGCGCCTCCCACGTCTCGTCGAACTCGCGCAGGCAGGCGTACGTGACGAAGACACCGGCGGCCATTTCGCAGGCCACCCGTATCAGCAGCGCGACGTTCAGGTAGCGGGTCGGGTCGGAGGCGACCTGGGCCAGCTTGGCGCCGCCGCGCCGGCCGGAGCGTACGGCCTCGGCGGCCCGGAAGGTGGAGACGCGGGCGATACCGGCTTCCGCGCAGGCCGCCAGCCAGGCGACCACGACCAGCAGGACGGCGCCGGTGATCAGTTGGGCGGTCATGAAACGGTCGGCGCGGGGGACGGACCGGTCAGGCCCTTCTCCGCTCGCCAGCCGTCGACGATGGCCGCCTGGAGGCCGAACATCTCGGCCTTCTCGTCCGGCTCCTCGTGGTCGTAACCGAGCAGGTGCAGCACTCCGTGGACGGTGAGGAGCTGGAGCTCCTCGTCCATGGAGTGCTGCGTGTCCGCGTCCTCACCCTGCTTCTTGGCGACCTCGGGGCAGAGCACGATGTCACCGAGGAGCCCCTGCGGGGGCTCCGCGGCGTCATCGTCCCGTGACGGCGGACGCAGTTCGTCCATCGGGAAGGACATGACATCGGTCGGTCCGGGGAGGTCCATCCACTGGATGTGGAGCTGCTCCATGGCGGCCGTGTCCACGACGATCACCGACAGTTCGGAGAGCGGGTGGATCCGCATCCGGGTGAGTGCGTAACGGGCGATGTCGAGAATCGCCTGCTCGTCGACCTCGGTGCCGGATTCGTTGTTGACGTCGATCGACATGGTGCTGGATCTACCCCTGGTTCAAAGTCACAGCGCGTTTTGGCTGTCGTCGTACTGCTCGTACGCGTCGACGATACGGCCGACCAGCTTGTGCCGTACGACATCCTGCGACGTGAGCCGGGAGAAGTGGACGTCGTCGAGGCCCTCCAGGATCCCCTGGACCTGCCGCAGACCGCTCTTCGTCCCGCCCGGCAGGTCGACCTGCGTGACGTCACCCGTGACGACGATCTTCGAGTCGAAGCCGAGCCTCGTCAGGAACATCTTCATCTGCTCGGCGCTGGTGTTCTGCGCCTCGTCCAGGATGATGAACGCGTCATTGAGGGTCCGGCCACGCATGTATGCCAGCGGGGCGACCTCGATCGTCCCCGCCGCCATCAGGCGCGGGATCGAGTCGGGGTCGAGCATGTCGTGCAGGGCGTCGTAGAGCGGGCGCAGGTACGGGTCGATCTTCTCGTAGAGCGTGCCGGGCAGGAAGCCGAGCCGCTCGCCCGCCTCGACGGCGGGCCTGGTCAGGATGATCCGGCTGACCTGCTTGGACTGCAGGGCCTGGACCGCCTTGGCCACGGCGAGATAGGTCTTGCCCGTACCGGCGGGGCCGATGCCGAAGACAAGGGTGTGCTTGTCGATGGCGTCGACGTACCGCTTCTGGTTGAGCGTCTTGGGTCGGATGGTGCGACCACGGCTGGAGAGGATGTTCTGGGTGAGCACCTCGGCCGGGGTCTCTCTCACGGCTTCCGCGCCGCTGCCGTTTCCGCTCGCTCTGAGCATGGCGATCGAGCGTTCCAAGGCGTCCTCCGTCATCGGCAGTCCGGTGCGGAGCACCAGCATCATCTCGGCCAGCAGGCGCTGGATCAGTGCGACCTCGGTCGGGTCGCCGACCGTGCTGACCTCATTCCCCCTGACGTGGATGTCCACGTCGGGGAAGGCGTTCTCGATCACGCGCAACAGGGAATCGCGGGAACCCAGAACCATCACCATGGGGTGTCTGTCCGGCACGGTGAACTGGGCGCGGGCCTGCGGCTGTGTAGGTGTCTGAGTCATGGGCCGGCACTATGGCCTGCACATACCTCCCGTTGCAGGGTTCTCGCTGCTCGACAACCTCTTGAGACCAAGCCTACGTCGGTGCACTGACAAGGCCGAAGGCTTTTCGAACGCGCCTGTACGGGCCTGTCAGGCCGGCCTGCGGAAGCCGATCGTGGGCACCGCCCGGCGCAGCGGCCACACGCGGGCGCCTGCCGTGGGCAACAGTCCGTCGAGGAAGGCGTACCGGCGCAGTGCCTGCGGGTCCTGCCCGTCGACGGCCTGCACCTGCTGCCACCAGGCGGCGATCTCCGACCATCCGGGCGCCGACAGCGATCCGCCGAACTCCTGTACCGACAGGGCGGCGGTCAGCCCGGCGAAGGCGAGGCGGTCGGCGAGTGGCCAGCCCGCGAGCGTACCGGTGACGAATCCGGCGACGAAGACGTCGCCGGCGCCGGTCGGGTCCAGTGCCTCGACGGCGATGGCGGGGACCTCGGCGGTCTCCCCGGTCGAGCCGTCCACGGCGTACGCACCCTCCGCGCCCAGCGTGACGACCGCGACCGGCACCTTCTCGGCAAGGGCGCGGGCGGCGGCGCGCGGGCAGTCGGTGCGGGTGTAGCGCATCGCCTCCTCGGCGTTGGGCAGGAACGCCTCGCAGTGCTGGAGGTCGGTGAGGCCCGCGAGGTCCCAGCGGCCCGTGTCGTCCCAGCCCACGTCGGCGAAGATCTTGGCGCCTCGGCCGGCGGCGGAGGCGATCCACTCCTCCGTCCGGCCGGGGGTGAGCGCGGCGATGGCGGCCCGCGCGCGGGGCGGGCAGTCGGGGAAGGGGCCGGGTTCGGCGGGCGGCGGGGCCTCGTGGCCGTGGGAGACCATGGTCCGCTCGCCCTCGTACGCCATGGAGACGGTGACCGGGGAGTGCCAGCCGGGGACCGTCCGTGACATGCGCAGGTCGATGCCTTCGCCGTCGGCCAGCGCGTCCCAGCAGTACTCGCCGTAGTGGTCGTCGCCGAAGGCGGCGGCCAGCGACGTACGCAGGCCGAGGCGGGCCAGGGCGGTGGCCATGTTGGCCACGCCGCCGGGGCTGGAGCCCATGCCGCGCGCCCAGGACTCGGTGCCGCGGACCGGGGCGCTGTCGAGGCCGGTGAAGATGATGTCGAGGAAGACCGTTCCGGTGAGGAACACGTCGCAGCAGGGGCCGTCGGGCGCACGGAGCCCGTCCAGGGGGTCGAGGTGCGTGGCCTGGTCCTGCTGCCGGCTGATGTCCGTGGCCGCTGCGTGCTTTCTCACCGTGCTCACCCTGCGCTCCTGTGGTGTGGTGCGGATTCAGGCCAGTGTGCCCGATACGCGTCCACGGGAGCTCGCGGCAATACGACGGCGACTTGTCGGCCGGTGTGGTTACCAGCGGGGCAGCGTGGGTGCCTGCCAGGTCTCGTGGCCGTCCGCCCTGCGCATAGCGGCGGCGTCGTCGCGGTCACGCATCGCGCCGTACGCCGCCTCGTCGAGCCAGCGGCGGTGCAGCCGGTCCAGGGCGTCGCGGTCGAGCTCGACACCGAGCCCGGGGGCGTCGGAGACGGGCAGCCGGCCGCCGGTGAAGGTGTGGCGGCGGGTGATGACGTCCTCGGTCTGCCAGGGGTAGTGGCTGTCGCAGGAGTGGTCGAGGTTGGGGACGGTGGCGGCGACGTGGGTCATCGCGGCGAGGCTGATCCCCATGTGGGTGTTGGAGTGCATGGACAGGCCGACGCCGAAGGCCCGGCAGACGGCGGCCAGTTCGCGGGTGGCCCGCAGACCGCCCCAGTAGTGGTGGTCGCAGAGAACGACCTGCACGGCGTCGGTGAGGAACGCCTCGCGGATCTCGGGAACGGTCGTTACGCACATATTGGTGGCGAGCGGAACGTCCGTCCCGGCGGACACCTCCGCCATGGCGGCTGTCCCGGGTGCCGGGTCCTCCAGGTATTCGAGGACCCCTGCCAGCTCCCCCGCGACCTTCAGGGAAGTCTCCGCCGTCCAGGCGCCGTTGGGGTCCAGCCGCAGGGGCTGTCCCGGGAACGCCTCGGCGAGCGCCCGTACAGCGGCGATCTCCTGGTCCGGCTCGAAGACGCCGCCCTTGAGCTTGAACGAACGAAAGCCGTGCTCGGACGCGAACCGCCGCGCCTGCGCGACGATCCCCGCCGGGTCGAGCGCGGCCCCCCAGTCGTCGCTCTCGCCCGCACCATCGGGGTGTGCGGCCCAGCGATAGAAGAGATACGCGCTGTACTCGACGTGATCGCGCACCTTGCCGCCCAGGAGTCCGTGCACGGGCTGCCCGTACGCCTTCCCGAGCGCGTCCAGGCACGCCACCTCGAAGGCGGACACGACGGACAGCCGCAGCTTGTCCGCCGTCTGTACGCCGCGCAGCCCGCCGACGTCGATGGCGTGCTCCACGCGCGCGTGGTCGACGCCGACCCGCTGCGCGAGCGTGAACAGTCCGTTCAGATCCGCGACCGAGTGGCCGGGCAGCAGATCGGCGTACGGGCGGGCCAGTTCGAGGTACTTGGTGTCGCCGTACGTCTCACCGACGCCGGTGATCCCGTCCGCCGTGACCACCTCAACGACCAGGCGTGGTGTGTACGGCTGGTGCACGCCCTGGACGTTGAGGAGGGGTGGGTCGCAGATGAGGACGGGGGTCAGCCGGACGTCGGCAATGGTCAGGTCCGCCACAACAACTCATCTCCGTATGCAGACGATGTCCACGTATGGGAATGCAGCGTAGGGAGGCGTCCCAAGGGCGTCAACGTTCGTCACCAAGTCCGCTCAGAAGACGTACGCGTCGACCTCCGCGAGATACGCCTCCCGGCGCTTCTCGTCGTGGTCAAGGAAGGCCGCCAGGAAGGAGTTACGGGCGAGCTCGCGCAGCTGCTCCTGCCCGAGACCGAGCGCTTCGTGCACCGCGTGGAACGTGTCGCCCACGTAGCCCCCGAAATAGGCGGGGTCGTCGGAGTTCACGGTGACCAGCAGCCCGGCCTCCATCATCTCGCGCAAGGGGTGCTGCTCCAGGATGTCGATGGCCCGCAGCCGTACGTTCGACAGCGGACACAGCGTCAGCGGCACCCGGTCGCGCACCAGTCGCTCCACGAGCGCCGGGTCCTCCATGGAACGCAGCCCGTGGTCGACGCGCTCGACGCCGAGGATGTCCAGCGCCTCCCAGATGTACGCCGGCGGGCCCTCCTCCCCCGCGTGCGCGACCTTCCGCAGCCCCAGGGCCTCGGCAGCCTCGTACACCTCGCGGAACTTCGACGGCGGGTGCCCGACCTCCGCCGAGTCCAGGCCGACGGCCGCGATCCGGTGCAGGTACGGCCTGGCCGCCTCCAGTGTCTGCAGCGCGGACTCGGCGGACTGATCGCGCAGGAAGCACATGATCAGCTGCGTGGAGATCCCGTGCCGCTCCTCGCTGCGGTCCAGGGCACGGGAGAGCCCCTCGATGACCGTACCGATGTCCACACCTCGCGCGGTGTGTGCCTGCGGGTCGAAGAAGATCTCCGCGTGCCGTACGCCCTGCGCGGCGGCCCGCGCCAGGTAGGCGTCGGCGAGCCGGTCGAAGTCGTCCTCGGTGCAGAGCACCGCCATCAGCGCGTAGTACAGGTCGAGGAAGGACTGGAGGTTGTCGAAGAGGTAGGCGCGGCGGAGCTCTTCGGTGGTGGAGTAGGGCAGTACGACGGCGTTGCGGGCGGCGAGCTCGAAGGCCAGCTCGGGTTCGAGAGTGCCTTCGATGTGGAGGTGGAGTTCGGCCTTGGGGAGGTGCATGGGGGGGTCGTCTTCTCGTTCAGTGACGCTTGGGAAGAGGGACCCGCAGCAGGTCGGCGGCGATGGTCAGTTCGCCGTCGAACCCGGCCGCACGGGCTTGGCGTTCGAAGGCTTCGGGATCGCTGTAGCGCTGCGAGAAGTGGGTGAGGACGAGGTGGCGTACGCCGGCTTCGTGCGCGACGCGGGCGGCCTGTCCAGCCGTCAGGTGGCCGTGTTCAGCGGCAAGCCGCACCTCCTCGTCAAGGAAGGTCGACTCGATGACGAGCATGTCGCAGCCCTCCGCGAGGGCATACACACCGTCGCAGAGCCTGGTGTCCATGACGAACGCGAAACGCTGCCCGCGCCGCTCCTCGCTGACCTGGTCGAGCGAGACACCGCCGAGCTGCCCGTCGCGCTGGATGCGGCCGACGTCGGGCCCCTTGATGCCGTGCTCGGCGAGCAGGGAGGGCAGCATGCGGCGGCCGTCGGGCTCGGTGAGCCGGTAGCCGTACGACTCGACGGGGTGGGACAGCTTGACCGCGTCGAGGGCGTACGAAGGACCGTTGGCCAGCGCCCCGTCGGCGGCGACCGGCGATTCGTTCAGCAGGACCGTCTCGCGGTAGGCGGTGGCGTACCGCAGCCGGTCGAAGAAGCGCTGCCCGCTCGCCGGGTAGTGCGCGGTGACGGCGTGCGGGACGCGGTCGAGGTTGATCCGCTGGATCACTCCGGCGAGGCCGAGGGAGTGGTCACCGTGGAAGTGGGTGACGCAGATCCGGTTGATGTCGTGCGCGGCCACGCCGGCGCGCAGCATCTGGCGCTGGGTGCCCTCGCCGGGATCGAAGAGGATGCCCTCGCCGTCCCAGCGCAGGAGGTAGCCGTTGTGGTTGCGGTGCCGGGTGGGGACCTGACTGGCGGTGCCGAGGACCACCAGTTCTCGTGCGGACACAGAAGCTGCCTTATCCGGGGGGCCAGTTGAGGCCGCGTCCGCCGAGGACGTGGGCGTGCGCGTGGAAGACGGTCTGGCCCGCTCCGGAGCCGGTGTTGAAGATGACGCGGTAGCCGGTGCGGTCGACCTTCTCGTCGGCGGCGACGTTGCCCGCCTCGGTGAGCAGGTCCGCGAGGACCTGCGGCTCGGCGGCTGCGAGCGAGGCGGCGTCCGGGTGGTGCACCCTGGGAATGACCAGGACGTGCGTCGGCGCCTGGGGGTTGATGTCGCGGAACGCGACGGTGGTGGCCGTCTCACGGACGACGTCCGCGGGCACCTCGCCCGCGGCGATCTTGCAGAACAGGCAGTCTGCCTGCGGTTGTCCCGCCATGGTCCTGGCCTCCTCGAATGCGGCTGGATCAGGATGTACCGATACCGATCAAGTATGGCCGCATGCTATCCGCCCCATGGCACGGGCACTTGAGCAAACTGGGGCTCCGCCCCAGCCTCCGGGACGCCCTCCGGGCGTGTCCGGGGTCCGGGGCAGCGCCCCAGCGGTTCAGGACCAGCGCCCCGTGCGCCCCAGCAGCAGCGCCGCCGCCGCAGTACCGGCAGTCGACGTACGCAGCACACTGCTCCCCAACCGGTACGGCTTCGCCCCCGCCTCGGCGAAGACCGCCAACTCCTCCGGCGACACGCCCCCTTCCGGCCCCACGACCAGCACGATGGAACCCGTCTCGGGCAGCGCGGCAGTGGCCAGCGCCTCGCTGCCTCCCGCCGACGCGTCCTCGTGCAGTACCGCCGCGAAGTCCGCCGTGGCCAGCAGCGCGGCCACCTGCTTCGTCGTCAGCGCGTCCGCGACCTCCGGGAAGCGCAGCCTGCGCGACTGCTTGCCCGCCTCCCGCGCCGTGGCCCGCCACTTCGCGAGGGACTTCGCGCCCCGGTCGCCTCGCCACTGCGTGATGCACCGGGACGCCTGCCACGGCACGATCGCGTCGACGCCTGTCTCCGTCATCGTCTCGACGGCGACCTCACCCCGGTCGCCCTTGGGCAGCGCCTGTACGACGGTGATGCGCGGCGCCGGCTCCGGCTCCGCCGTCACGTCCGTCACCTCGACGACGAGCCGGTCCTTGCCCTCGGCCGCCAGCACCACGGCCGCCGCGCCCGTACCGAGGCCGTCCGTCAGTACGACGTGCTCCCCCGCGTTCAGCCGCCGCACCGAGACGGCATGCCGCCCCTCCGGGCCTTCGAGTACGAACTGACCCTTCGCCGGTACGGCGTCCACGACGAACACCGGCGCCGTCATGCCGCACCGCCCGCGCCCCGCAGCGCCAGCGCCGCGCGCGCCGCGTCGGTCTCGGCGGCCAGGACCTCGACCAGCTGCCCGGCCGGCATCTCGCGCGCCATCCGGTGCCCCTGGCCCGCCCACAGCGCCATGCCCTGGGCGTCGCCCGCCTTGGCCGCGGCCTTGCGCAGGCCGGAGGTGATGTGGTGCACCTGCGGATAGGCGGCGGGGGCGTACGGGCCGTGCTCGCGCATGAAGCGGTTGACGAGGCCGCGTGCGGGGCGTCCCGAGAACGCCCGGGTGAGTTCCGTGCGTACGAACAACGGATTGGTCATGGCCTGCTTGTGCAGCACGTTCGCACCGGACTCGGGGCACACCAGGAACGCCGTGCCGAGCTGCGCCGCGTCCGCGCCCAGCGCGAGGACCGCGGCGATCTGCGCGCCGCGCATCACGCCGCCCGCCGCGATGATCGGCAGCTGCACGGTCTCGCGTACCTGCGCGACCAGGGACAGCAGGCCGATGCCGGTGCCGTCGTTCTTGGGATCGTCCCGGTGCGTTCCCTGGTGGCCACCGGCCTCTATGCCCTGTACGCACACGGCGTCGGCGCCGGTCCACTGCGCGGCCTGGGCCTCTTCGGGCGTGGTGACGGTCACGACGGTGAGCGTGCCGGCCTTCGCGAAGGCGTCGAGGACGGGGCGGGTGGGGCAGCCGAAGGTGAAGGAGACGACGGGGACGGGGTCGTCGATGAGGATGGCCAGCTTGGCTTCGTAGCCGTCGTCGGCGCCGTTGTCGGGCTCGCCGAGGGGGGTGTCGTACCAGTCGGCCTCGCCGGCGAGCTGGTGACGGTAGACCTCGACGGAGGCCGGGTCGGCGTGGCTCGGCTGCGGCATGAAGAGATTGACGCCGAAGGGGCGGCTCGTAAGCCCCCGCAGCTGCTTGATCTCCTCGTACATGCCGTCCGCGGTCTTGTACCCGGCGGCAAGAAACCCGAGACCGCCGGCCTCGCAGACGGCGGCGACGAGCTGAGGACTGGAGGCGCCGCCCGCCATGGGGGCCTGCACGATCGGATAACGGCAAAGATCGGTCAGTGCGGAGGACATGAACGCATAGTTTCATGCCCTCCGCACTGCACCGAATCGAGGCTTCGGCCGTCTCGGAAGCGAGCGCCCAGCGCCCGTTGAAGGCGTCCTTCAGGCGCGAGAAAAGACCCTGCTGCCCGGGCTGACCCCACCTCCCGGGGACAACCCCCGGACCCCCGGCCAAGCCCGCATGCACCTACCGCCCGTTGAAAGCGTCCTTCAGCCGCGAGAAAAGACCCTGCTGCCCGGGCTGGAACTGACCCGTGGGACGCTCCTCGCCGCGCAGCTTCGCGAGCTGGCGCATCAGGTCCTCCTGCTGCGGGTCCAGCTTCGACGGAGTCAGCACCTCCACGTGCACGATCAGGTCGCCGCGGCCTCCGCCCCGCAGGTGCGTGATGCCGCGCCCGTGCAACGGGATCGACTGCCCCGACTGCGTGCCCGGACGTACGTCGATCTCCTCCACCCCGTCGAGCGTCTCCAGCGGGCACTTCGTGCCCAGCGCGGCCGCCGTCATCGGGATGGTGACCGTGCAGTGCAGATCGTCGCCGCGCCGCTGGAACACCGCGTGCGGCAGCTCGTGGATCTCGACGTACAGGTCACCGGCGGGGCCGCCACCGGGGCCGACCTCACCCTCGCCCGCGAGCTGGATCCGCGTGCCGTTGTCGACACCGGCCGGGATCTTGACCGTCAGCGTCCGGCGCGAGCGCACTCGGCCGTCACCGGCGCACTCCGGACACGGAGTCGGTACGACCGTGCCGAAGCCCTGACACTGCGGGCACGGCCGCGAGGTCATGACCTGGCCCAGGAAGGACCGGGTGACCTGCGAGACCTCACCACGACCGCGGCACATGTCACAGGTCTGGGCCGAGGTGCCGGGCGCGGCGCCCTCGCCCGAACACGTCGTACACACCACAGCGGTGTCGACCTGGATGTCCTTCGTCGTACCGAAGGCCGCCTCGTTGAGGTCGATCTCCAGCCGGATCATCGCGTCCTGGCCGCGGCGCGTGCGCGAGCGCGGGCCGCGCTGCGACGCCGTACCGAAGAAGGCGTCCATGATGTCCGAGAAGTTCCCGAAGCCACCCTGGCCGAAGCCGCCGGCTCCGGCGCCCGCCTGCGAAAGCGGGTCGCCGCCGAGGTCGTAGACCTGCTTCTTCTGCGGGTCCGACAACACCTCGTACGCGGCGTTGATCTCCTTGAAGCGCTCTTGCGTCTTGGGATCGGGATTCACGTCCGGGTGGAGCTCGCGCGCCAGCCGCCGGAATGCCTTCTTGATCTCATCCTGGGAAGCGTCGCGGCGTACGCCAAGTACGGCGTAATAGTCGGTGGCCACTTACGACTCCGCCAGGATCTGTCCGACGTAACGTGCCACTGCGCGTACCGCTCCCATCGTTCCGGGGTAGTCCATGCGGGTCGGTCCGACCACGCCGAGTTTCGCGACTGCTTCGTCGCCCGAACCGTAGCCGACTGCGACGACGGACGTGGAGCTGAGCCCTTCATGGGCGTTCTCGTGACCGATTCGTACAGTCATGCCTGAGTCCGTTGCCTCACCCAGCAGCTTGAGAAGCACGACCTGCTCCTCAAGCGCCTCCAGCACGGGCCGGATGGTGAGGGGGAAATCATGTCCGAAGCGCGTGAGATTGGCGGTGCCGCCGATCATCAGACGCTCCTCGGTCTCCTCGACCAGAGTCTCCAGGAGGGTGGAGAGGACCGTCGAAACGGTGCCTCGGTCCTCCTTGTCGAAGGAGTCGGGAAGGTCCTGCACCAGCTGCGGTACGTCCGCGAAGCGGCGCCCGACGACCCGGCTGTTGAGCCGGGCGCGCAGGTCCGCCAGGGACGTCTCGCCGAAGGGTGCCGGACAGTCGATCATGCGCTGCTCGACCCGGCCGGTGTCCGTGATGAGCACGAGCATCAGGCGGGCGGGAGCCAGCGCGAGCAGTTCCACGTGCCGCACCGTCGAGCGGGTCAGCGACGGGTACTGCACGACGGCGACCTGCCGGGTCAGCTGCGCGAGCAGCCGGACCGTACGGGCCACGACGTCGTCGAGGTCGACCGCTCCGTCCATGAAGTTCTGGATGGCGCGGCGCTCGGGCGACGACAGGGGCTTGACGCCGGCGAGCTTGTCGACGAAGAGCCGGTAGCCCTTGTCGGTGGGGATGCGGCCGGCGCTCGTGTGCGGCTGGGCGATGAAGCCCTCGTCCTCCAGGGCGGCCATGTCGTTGCGCACGGTGGCCGGTGAGACACCGAGCTTGTGCCGCTCGGTGAGCGCCTTGGAGCCGACGGGCTCCTCGGTGCCCACGTAGTCCTGGACGATGGCGCGCAGCACCTCAAGTCTGCGTTCGCTGAGCATCTCGCACCACCTCCAGCTGGTCGGTCGTTCTGTGTCCTCGGCGCTGTGTCCTCGGCGTCTGCTTGGCACTCACCGCGGGGGAGTGCCAGCAGTCCCCGCCCAGTGTACGGCGGGCGGGTACGCCCCTAGCAAGGGCGGCCGGTCACGTTACCGCGCCAGTCACCGCGCGACGGCCCTGTTCAGCGGGCGCCTGCACCGGGGATGGGTCTAGCGTCGGGGTATGGACCTCAGTTGGGAAGAGGCAGGCTGGGAGCGGCTCGCACTGGGCGTGGGACGGCGGCGTATGCCCGTCTGGGACGCGACGGTGGGCCTGGTGGCCGGGGGTGACGGCGGGGCGCTGCTCATCGACACAGGGGCGACGCTGCGCGAGGGCGCGCAGCTGCGCGCCGAGGCGCAGCGCCTTTTGGGCCCCGGCCGGAGAGTGACGCACATCGCGCTCACCCACCCGCACTTCGACCACGTCCTCGGCACGGCGGCGTTCGCGGGAGTTGAGGTGTACGGGGCGGTCGGCATCGACGATCTGCTGCGGCGGGGCCGGGAGGCGCTGCGGGACGACGCGGTGCGGCACGGTGTCGACCGGGGCGCGGCGGCGGAGGCGGCGGACGTACTGGTCGCGCCGCACCACACGGTGTGCGGCGAGTGGACGCTGGACCTGGGCGGCGGCCGCCAGGTGCTGCTGGCGAACATCGGCCCCGGGCACAGCGGTCACGACCTGGCGGTGCTGGTGCCGGGCGACCCCGAGGTCGTCTTCTGCGGCGACCTGGTGGAGGAGTCGGGCGCCCCCCAGGCGGGCCCGGACGCCCACCCCACCTCCTGGCCGGCGGCCCTGGACCGGCTGCTCGCGCTGGGCGGCGAGAACGCGGCGTACGTGCCGGGGCACGGGGCGGTGGTGAACGCGGCGTACGTGCGGGCGCAGCGTGATGCGTTGGCGGCGCGGTTCGAGGTGTGACGTGACGTCAGGTGTGACGCCGGGGTGTGACGCCCGGGTGTGACGTCACAATGGCCGCATGCGCAGCCGACAGTACGGGCCGGATCTCACCCCGCCCTGGAAGAAGCCCGCCCCCGTTCCCGAAGTTCCCGCTGAGACCGATCTTGTCGTGGAGGAGGTCGGCACCGGGTTCTGCGGGGCGGTGATCCGGTGCGAGAAGACGGCGCAGGGGCCGACCGTCACCCTGGAGGACCGCTTCGGGAAGCACCGGGTGTTCCCGATGGAGCCGCGCGGCTTCCTCCTGGAGGGCCGCGTGGTCACCCTCGTCCGCCCGCCTTCCGCCGCGGAGTCCCGGCCGGCCCGGCCGGCCCGTACGGCGTCGGGCTCGGTGGCCGTACCGGGGGCGCGGGCGCGGGTCGCGCGTGCGGGGCGGATCTACGTGGAGGGGCGCCACGACGCGGAGCTGGTCGAGCGGGTCTGGGGCGACGACCTCCGCATCGAGGGCGTGGTCGTCGAATACCTGGAGGGCATCGACGACCTCCCCGCGATCGTCGCGGACTTCGCCCCGGCGCCGGACGCGCGCCTGGGCGTCCTGGTCGACCACCTGGTCCCGGGCTCGAAGGAGTCCCGCATCGCGGCGCAGGTCTCGGACGCGAACGTCCTGGTCGTCGGCCACCCGTACATCGACGTATGGGAGGCGGTGAAGCCGTCGGCGGTGGGCATCCAGGCGTGGCCGAAGGTCCCGAGGGGGCAGGACTGGAAGACGGGGGTGTGCGGGGCGCTGGGGTGGCCGGAGAACACGGGGGCGGCGTGGCGAGCGATTCTGGCGTCGGTGCGGTCGTACAAGGACCTGGAGCCGGCGCTGCTGGGGCGGGTGGAGGAGCTGATCGATTTCGTTACGGCGCCGGCCGGCGGTTGACGGGTGCGGGCGGGTGCGGGCCGGTGTGAGGGCGGGGGTGAGGTGGGTGCGGGCCGTTGCGGGCCGGTGTGGGTGCGGGCCGGTGTGGGTGCGGGCTGCCTGCGGCGCTGTTCCCCTACCCGCCCCTTCCCGAAACTGGGGGCGAGCCCCCAGGCCCCCGGGACGCCCTACGGGCGTGCCCTCAAGCGCCGGGCGGGCTGGATCAGCCGGGACGGGCTGGATCTGCCGCGCAGCGGGCACATCCCCGCCCCAGCGGCACCCTCCAGCCCCTCCGGCGCTTGAGGAGCGGGGTCTGGGGCAGCGCCCCTGCACACTCCCCCGGACATCCAGCCCCTCCGGCGTTTGAGGAGCGGGGTCTGGGGCAGAGCCCCAGCGGCCCACCCCGCCCCCTCCAGCCCGTCCGGCGCTTGAGGACCGGGGTCTGGGGCAGCGCCCCGGTTCGGGGAGGGGCGGGTCGGGGAAAGCGCCGCAGGCACCGCGCCCCGCGCCCCCGGGTCAGTCCACCAGGTCCCGGACCACCGCGTCCGCCAGCAACCGTCCCCGCAGCGTCAGAACCGCCCGCCCAGCGGCGAACGGCTCCCCCGCCAGCAGCCCCTCGTCCCGCGCCCGCTCCGCCGCCGCCAGGCCCGCCGGCGCCAGCAGCGTCAGCGGGCAGCCGTCCGCGAGCCGCAGCTCCAGCAGGATGCGCTCCACGCGGCGGTCCTCAGCCGGGAGCACCTCACGCCCGGCACCCGGGGAGCGCCCATCACCCAGCGCCTGCGCATACGCCCCCGGGTGCTTCACGTTCCACCACCGCACCCCACCCACATGGCTGTGCGCACCGGGCCCCGCGCCCCACCAGTCCGCCCCGCGCCAGTACAACTCGTTGTGCAGGCACCGCGCCGCATCCGAAGTGGCCCAGTTCGACACCTCGTACCACTCAAAACCCGCCGCCGACAGCGCGGACTCCGTCATCAGGTACCGGTCGGCGTGTACGTCGTCGTCCGTCATCGGCACCTCGCCCCGCCGGATCCGCCGCGCCAGCTGCGTCCCCTCCTCCACGATCAGGGCGTACGCACTCACATGGTCGGGCCCCGCCCCGATCGCCGCGTCCAGCGACGCCTGCCAGTCCGCATCGCTCTCCCCCGGCGTGCCGTAGATCAAGTCAAGGTTCACGTGCTCGAAGCCCGCCGCCCGCGCCTCCGCGACGCACGCCTCCGGCCGCCCCGGCGTATGCGTACGGTCCAGAATCTTCAGCACGTGCTGCTTCGCGCTCTGCATCCCGAACGAGACCCGGTTGAAGCCACCGGCCCGCAGTTCCTCCAGATACGCCGGATTCACCGACTCCGGATTCGCCTCGGTGGTGACTTCCGCGTCGGCCGCGATCCCGAACTCGTCCCGGATCGACGCCAGCATCCGTACGAGATCACCCGCCGCCAGCAGCGTCGGCGTACCCCCGCCGACGAAGACTGTCCGTACCTCACGCGGGTCGTCCCCGAGCACCTTCCTCGCCAGGCGGACCTCCTCCACCAGCGTGTCCGCGTAGTTGTCGCGCGAGGCCAGCGCACCGCCCGAACCGCGCAGCTCGGTCGCCGTGTAGGTGTTGAAGTCGCAGTAGCCGCAGCGGGTCGCGCAGTACGGAACGTGCAGGTAGAAGCCGAGCGGCCGCTCGGCCGCGCCGGCCAGGGCGTGCGGTGGCAGCGCCCCGTCTTCGGGCATGGGCTCACCGTCGGGCAGTACAGAAGGCATGCCCCCATTGTCACAGCTCCGGTCACATTGCCTGGGTCACATTGCCTGGAGCACCAGCAGCGCCACATCGTCGTCGGGCGGCGTCGGCGAGAAATCGTGCACCTCGCGCATGATCCTTTCTGCGACCCCCTGCGCGCTCAGCCCCACGCACCGCCCCAGCGCCGCCGCCAGCCCGTCCGCGTCGTCGAACATCCGCCGCCCGGACCGCCGCTCGGTCACGCCGTCCGTGACGCAGAGCAGAGTGTCGCCCGCCTGGAGGACGAAGGTCTCGCTCTCGTACGTCACGTCGTCGAGGACGCCGAGCAGCATCTGGGAGACGGCGGCCGGCCGTACGCTCCCGTCCGGCCGGAGCACGAGCGGCAGTGGATGCCCGGCGCAGGCGAGCGTGCAGCGCACCCCGCCGCCGTCCTCGGCCGCGAACGGCACCAGCTCGCCGTACAGGAGCGAGAGGAACCGAGGCTGCGGCGGCGCCTCCCGCAGGCCGACGGGCACGGCGGGTCCCCCCGTAGCCCCAGCAGCCCCTGAAGCCCCGGCCACCGCCATCCTGGCCGTCGCCTCCGCCGCCTCCACCGCGTCGTCCAGCAGCAGCCCGTTGAGCCGCCCCAGCACCTCCCCGACCGACCGGCCCTCGCGCGCCAGCAGCCGCAGCCAGGGCCTGACGAGGCCGGTGACGACCGCCGCCTCCGGGCCGTTGCCCTGGACGTCGCCGAGCGAGAAGGACCAGCTGCCGCTCGCGCCGGGGAAGACGTCGTAGAAGTCGCCGCCCGCGACGCCCTGCCCGCGCGGCTCGTAGACGAGGGCCTTCTCGATACCCGGGATGTCGGCCATCTGGCCCGGCAGCAGCGCCCGCTGGAGGACACGGCTGATGGTGGCCTGCCGGGTGTACTGGCGAGCTGCGGCAACGGCCAGCGCGACCCGGCGTACGAAGTCCTCGATCAGGCCCGTCACCTCGTCGGGCATCCGCGTCAGTCCCGCCCGCCCCAGCATCAGCGTCCCGAGCCCGCGCCCGCCCGCGATCAGCCGGTACGCGACCGCGGCGCCGTCGTGAGCACCGGAAGTACAGGAAGTACCGGCAGCACCCGCAGTACCCTCAGTACCCTCAATGCTTCCCGGATCGTCCACGCCCGGCCACGGCACCGGCACCGGTCCGCCCCGAGCGGAGTCCGGCACGGCGGGCGGCTCCTTCTCGACGCGCCCGCGCAGTTCCTCGATGCTGCACTCGCGCTGGTGCCAGACGCGGGCGAGACGGGGCGCCGCACCCTCCTCCTCCAGCCACACCGCGCACCAGTCCGCGAGCCGCGGCACCAGAAGCTGCGCGGCGAGGGCCGCGATCATGTCCTCGTCGAACTGGCCCGTCAGCAGGTCGGACGCCTCGGCGAGGAACGAGAGCGCACCCCGGTTGATCCAGTCACTGTCGTACTCGCGCGCGGCCCGCCGCGGTACGGGAGCGAGGATCTCGGCGGCGCGCAGCCCGCGCTGGAGCGCCTGGTCGGCGAGGTCGGCCGACCCTGGATGCAGGGCAGCGGGGTGCAGGGCGGTGTGCATGCCGGGGAGTACGGCGTCGATGGCGATCCGGGCCCAGATGGTCTTGAGGCCGGTGCGGTAGGTGACGCCCCAGCACGCGGAGAGGGCAGCGACGAGGTGCAGGCCGCGCCCGAACTCGTGGCCGCCGGCCGCGGGCGATCCGCCGGGTTCGTTCC
This sequence comes from Streptomyces sp. NPDC002994, assembly GCF_040611155.1. Lineage (NCBI taxonomy): Bacteria > Bacillati > Actinomycetota > Actinomycetes > Kitasatosporales > Streptomycetaceae > Streptomyces > Streptomyces sp. NPDC002994. Next base: position 70,125 of record NZ_JBEXNQ010000016.1, read on the forward strand.
GTACGACGCGGGCGGGGTGGTGGTCGGAGACCTCGACGACGAGAGCGGCGGGATCGTCCTCCGTCGCTTCCTCCAGGTGGCACACCAGCTCGACGTTGGTACCCGCGTGGACGACCGCGTTGGTCACCAGCTCGTTGACGAGGATCACGGCGTCGTCCGCGAGCTGGTCGGTGAAACCGTCGGCGGCGGGCAGCCCGAGCCCGGTCCATTCGGCGAGCGCGGCCCGGACGAAGCGCCGCGCGGCGGCGGGCGCGAGCGGGTTCCCCGGCAGGCTGGTCCAGGCGGCCGAGTGCGGGTCGGACAGGCCGCCCGGCAGGTGCGTCGAGCGGTACGTACTCTCCCGCTGCCTCGGAATGGACCCCACTGGCCGGCTCCCCGTCGGTTCTCTGTCGACGTCGCCGCTGGCGACATGGAACAGAGTGACAGACTGAGGCCGCGCATAAGCGCCGAGTCACCGAAGTGGTCGTAATGTGCCGGAGTTGTGAACGTACTGCGCGGGCGAAGCCGTTGTCGGCCCCGCCCGCGCCACCGCTTTACGCCTCGCGCCTTAGGCCTCGCGCGAGCCCGCGTACATCTCCTCGATGAGGTGCTTGTACTCGCGCTCGACCACCGGCCGCTTGAGCTTGAGGCTCGGCGTCAGCTCGCCGTGCTCGATGTCCAGGTCGCGCGGCAGCAGCCGGAACTTCTTGATCGTCTGCCAGCGCTGCAGGCCCTCGTTGAGCCGCTGCACGTAGCCCTCGACGAGCTCCTGGGTCTTCTTGTCCGCGACGACCTCGGCGTACGACTTGCCCTCCAGGCCGTTGTCCTTGGCCCAGCCGAGGATCGTCGGCTCGTCGAGCGCGATCAGCGCGGTGCAGTAGTTGCGGTCCGCGCCGTGCACCAGGATGTTGGAGACGAACGGGCACACCGCCTTGAACTGGCCCTCGACCTCGGCCGGCGCGATGTACTTGCCGCCCGACGTCTTGATCAGGTCCTTCTTGCGGTCCGTGATGCGCAGGTACCCGTCGACCGACAGCTCGCCGATGTCCCCGGTGTGGAGCCAGCCGTCCGGCTCCAGCACTTCCGCGGTCTTCTCGGGCAGCTGGTGGTAGCCCTGCATGATGCCGGGGCCGCGCAGCAGGATCTCGCCGTCGTCCGCGATGCGCACCTCGGTGCCGGGGAGCGGCTTGCCGACCGTGCCGGTGCGGTAGGCCTCGCCCGGGTTCACGAAGGAGGCGGCGCTGGACTCGGTCAGTCCGTAACCCTCCAGGATGTGGATGCCGGCGCCGGAGAAGAAGAAGCCGATGTCGGGCGCGAGCGCCGCCGAGCCGGAGACGCAGGCGCGCAGCCGGCCGCCGAAGGCATCGCGGATCTTGGCGTAGACGAGGGCGTCGGCGACCTTGTGCTTGGCGGTCAGGCCGAAGGGTGCGGAGGCCGTGCCCGTGCGGCGGAAGTTGTCCTGCGTGACCTTGGCGTACTCGCGGGCCACCTCGGCCGCCCACTGGAAGATCTTGTACTTCGCGCCACCGCCGGCCCGCGCCTTGGCCGCGACGCCGTTGTAGACCTTCTCGAAGATGCGCGGCACGGCCGCCATGTACGTCGGCTGGACCACCGGAAGGTTCTCGATGATCTTGTCGACCCGGCCGTCGACGGCGGTGACGTGCCCGGCTTCGATCTGCCCTGAGGTCAGCACCTTGCCGAAGACGTGCGCGAGCGGCAGCCAGAGGTACTGCACGTCGGTCGCGCTGATGAGCCCGGTCGCCACCGTGGCCTTCGCCATGTACGACCAGCAGTCGTGCGGCAGCCGTACGCCCTTGGGGCGGCCCGTGGTGCCGGAGGTGTAGATGAGCGTCGCGAGCTGGTCGGAGGTGATGGCCTCCACCCGCTCGGTGACGGCCTGCGGGTGCTTCTCCAGGTACGCCTTCCCGCGCGCCTCCAGCTCGGCGAGCGTGAGCACCCAGCCCTCGGGGTCGTCCTCGGCCGGCTCGACGCCGGTGGCGTCCATGACGACGACGTGGGCGAGGTTCGGCAGGTCGGAGCGCCGCTCGCGGGCCTTGGCGAGCTGCGACGCGTCCTCCGCGATCAGCACCCGGCTCTCGGAGTCGGCCAGGATGTACGCCGACTCCTCGGCGTTGGTCGAGGGGTAGACCGTCGTCGTGGCGGCGCCTGCGCACATGACGCCGAGGTCGGCGAGGATCCACTCGACGCGGGTGTTGGAGGCGAGCGCGACGCGCTCTTCGGGCTGTACGCCGAGGTCGATGAGGCCGGCGGCGATGGCGTACACGCGCTCGGCCGCCTGTCCCCAGCTCAGCGACTTCCAGGCGTCGGCTCCCTGCCCGGCGGGGGCCGGTACGGGGTAGCGGTAGGCCTCACCATCGGGCGTGGCAGCCACGCGCTCAATGAAGAGGGTCGCCACCGACGGCGGCCGGTTCTCGATCAAGGTCTGTGTGTCGCTCACGACGTCCTCCGGGCCTGCGCATACTGCACGACTGGCTGGTATTTAACTGGCGAGTAACCTTCGAGTGGTGATCAGAGTAAAGCGCGAGTGCCCGGGGCGTAAGGGCCTGCGGCACGCGGCTTCATAACGGAACGGCACCGTCGCCACCAGCATCTCCTCACATGCGAAAGCGCCCGTCCGTGAGTACGGAGGGCGCTTTCGCACATGCTGTCGTATGTCGTGACTACTTCTTCTTGCCGCCGGAGTCGTCGCTGGACAGCACCGCGATGAAGGCCTCCTGCGGGACCTCCACACTGCCGACCATCTTCATCCGCTTCTTGCCTTCCTTCTGCTTCTCCAGCAGCTTCCGCTTACGGGAGATGTCACCGCCGTAACACTTGGCGAGGACGTCCTTGCGGATGGCGCGGATGGTCTCGCGGGCGATGACCCGGGAGCCGATGGCCGCCTGGATGGGGATCTCGAACGCCTGGCGCGGGATGAGCTCGCGCAGCTTGGCGACGAGCCGCACGCCGTACGCGTACGCCGCGTCCTTGTGCGTGACGGCGGAGAACGCGTCGACCCGGTCGCCGTGCAGCAGGATGTCGACCTTGACGAGCGAGGCCGCCTGCTCACCGGTGGGCTCGTAGTCCAGGGAGGCGTAACCGCGCGTCTTGGACTTCAGCTGGTCGAAGAAGTCGAAGACGATCTCCGCGAGCGGGAGGGTGTAGCGGATCTCGACGCGGTCCTCGGAGAGGTAGTCCATGCCGAGGAGCGTGCCGCGACGGGTCTGGCAGAGCTCCATGATCGCGCCGATGAACTCGCTGGGGGCGAGGATCGTGGCCCGTACGACCGGCTCGTACACGTCCGAGATCTTGCCCTCGGGGAACTCGCTCGGGTTGGTGACGATGTGCTCGCTGCGGTCTTCCATGACGACGCGGTAGACCACGTTGGGCGCGGTGGCGATCAGGTCGAGCCCGAACTCGCGCTCCAGGCGCTCGCGGATCACGTCGAGGTGCAGCAGGCCGAGGAAGCCGACGCGGAAGCCGAAGCCGAGGGCCGCGGAAGTCTCGGGCTCGTACACCAGTGCGGCGTCGTTGAGCTGGAGCTTGTCGAGCGCCTCGCGCAGGTCGGGGTACTCGGAGCCGTCCAGCGGATACAGACCCGAGAAGACCATCGGCTTCGGGTCCTTGTAGCCGCCGAGGGCCTCGGTGGCGCCCTTGTGCAGGGAGGTGATCGTGTCACCGACCTTGGACTGACGGACGTCCTTCACGCCGGTGATGATGTAGCCGACCTCGCCGACGCCGATGCCGTCGGACGGCGTCATCTCCGGGGAGGAGACGCCGATCTCGAGCAGCTCGTGGGTCGCGTTGGTGGACATCATGCGGATGCGCTCGCGCTTGTTCAGCCCACCGTCGATGACACGTACATAGGTGACGACACCGCGGTACGAGTCGTAGACCGAGTCGAAGATCATCGCGCGGGCGGGGGCGTCGGCGTTTCCGACCGGAGCCGGTACGTCCTTGACGACCCGGTCGAGCAGCGCGTCCACGCCGAGGCCGGTCTTCGCCGAGACCTTGAGTACGTCCTCGGGCTGGCAGCCGATGAGGTTGGCCAGCTCCTCGGAGAACTTCTCCGGCTGGGCGGCCGGCAGGTCGATCTTGTTGAGCACCGGGACGATGGTGAGGTTGTTCTCCATCGCCAGGTAGAGGTTGGCGAGGGTCTGCGCCTCGATGCCCTGGGCGGCGTCCACGAGGAGCACCGTGCCCTCGCAGGCGGCGAGCGACCGCGACACCTCGTACGTGAAGTCCACGTGGCCCGGCGTGTCGATCATGTTCAGGATGTGGGTCGTGCCCACGTCCGGGCCCTCGTTGGGGGCCCAGGGCAGCCGGACCGCCTGGGACTTGATCGTGATGCCGCGCTCGCGCTCGATGTCCATCCGGTCGAGATACTGGGCACGCATCTGCCGCTGGTCGACCACACCGGTCAGCTGGAGCATCCGGTCGGCAAGGGTCGACTTGCCGTGGTCGATGTGCGCGATGATGCAGAAATTGCGGATCAGCGCCGGGTCGGTACGGCTCGGCTCGGGCACGTTGGTAGGAGTCGCGGGCACGCAGGGTCTCGTCTCGGGGCGATGTTGGATCGATACGTAGCTTCCATGGTCCCACGGACGGGCGGCGGGCCTCGGTTTGGGCCGTCAGGCGGGCCGCTGGTACGCTGAGCAGCTGTGTCTCGCATGCCCTCTAAGCGGCGCGGCACTCATCGAAGATCCAACGAACCTGTAGAGGCTCTTTCGTGGCGAACATCAAGTCCCAGATCAAGCGGAACAAGACGAACGAGAAGGCGCGCCTGCGTAACAAGGCCGTCAAGTCTTCGCTCAAGACCGCGATCCGCAAGGCCCGCGAGGCTGTCACTGCGGGCGACCTCGAGAAGGCCACTGTGGCCGTCCGCGAGGCTTCGCAGAAGCTCGACAAGGCAGTCTCCAAGGGTGTCATCCACAAGAACGCCGCCGCCAACAAGAAGTCGGCGCTGGCGCACAAGGTTGCCTCCCTGCAGGGCTGAGCACTCACTTGAATGACCTGCACCACCTGCACGACCGCCGGTAGGGACTCAGCGGGCCCTCTCTTCCGCTCCTGATCCGGCACCTCCGCGCCGCACGCGGCCTGCGTTCGCCACGCGGGTGCGGCGCACCAAAGCTTTCACAGGCTTCATGGCTTCATGGCTTGACCGCGAAGGCCCCGGTCGCCCGTCCTCCCCAGGACGGCGGCCGGGGCCTTCGTGCTGCTGTTACGCCGCTACTTGTGGCGGGCCGCGCGGGCGACGGTGACGACCGCCTTCTCCAGCGCGTACTCCGGGTCGTCCCCGCCGCCCTTGACGCCGGCGTCGGCCTCGGCGACGGCCCGCAGCGCGAGCGCCACGCCGTCCGGTGTCCAGCCGCGCATCTGCTGCCGTACGCGGTCGATCTTCCACGGGGGCATGCCGAGCTCACGGGCGAGGTCGGCGGGGCGGCCGCCGCGGGCGGAGGACAGCTTGCCGATGGCCCGTACGCCCTGGGCCAGGGCGCTGGTGATCAGGACCGGCGCGACGCCGGTGGACAGCGACCAGCGCAGGGCCTCCAGGGCCTCGGCGGCACGGCCCTCCACGGCGCGGTCGGCGACCGTGAAGCTGGAGGCCTCGGCGCGGCCCGTGTAGTACCGCCCCACGACGGCCTCGTCGATGGTTCCTTCTACGTCCGCGCAGAGCTGGGCGACGGCGCTGGCCAGCTCGCGCAGGTCGCTGCCGATGGAGTCGACCAGGGCCTGGCCCGCCTCGGGGGTCGCGGAGCGGCCCAGCGCGCGGAATTCGGACCGTACGAACGACAGGCGCTCGGCGGGCTTGGTGGTCTTGGGGCAGGCGACCTCGCGGGCCCCCGCTTTACGCGCCGCGTCGAGCAGCCCCTTCCCCTTCACGCCACCCGCATGGAGCAGTACGAGCGTGATTTCCTCGGCGGGTGCTTCGAGGTAGGACTTCACGTCCTTGATCGTGTCGGCGGAGAGGTCCTGCGCGTTCCGCACGACGACCACTTTGCGCTCGGCGAAGAGCGACGGGCTCGTCAGCTCGGCGAGGGTGCCGGGCTGGAGCTGGTCGGGCGTGAGGTCGCGTACGTCGGTGTCGGCGTCGGCGGCGCGGGCGGCCGCCACCACCTGCTGCACGGCGCGGTCGAGCAGCAGGTCCTCCTGCCCCACGGCGAGGGTGAGGGGGGCGAGCGGATCGTCGTTCGAATTCTTCCTGGTGGCCATCGTGGTCCAGCATCGCATGGCTCACTGACAGTCCCGTTCGTGTTGGAGAATGGGCAGGTGAGCGAAGTGAGACACGTACTGGTACTGCCGGATCGGGACGCCGCCGAGGAGGTGGCCCTGGAGCTCGGCGAGCGCTTCGGAGCTGTCGAGGAGCCGCAGCTCGTACGGGACGCGCTGGCCGGTGAGGACGATGCCGAGGACGCGCAGTGGCTGGTCGTGGTGGAGGACCCGGGCCGGCGTCTCGACCCCGGGGCGCTGCACGCACTGGCCGGCGAGTACGAGGGATGGCTCGAACATGCCTGACGTCGCCTGACCTCCGGTCCTAGGTCGGTCGGCCGAGGCGGGCGGACATGTCCCGTCGATAGCGTGCGGGCATGACGACCACGGAACCGGCGCGCAGCCGGGAGCAGCGCAAGCAGGACGTACTGGACCGGCTGGCGGAGGACGACGACCTGTGGGTCGCCACGGCGTCGGCTGACGGAGAGCCGTGCCTCGTCCCGCTGTCGTTCGTCTGGGACCAGGACACGCTCCTGATGTGCACCCGTCGTACGAACCCCACGGCACGGAACCTGACACCCGCCGGGCAGGTACGGGTCACCCTCGGCCACACCAGGGACGTGGTGCTGATCGAGGGCACCGCCGAACCCGTGGAGGGGACGGACCTGGCACCGGAGTCGGCCGACGCCTTCGCGGCGAAGCTCAACGGCTGGGACCCGCGGAACCGGACGCCCTGGGTGTACCTCCGCATCACCCCGCGCGCCGTGAAGGCGTGGCGCGAGGAGAACGAGCTGGCCGAGCGCGACCTGATGAGGGACGGCGACTGGCTCGTCTAGCTCCTCCAGTAGCTCCTCCAGCGCGTCTATCTCGCGAGCTCCGGCCCCGCGGGCACCGCACGCAGGCCGGGACCCGAGCCGGTCACCGCGATCGCCCCGTCCGTGTCCGTGCGCAGCACCGTGGCCCCACCCGTGCGCAGCGCCGTGAGCGTACGCGGCGAGGGGTGGCCGTACGGGTTGTCCCGGCCGCAGGAGACCAGAGCCAGCCGGGGGCGGGCGCGGGCGAGCAGGGCGGGGTCCTGGTAGGCCGAGCCATGGTGCGCGACCTTCAGGACGTCCACGGGCCGGAGTATCGGATGAGCTCTCAGCAGCCCTTGCTGCGCAGGGGGTTCGAGGTCGCCCAAGAGCAGCAGGGTGAGCGCGCCGGAGCTGACGAGGAGCGTGACGCTGGCGTCGTTCGGCTCTTCGGGCGTCGGCGCCGGGAGCGGAGGCGGCCACAGCGCCCGCCAGGACAACTGCCCGATGCGGCGCCGCTCCCCCGGGGCCGTGGCGAGTAACGGCACCCCTGCGGCTGCCGCGGTCCTGCGGACGAACGCACTCTGCTCCACGGGCTCCTGAAGCGACGTCGTACGGATCTCGCCCACCGAACGTCCTCGCAGCACACCCGGCAGCCCCGCCACGTGGTCCGCGTGGAAGTGGGTGAGCAGGACGAGCGGGACCCGCGTGACGCCGAGCTCGCGCAGGCAGCGGTCGATCTGCTGCGGGTCCGGTCCCGCGTCGACGACGACGGCCGTTCCCTCGCCCGCCGCGAGGACGGAGGCGTCTCCCTGGCCGATGTCGCACATCGCGAACTTCCAGCCCGGCGGCGGCCATCCGGTGACGATCCGGGTGAGCGGAACCGGCCGCAGGATCGCGAGCACCAGGAGCAGAGCGCAGGCCGCGCTCAGCCACGGGTGGCGCAGCAGCCTGCGGGCGACGAACACGGCCCCCGCCGTCACGGCGGCCAGCAGGAGCCCGCCTCGCCAGCCGCCCGGCCAGTCGACCTCCGCGCCGGGCAGCGCCGCCCCGGTACGGGCGACGGACGCGATCCATCCGGCCGGCCACCCCGCGCACCGGGCCAGCAGTTCGGCGAGGGGCATCGCCACCGGAGCGGCGGCCAGGGCCGCGAACCCGAGCACCGTCGCGGGAGCCACCGCGAACTCCGCGAGCAGATTGCAGGGGATCGCCACCAGGCTCACCCTGGCGGCCATCATCGCGACGACGGGCGCGCATACCGCCTGAGCGGCGGCTGCCGCCGCCAGCACCTCCGCAAGCCTCGGCGGCACGCCGCGCCGTCGCAGCGCGGCGCTCCAGCGCGGGCCGATGGTGAGGAGGGCGCCGGTGGCCAGTACGGAGAGCAGGAACCCGTAACTGCGGGCCAGCCACGGGTCGTACAGGACGAGCAGCAGGACGGCGGCCGCCAGGGCGGGGATCAGCTGCCTGCGGCGGCCCGTACCGATGGCGAGCAGCGTGATGGCCCCGCATGCGGCGGCCCGCAGCACGCTCGGTTCCGGCCTGCACACGACGACGAAGGCGAGCGTGAGCGCCCCGCCGAGCAGCGCGGTCGCCCGCAGGGGGATGCCGAGGCGCGGGGCGATCCCTCCCCGTTCGGCACGCAGGGCCGTGCCGGGCGGTCCGATCAGCAGGATCAGAATGATCGTGAGGTTGCTTCCTGATACGGCGAGAAGGTGCGTGAGGTCGGTGGCCTCGAAGGCCTCGTGCAGTTCGGGCGGCACCCTGGAGGTGTCGCCGACGACCAGCCCCGGCAGCAGTGCCCGCGCGTCCGGAGCGAGCCCGTCGGTGGCCTCGCGCAGCCCGGCCCTGAGGCCACCGGCCGTGCGCTGCACGGCTGTTGGTGGGCGGACCGTCCACGGCGGTTCGCCGTCCGGTACGCGCAGCACTGCGGCCACGGGGTTGCCGCCGCTGCCGCCCGTCGGGGGTGCGAGCCGCGCCGTGAGCCGCAGCCCGGTGGACGGCAGCAGCCGCTGCCACCGGGCCGCCGCCGGCCCACGGGCCGGTGCGATCACCAGGACCGGTGTACGTACGGCGGAGCTGACGGTCACGCGGGTCACGCGGGTCATGCGGGTCACGCGGGTGATGTCCGCGTTGAGCACGACCGACGTCGGCAACGTGTGGTCGCCGTACACGCGCGGGCGGGTCGTGCGGGCGTCCGAGGTGACGGTCAGTTCCGCCGTGACCTTCGCGTACTCGCGCGCCAGGCCCGGTACGGGGCCACGGTGCAGATCGGCCGCGTGCAACCCGGCCGAGGTGGCCCCTGCCGCCGCACACAGCAGCGCGGCGGCAACAGCGGTGACGCTCAGCCCGCGCCGGACCGCGGCCCCGCGCCTTGCCCGCCACGCCCGGACCAGCAGCAGCCCGGCCGCCACCCCCACGCACGCCAGCACGAACCCGGCCGCCCAGCGGCCCGAGGCCCCCACCGTCACGGAAGCCGCGGCCCACGCGGCCAGCGCGGGCGGCACCAGACGCAGATCCGCCGGCCCTTCCTGCCAGGGGTCGGACGCCCCCAGCCGATGTCCGGACGCGACGTGAACTGCCGCGCGGCGGCGCGTCATGGCCGTACGAGGGGCTGGAGATCCGCGAACCGGCGGTCGCCGATTCCCTTGACTTCGCTGAGCTCGTCGACGGAACGGAACCCGCCGTGTTCGGTCCGGTAGTCGATGATGTGCTGCGCCAGTACGGGACCGACCCCGGGCAGCGTCTCCAACTGCTCGGCGGTAGCGGCGTTCAGACCGATCGGCCCTGCGGTCCCACCGGCAGCCGCCGCACCCCCACCCCCGGCAGCCCCTACCGGCGCGGGAACCCCCACCACCACCTGCTCACCGTCCATGAGCAGGCGTGCGCGGTTGAGCCCGGCGGTGTCCGCGTCCGCCTTGATCCCCCCGGCGGCCCGCAACGCGTCGGCGACCCGCGACCCGGCCGGCAGCCGGTGAATCCCCGGCTGCCGTACTTTGCCGCTCACATCGACGACGATGCGCCCCTCAGGGCCGGTCGTCGGAGGCGGCCCCGGTGACGGTCGCGGCCGCTCTGCGGGCGACCCCACACCGACAACCTGCGGCGGCTGTACGGGCTGCGGCCGCCCCGCCCAGAAATGCTGAGCCGAGAAGACCGCACCCACAACAAGAACAACGGACAGCGCGGCCAGCGTCCTCGGTTCAAGCCCGCACCGCGACTGCACCCAGACAGGCAGCCGCTCCCGCACAGCAGCCCGCACCCGCCCCAGGCGACCCCCACCACCGCCCGCATCCCACACCGGCGCCGGAACATCCGCCACCGGCCCTGGGCCGCCCGCCCCAGAAGCCACAGCCCGTACGTCATCGGCCACCGGGCGCGGCCCGCCCCGGGGCCGCCCCAGGGAAACGCCCCGCACGGAGGCGGCCCGCAATGCTCCCCGCCCAGCCGCCGGAGCCGAACCCGAACCCCGTCCCGAACCCACCCCCGGGCCCTGACGCGCCGGAACCGGAACCGGAGGAGACACAGCGGGCTCCGAATCCGGTGCGGAAGCCGGTGCGCGAACCGAAGCCAACGCAGCAGGCAGCGCGGGAGCTGTGTCCGGGAGAGCCGGAGCCGGACGCGGCGGAACCGGAGTCCGAGTCGGCGACGGCGGTGGGTTGTTCGTGGTCGGCGGTTTGCGGCGTGGCACTGTTTCGAAAAGTGCCTCCGCGCGGCGGCGCGAGGCCGCGGACGCGGCGGATTCGTCGCCGCGGCGGCGCAGGCGGCGCCCGCTTCGGCCGTGCCCATGGCGGGCGCGGACATCGGACGACCGGACGTCGGAGGCCGGTGCGCGGCCCGGTCCACTCGTTGCGGAGCGGGCGGCGCTTGAACGTGAGCGTGATCGGAGAGCCATGTCACGAGACGGTAGGCACATCCGCCCGTCCCCGCTGATCATGGTCGATTCCCGTGGAAAACCCGTTAGTTGTGGATATCCGGGTCACCCTCAAGAGGGGTGTTACTGAGGCGCGACCACAACTCCCAGCAGTCCGGGCCCCGTATGCGCGCCGATCACCGCCCCCACCTCGCTGACATGCAGCTCCGCCAGCCCGGGAACCCGGACACGCAGCCGCTCCGCCAGCCGTTCGGCCCGCTCTGGCGCCGCCAGGTGGTGTACCGCGATGTCGACGCGGCGCGTCCCCGCCCGCTCGGCGACGATCTCCTCCAGCCGCGCGATGGCCTTGGAGGCCGTACGTACCTTCTCCAGCATCTCGATGCGGCCACCGTCCAGCTCCAGCAGCGGCTTCACCGCCAGCGCCGACCCCAACAACGCCTGTGCTGCGCCGATCCGGCCACCTCGGCGCAGGTAGTCGAGCGTGTCCACGTAGAAGTACGCCGACATGCCCGCCGCACGCTTCTCCGCGGCGGCCACCGCCTCGTCCACCGTGCCGCCCGCGTCGGCCACCTCCGCCGCCGACAGCGCGCAGAAGCCGAGAGCCATCGCGACCATCCCCGTGTCCACCACCCGCACCGGCACCGGAGCGCCCTGGGCGGCGAGCACGGCGGCGTCGTACGTGCCGGAGAACTCGGAGGACAGGTGGAGCGACACGATGCCGGTGGCGCCGGCCTCCGCCGCCGCGCGGTAGGCCGCGGCGAAGACTTCGGGACTCGGCCTCGACGTCGTCACGGACCGGCGCTTCTGCAGTGCCAGGGCCAGTGAGCGGGCCGAGATCTCGGTGCCCTCCTCCAGGGCCTGATCGCCGATGACGACGGTCAGCGGCACCGCTGTGATGCCGTGCCGCTCCATCGTCTGCTGCGGCAGGTAGGCCGTTGAATCGGTGACGATAGCGACATGGCGGGACATGAGCGGGAGGTTACCCGCCGGCGGCGCCCAACGGCAGTCCGGCCCCGCTCAATGATCCGTCCCGGGTCGGGAACCGTCTCAGACGGTGCCCTCCGGGCGGGCCGCCTTCTGCCACGGGTACGTGGTCTGCCGGCGAGGGTCACGCGCCGTGATCGCCTCAGGCCCGGCAGCGGCCCGGCGCGCCGCATCGGCCGCGTCGGCGGCATTTTCCCGGTCCGCCGCCGCGCCGGCCGCCCCAGCGGTACCGGCCGCCCCGGCAGCCGCGCCCGCCTCCGGCCAGTCGGCGTCCGCTCCCGGCCCAGTGGCCCAATGCCGCAACGCCCCCGACTCCACTTCGATCTGCGCGCTCAGCGACGCGAGGTCGTCGTCCGCGAACCGCTGCGCCCGGTCCCGTGCCGCCCACCGAAGCGAGTCCGCCGCATGCGTCACCCGTTCCGTACGCTCCCGCAGTTCCGGCAGCAGCTCCGCGACCCGCGCCTTGTCCGGCTCACGCTCCAGCCGCTTCAGGTCGTCGTCCAGTTCGTGCCCGTGCGCGCTCAGCCGTTCGAAGAGGCCGATCGACTCCGACAGCGAGGCGTCCTCCGCGACGCCCGCGTGCAGCGCCTCCTGGGTGGCCTTCATCGACGTACGCAAAGAGAGCCTCAGCTGGGCGAGCTCCCCGGCGAGGCCCACCTGCCCGAAGCTCTTCGCCCGCAGGGTCGTGTCCTCGACGGTGCGCCGCGCCTGCGTGATCGTACGGTCCACGCCGCGCTTGGCCGCACCGACCGCCTTCACGCTCACGTACACCCCCGCCGCCACGAACGCCACGAAGAGCAGCGCAAGGATCAGGATGACGGCTTCCATGAGCGCCCCTCCGTTGTCGGTCCACTCGGCTCGCGTGGTCTCTCCACCGTAAACGGAACAGGCAGGCTGAGGGTTCCATCGGAACCCCCAACCTGCCCGTAGGGGAAAGCACCTACCCGCACCTGCCCAGCGATTACGCCGGAACGATGTTCACCAGCTTCGGCGCCCGGACGATCACCTTGCGGATCCCCGCCCCGCCCAGCGCCGCGACCACCGCGGGGTCGGCCAGCGCCAGCTTCTCCAGCTCCTCGTCCCCGATCGAGGGGGAGATTTCCAGCCGCGCCTTGACCTTGCCCTTGACCTGCACCACGCACGTCACGGTCTCGTCCACGACGTACGCCGGATCAGCGACCGGGAAGTCCTGGTAGACCACGGAGTCCGTGTGCCCCAGCTTCCGCCACAGCTCCTCGGCGATGTGCGGCGCCAGCGGCGCGACCAGCAGCACCAGCCGCTCCGCGACCGACCGCGACAGCGGGCCGCCGACCTTCGTCAGGTGGTTGTTCAGCTCGGTGACCTTGGCGATCGCCGTGTTGAAGCGCATCCCCGCCATGTCCTGGCCGGCGCCGTCGATCGCCTTGTGCAGCGCACGCAGCGTGTCCTCGTCGGGCTCGGTGTCGACCACCGTGACCTCGCCCGTCGCCTCGTCGACGATGTTGCGCCACAGCCGCTGCAGCAGCCGGTACTGGCCGACCACCGCGCGCGTGTCCCACGGCCGCGACACGTCCAGCGGGCCCATCGCCATCTCGTACAGCCGCAGCGTGTCAGCGCCGTACTCGGCGGAGATCTCGTCCGGAGTGACGGCGTTCTTCAGGGACTTGCCCATCTTGCCCAGGACGCGGCTGACCTTCTCGCCCTGGTACCAGAACCCGCCGTCGCGCTCCTCGACCTCGGCCGCCGGCACCGCGATACCGCGCGAGTCCCGGTAGACGAAGGCCTGGATCATGCCCTGGTTGTACAGCTTGTGGAACGGCTCGGACGACGACACATGCCCCAGGTCGAACAGCACCTTGGACCAGAAACGCGCGTACAGCAGATGCAGCACCGCGTGCTCGGCGCCGCCGACATACAGGTCCACGCCGCCGTGCGGCATGCCCTCGCGCGGCCCCATCCAGTACTGCTCGATCTCCGGATCGACCAGCTTCCCGCTGTTGTGCGGGTCCAGGTAGCGCAGCTCGTACCAGCAGGAACCGGCCCAGTTGGGCATCGTGTTGGTCTCGCGCCGGTACTTCTTCGGTCCGTCGCCCAGGTCCAGCGTCACATTGACCCAGTCCTCGTTGCGCGACAGCGGCGTCTCGGGCCGGGAGTCGGCGTCGTCCGGGTCGAAGGTGCGCGGCGAGTAGTCCTCGACCTCCGGCAGCTCCAGCGGCAGCATCGACTCGGGCAGCGGGTGCGCGATGCCGTCCTCGTCGTAGACGATCGGGAAGGGCTCGCCCCAGTAGCGCTGCCGGCTGAACAGCCAGTCGCGCAGCCGGTAGTTGACAGTGCCCTTACCGATGCCGCGCGCGGCCAGCCACTCGGTGATCTTCGCCTTGGCGTCGACGACGCCCAGCCCGTCCAGGGAGATGTCCTCGCCCGACGAGTTCACGATCTTCGCGTCGTACGAAGCGAACGCGTCGTCCCACTCCGCCGGGTCCGTGCCCCGCCCGTCCGACGGCTCGACGACGCAGCGCATCGGCAGCTCGAAGGCGCGCGCGAACGCGAAGTCACGGGAGTCGTGCGCCGGTACGGCCATGATCGCGCCGGTGCCGTAGCCCATCAGCACGTAGTCCGCGATGAAGACGGGCACCTGCTCGCCGCTGACCGGATTGACGGCGTACGCACCGGTGAAGACGCCGGTCTTGTCCTTGGCCTCGGCCTGCCGCTCGACGTCGGACTTCGAGGCGGCCTGGGCGCGGTACGCCGAGACGGCGTCGGCCGGGGTGGCGTGACCGCCCGTCCACACGTCGTGCGTGCCCTCGGGCCAGGCGACCGGGACGATCTTCTCGACCAGCTCGTGCTCGGGCGCCAGCACCATGTACGTCGCGCCGAACAGCGTGTCCTGACGAGTGGTGAAGACGGTGATCGCGTGGCTGTCCACGGGGAAGTCGACGCGCGCGCCCTCGCTGCGGCCGATCCAGTTGCGCTGCTGCAGCTTGATCGCCTCGGGCCAGTCCACGCCGTCCAGGTCGTTCAGCAGGCGGTCCGAGTAGGCGGTGATGCGCATGTTCCACTGGCGCAGCTTGGCCTTGAAGACGGGGAAGTTGCCGCGCTCGGAGCGGCCGTCGGCGGTGACTTCCTCGTTGGCCAGTACGGTGCCCAGGCCCGGCGCCCAGTTCACGGGCGCGTCGGAGGCGTACGCCAAGCGGTAATCGCCCAGGACGTCGGCGCGCTCGGCGGCGCTCAGCTCACTCCAGGGGCGCGCGTCCGGCGTCGTACGCTCCCCGCTCTCGAACTGCGCCACCAGCTCGGCGATCGGCCGGGCGCGGTCCGCCTCCTTGTCGTACCAGGAGTTGAAGATCTGCAGGAAGATCCACTGGGTCCACTTGTAGTAGTCCGGGTCGATCGTCGCGATGGAGCGGCGCTTGTCGTGGCCCAGGCCCAGTCGGCGCAGCTGCTGCTTCATGTTGTCCATGGCGGCCTCGGTCGACACCCGGGGGTGCGTGCCGGTGGCGACCGCGTGCTGCTCGGCGGGCAGGCCGAAGGCGTCGAAGCCCAGAGTGTGCAGCACGTTGTGGCCGGTCATGCGCTGGTAGCGGGCGAAGACGTCGGTCGCGATGTAGCCCAGCGGGTGGCCGACGTGCAGTCCGGCGCCCGAGGGGTACGGGAACATGTCCATGATGAACTTCTTGGGCTTGGCGGCCAGCTCCGCGTCGCCCGCCAGGTCACCGCTGGGATTCGGGGCCTCGTACGTACCCTCGGCGTCCCAGAAGTCCTGCCAGCGTGCCTCGATGTCAGCGGCCATCGCGGCCGTGTAGCGGTGCGGCGCTGCCACCTCGGCAGCAGAATTCGTCTCGCTCATGATCCTCAAAGCTCCATCGATCGTCTCTGCCAGCGGCTGCGACATTCAGACTGTGACGTTCAGCGAATGAACTGTGACGTTCAGCCAATGAAAAATCCCCTCGCACAGGAGGGGACGCCGCGCCGATTCCGACCGGATCTTTCATCCGTCGGGACTGATCAGCGCGGCTCGCTAAGCAGAAGGCGTACGGCACGCATGGCGTCAGGGTACCGCAGCGCCCGAGAGGGCCGCATCGCGTATCCGAACGCCGGACTCAGCAGCCCTCTGACCGCGTTCGACTGGGGTTACTCCGCGTATCGGCCCTATCCGGGGCAACGCCCGAGCAAGTTTTCCCACAATCACCGCGCTAAACCCTCAAACGGCGTACTGCCTGGTATGGGGCGACCTAGCATGCGGCAACGGGACCACTTTGCCGAACCATTCGGAGTCGCCCCCCATGAACCCTCGTCGAAAAATAAGTTCCTCCCCCGCTTTCCCCGCATTGAGCCGCCCCGTCCAAGGAGGCCTCACAGCCGCCGCGTTGATCCTCATACCGCTGCTCGCCGTCGCCGGCAGCGACAGTCTGCGCGCCGCGCTCGACTTCACGACCGGCGTCCTCTCGCTGGTCTCCCTCACCGCCGCCGTCGCGTGGGGCCTGCTGGCGACCGACCGGCTGCTGCTCCGGCCGCGCCACCGCCTCCTCGCCCAGGGCGTCCACCGCGCCACCGCCGTCGCCTCCCTCGGCTTCCTGCTGCTGCACGTAACGGTCAAGGTCTCGCTGGGACATGTCGCACTCCTGGGAGCCCTGGTCCCCTTCGGCCTCGGAGTCAGCGGTACGTCCGGCCTCATCGGATTCGGCTCGCTGGCCGGATTCCTCATGGTCGTCGCGGCCTCGACCGGCGCCCTGCGCAGCGCGTTCGCCACTCCGGGGCGCATTGCGGGCCGCTGGCGCTCGCTGCACATGGTCGCCTACCCCGCGTGGGGGTCGGCGCTGGTGCACGGCCTGTTCGCGGGCCGGCCCGCCGCGGGCTGGGTCGTCACGATGTACGCCCTGTCCCTCACGGCGGTCGTCGCCGCCCTCTCGCTGCGCCTGCTGCCGCCGCCGCTCAAGCGGATCATCGTGGACCGGGTGGTGGCTCTGGCCACGTCCGGCTCCCTCACCGCGGCGCCCGAACCGGCGCCCCGCGACGCCGCCACCTCCCCGCTGCCGGGCGGCGGGTTCGCCCCGCCGCAGGAGCCGCCGCGGCCGCAGCGGCAGCCCGAGCAGCTGTTCCGCGAGGACACGCAACCCCAGCCGCAGCGCCTCACGGCTCCCGCCCCGCCCCTGTACGAGGCCGGGCGTTCCCCTGAGGGCCTTCGCGGGGCGCCGGACACCGGCATTTCGGCGGCGTACCGCGCCGTGTCGGCCGCGACGGCCGCCTCCGCCCCCACGGAACGGATCCCCCTGGCGGAGCAGATCCCCATGACGGAAGAGATCCCCGTCCAGGCGGCGCCTCCGTCGCCTCGCTGGCCCACCCCGTCACCCCCGCCGCCGGCCCAGGCCCTGCGCCCGCCCTACGACCCGGACCGCGCGGCGTACGGCCCGGGAGCCGTCCCCGCACCGGACCTTCCCGGGTACGGCCCGAACCCGGAAACCGACGTTCCCTGGAACAGCCAGAACCCCGAAACGAACGTTCCCTGGAACGGCCAGAACACCGTCCCCGACGTTCCCGCGTACGCCCCGGATACGCCCACCGGACCGCTCCCCCACCCCCACCCCCTCGACGACACCGAGCCCGCGCCGGGTCAGCTCTACCGGCCCGCTGCCGGAGAGCCCTGGCACGCACCCGCAGGAGACCGACGTTGAACGTCCCCCTTCCCGACGTCCCCGAAGTACGCGTAGTCGGCCTTCCCCAGCTGACCACCGGCTTCGACCTGGTCGAGCGCCTCGACCTCGGCATGCACCTGAAGGTGCACGGCCCGCTGGAACCGATGGGCGGGGAGCGCCTGGCCGAACTCGCCGACTACATCTCGCTCCGCGGCCGCGGCGGCGCCGGCTTCCCCTTCGGCAAGAAACTGCGGGCGGTCGCACAGGCCTCCATCCGGCGCGGGGTGCGCCCCGTAGTCGTGATCAACGGCAGCGAGGGCGAGCCCGCCTGCCGCAAGGACACCGTCCTGCTCAACCGTGCCCCGCATCTCGCGCTCGACGGCGCCCTGCTCGCGGCCGAGGCGCTCGGCGCCCGTACCTTGATCGTCGGCGTCACCCGCAACTCGACGGAAGCTTCCATACGCGCCGCTTTCGCCGAGCGCGGCCTGTCCGACCGGCGCGGACAGCAGCTGCGCGCCCGGATCGTGCGTACCCCTGAGCGCATGGTCTCCGGCGAAGCGTCCTCACTGATCCGCGCCGCGAACGGCGGCCCGGCGCTCCCTCCCGGCCGCCGCGAGCGCGCTTCGGAGACAGGAGTGGGAGGCGCGCCGACACTGCTGTCCAACACCGAGACCTTCGCGCAGCTCGCCGTGGCCGCCCGCATAGGCGCCCGCCGCTACGGCCACACCGGCCTGGAGAAAGAGCCGGGCACCGTCATGCTCACCATCTCCGGCGCCGTCTCGCGCCCCATGGTCGTCGAGGTACCGACAGGTGTCCCGCTGCGTTACGTCCTCCAGATGGCCGGCGCCCCGCCGCTGCCCCAGGGCGTGCTGACCGGCGGCTACCACGGCAACTGGATCGACGCGGTAGCCGCGCACGACGCCGTGATCTCCCGCGAGTCCCTCGCCTCGTTCGGCGGCGCGCTGGGCGCGGGCGCGATTCTCCCGATCGGCCCCGAGACCTGCCCGCTGGGCGAGTCGCTGCGCGTGGCGAACTGGCTGGCCGCGGAGACAGCGGGCCAGTGCGGCCCGTGCCGCCTGGGTCTGCCGGCAGCCGCCGGCGGCCTCTCCGACGTACTCAACGGAGGAGGTCAGGCAGCCCTGGAGGCACTGCGCGAAGTGACGCAGGCCGTGAAGGGCCGGGGCGCGTGCAAGCACCCCGACGGCTCGGTGCGCTTCTTCGTCTCGACCCTCAACGCCTTCACCGACGACCTGGCGGCGCACGTCCTGGGCGGCGGCTGCGGCCGCGAGACGATGGGCGTGCTGCCGCTGCCCGGGCCCGGGTACGAGGAAGAGGGCATCCCGAGCGGCGAGAAGTTCGCGGTCGACTGGACGCTGTGCAAGGGCCACGGGCTGTGCGCGGACATCGTTCCCGAGCTGATCCGGCTCGGCCCCGACGGTTACCCGGCGCTCGCGGACGCATCGATTCCGGTACACCTGCGGGGACGCGCCCAACGTGCCGTACGCCGCTGCCCCGAGCTGGCGCTGCGCATCGAGCAGGAGGCCCCCGAGCGCCCGGCGCGGCCCGCGCTGCCGCCGGGCGGCAGGAAGGCCCTGGGAAGCGGCAGGGGCTGAGCCGCCCCGGAAACGAAAGGATCCCCCGGTCGAATCGACCGGGGGATCCTCATTCTGTGGAGCTAAGGAGAATTGAACTCCTGACCTCCTGCATGCCATGCAGGCGCTCTACCAACTGAGCTATAGCCCCGTGTGTTCCGCCGCTCTCCGGGTTTCCCCCGCGGCTCCGCCAACATTACACGGTCCCCCCGGCCCTCCACCAAATCGTTTGTCCGCACACCCGTTCTGTCCCCATACGCCCGGTACTGTCAGCTTGCGTGACCGTGACCGCGCAGACCGCCGCCGCCCGCCACACCCTTGCCCGGCGGCCGATACTCGTCGCCGCCTCGGTCTGCTTGATCTCCTTCGCGGCCTTCTGGGCCGCCCAGCGCGCCGCCGGCGTCTCGATGATCGACCTCATGGTCTACCGGGCCGAGGGCGAGACCGTACGGGCCGGCCAGGACCTCTACGCGATGCGCGCCACCCGGGCGAACCTGCCGACCACCTACCCGCCTTTCGCGGCCCTGATGTTCACCCCGCTGACGCTTCTCGACGTCCACGGGATGCGCGCTCTCGCCACCGCCGGGAACCTCGTCCTCCTCGTCGCGTTCGTCCGTCTCTCGCTGCGTCTGGTGGGTCGCGAGAGCGCCACCGCCGTCCTGTTGACCGCCGCGCTCGCCGTCTGGTGCGAGCCGGTGTGGACGACGCTGCGGTACGGGCAGGTCAATCTGCTGCTCGCGGCAGCCGTGCTCTGGGACCTCACCCGCCGCGACGGCCACCGGTGGGCGGGCGTGGGCATCGGCCTCGCCGCTGCGGTGAAGCTCACACCGGCGCTCTTCGCGGTCTTCCTCCTGATCACCGGTCTGGTACGGGCAAGGGGCGCCGTACGCCGGGTCCCGAACCCCTGGCTCCGGCAGGCCGGGACAGCCGCGGCGGTCTTCCTCGCGGCCACCGTGACGGCCGCGGCCGTCCTGCCGCACGACTCGCGCCGCTACTGGACGGGGATGGTCTTCCAGGCGGGCCGGGTGGGCCACGCCGAAGACACCGCCAACCAGTCCCTGCGCGGCGTACTGGCCCGGCTGCTGCACACGGGCGATCCGGGCCCCTGGTGGGCCGTGGCCGCCGTCCTGGCCGCCGTGGCGGGCCTCGCCGTCGCCGTGTCCGCCGAACGGCGCGGCGAGCGGGCCGGCGCGGTGGTCGCGTGCGCGCTGACCGCACTGCTCGTCAGCCCGGTGTCGTGGTCGCACCACTGGGTGTGGTGCGTGCCCGTGGTGCTGTTCCTGGGAACGCGCGGCAGCACAGCAGCGGCGGCGGTGACAGCGACGGTCTTCTGTTCGTACGCGTTGTGGTGGGTGCCACACGGTGCGGGACGGCTCGAACTCACCCAGAACGCCGGGCAGATGGCGCTGTCGGCGCTCTACCCGCTCACGGCCCTCGCCGCGCTGCTCACACTGCTCAGGCTGTGGCGAACGAATAGAAGCGCTTGAGCGTGCAGTGTTCGTCGAGCAGCCGACCGTAGATCGGCTCTCCTTCGAGCTCGCGGTACGTCTCGATGGGGTCGCCTTTTATGATCAGCGCCCGGGCGCATTCCTCGCACCAGTACTGGTAGTCGGCGTTGACCGGTTCCATGTCCCTGACGATGGGCGTGCCACTGCCGCACCAGTCGCATTTCCGCCTGTGTGCGCCCATCACTCAGTTCCAGGTGTGGCGGCAGGCCGTGCACACGTACGCGATACCTCCGTTGTCGCTGCCGGGCAGACCACGGACCGCGTCGAGGCTGCTCGCGGGCATCGCGCTCTCCCTCCCCATCAGGCCGTCGTCCCCCTCCGGCGGTCCCGATTCTGCCATGGCTCCGCAAGGGGGTCAGTGGCGTGAGCGCAGGAGGCCTGCCACAGCGCCGAAGAGGGACGCGGCAGCCAGCGCAAGAGCGCATACCCACAGCGCATCCGCGTACGCATACGCCCCCGGCGCATTCAGCCGGTTCAGGAAGAGAGTGCCGAATGTCGAGACTCCGAGCAACTGCCCCAGCTGGGTGAGCGTGACGAGCAGCCCGCTGGCATCCGCCGCGTCCTCGGGCCGTACGGTCGCGAGCGCACCCGTGAGCGTCGGGCTGAAGCCGAGCGCCATGCCGGCCCCCGCGCCCGCGAAGACGGCGTACATCCCGGGCCCTCCGCTGCCGCCGTCCCGCATCACCAGACCGACGGCGACACAGGACAGTGCCGCCAGCACGAACCCGCCCGGGGCCAGCATCCCTTGCAGTCGGGCGGGCCAGCGCCGCCACGTCAGCCCGACGAGTCCGAAGAGCACCGCCGCCGGCGCGAACGTGAGCCCCGCGCGGAGGGCCGAATACCCGAGCCCGCCCTGGACGTACAGGGTCAGCACGAAGAGGAAGCCCGCGTTCACCGCCATCACCACGACGATCCGCAGGGCCGCGAGCCCCATGCCCGGAATCCGCAGCACCCTGGGCGCGATAAGCGGCGCGCCGCCGCGCGCGGCCAGCCGTGACTCGTACGCCAGGAAGCCCGCGAACAGCACCCCAGAGGCCGCCAGGGACAGCCAGGCCGCCAACGGCCAGCCGTCCTCCTGCCCGAGCACCAGCGGCACGGTGAACAGCGTCACAGCGGCGGCGAGCAGCACGAGCCCCGGCACGTCGAGGCCACGCGCGCGTTCCGGCTCGCCGCGGCGGTCGCGCGGCAGCAGGCGCGTACCGAGGAACAGCAGCACGACGCCCATGGGAACGTTCACCAGGAACACCGGGCGCCAGCTCGTGCCGAACAGGTCGGCGCTGACCAGCACCCCGCCCACCACCTGACCGGCGGCGGCCCCGGTGGCGAGCACGGCCGAGTACGCGCCGAGCGCCTTGGCCCGCGCCTCGCCCTCGAAGTTGCGCTGGATCACGCTCAGCACCTGCGGGATCATCAGCGCCGCGCCCGCGCCCTGGACCAGCCGGAAGGCGATCAACTGGCCGGTGCCGGCGGCCAGTCCGCAGGCCAGCGAGGCCACGGTGAACAACGCGAGGCCGCCCAGGTAGGCGCGACGGTGCCCGAGCAGGTCGCCGAGCCTGGCGCCGGTGACCAGCAGGACGGCGTACGCGACGGTGTAACCGGCGACGACCATCTGCAACCCGGCGCCCGACGCGCCCAGTTCGGTGCGGATGGTGGGGGCGGCGACGTTGACGATGAAGACGTCGAGCAGCGCCATGAACTGCGCGGCGAGCACGACCGCGAGCAGCAGCCCCGGCCGCGCACGCGCGGCTCGAGGGGAATTGTCAGTGGCAGGGCCTTTACTGGATACGGGACTTGGACTGTGACTCGCCGGGGAGGTTGTCGTCATGGTGCCGAGCCTGACGCCAGTCCGGTACGGGTAACGAGAGCCCGCTGATGCTGGTACTGACAGCACCTGGCAAGGGACGGGCAGCGCGACGACCATGGGGGGCATGACGACGATGACCACGGCTCAGCGGCGCAGACCGGAGCTGGCCGCCTTCCTGCGCGGTCGGCGGGCCCGGGTGACCCCGGAGGACGTCGGCATGCCACCGGGCCTGCGCCGCCGTACGCCCGGGCTGCGCCGCGAGGAGGTCGCGCAGCTCTCCGGGGTCGGCGTCACCTGGTACACCTGGCTGGAGCAGGGCCGTCCGATCAACGCCTCGGCGCAGGTCCTGGACGCCGTGGCGCGTACGCTCCGGCTCGACCAGCCGGAGCGGGAGCATCTCTACCATCTGGCCGAGGTGCCCTACGCCCCGGACCGTGAGGCGGATGTCCAGAGCGTCAGCCCGGAGATCCAGGGCATCATCGACGCCCTCTCCCCGCGCCCGGCCGTCGTCTACAACACGCGCTACGACATCCTGGCGACCAACGACGCCTATCGCGGTCTGTTCGGCATGCCGCGCGTACCTCGCGTACCGGAGCCGGGATCCGCCGTACGCAACGCTCTGTGGGAGCTCTTCACCGTGCCCGAGCCGGCCTGCCCGCTGGTCTTCCGGGAGGACGAACTGCCCAGGATGGTCGCGCAGTTGCGCAGCGCGTACGGACGGCACGTGGGCGAGCCGGTCTGGGAGACGTTCATCCGCCGTCTCTCCGCGGCCAGTCCGTACTTCGCCGGGCTGTGGGAGAGCGGTGATGTCGTCCCGCCGGGCCCGCACGTGAAGACCTTCCGGCACGAAGCGGTAGGTGAGATACGGATGACGTCGGTATCGCTGTCCATCAACGGAATGCCGGAATGCCGGATCGTCGCCTACACACCCGTCGACGAGGAGAGCCGGCAGCAGATGGAGTCCCTGCACCGGTACAACAAGAAATCCCGGCCCCTCCTGTGAGGAGGAACCGGGATCCTGATTGCGATTGTGGAGCTAAGGAGAATTGAACTCCTGACCTCCTGCATGCCATGCAGGCGCTCTACCAACTGAGCTATAGCCCCGCTGTTCTCTGCGCTGTGCGCTGCGAACAAGAAGAACTTTAGCCTGCGACCTGGGATAAGTGAAATCCGTCAGTCGTCGTCGCCGAGCACCGGTTCCGGGAGCGTCCCGGCGTTGTGCTCCAGCAGCCGCCAGCCGCGGGCGCCTTCGCCCAGCACCGACCAGCAGCAGTTGGAGAGCCCGCCAAGGCCCTCCCAGTGGTACGACTCCAGACCCAGGAGCCGGCCGATGGTGGTGCGGATGGTGCCGCCGTGGCTGACGACGACGAGCGTGCCGTTGTCTGCCAGCTTGTCGGCGTGCGCGAGCACGACAGGAGCCGCCCGGTCGGCGACCTCCGTCTCCAGCTCGCCACCGCCGCGCCGCACCGGCTCGCCGCGCTTCCACGCCGCGTACTGCTCGCCGAACCGCCCGATGATCTCGTCGTGCGTCAGGCCCTGCCAGGCACCCGCGTACGTCTCGCGCAGCGCGGCGTCGTGGGTCACGTCGAGGCCGGTCAGAGCCGACAGCTCGCCGGCCGTGGCCGACGCCCGCTTGAGGTCGGACGCGATCATCGCGTCCGGCTTCAAGGAGGCGAGCAGCCTGGCGGCCCGGCGCGCCTGGGCGACGCCGGTCTCGGTCAGCTCGATGTCGGTGCTGCCCTGAAAGCGGCGCTCCAGATTCCACGACGTCTGGCCGTGCCGCCACAGGACGATCCGGCGACCCCGGTTCTTCTTGACGGTGCCAGTCCCGGTGTCGCCGCCGGTGTCGCTGCCGTTCAGCTCAGGTCTCCGTCCACATCACCGGCCGCACGCGACTTCGCGTGCTCCTCGGCCAGGCCGCGGGTCTTGACGGCGTCCTCGGGCAGGGAGATCTCGGGGCAGTCCTTCCACAGGCGCTCCAGAGCGTAGAAGACACGCTCCTCGCTGTGCTGGACGTGGACGACGATGTCGACGTAGTCGAGAAGCACCCAGCGGGCCTCGCGGTCGCCCTCGCGACGGACGGGCTTGACGCCGAGGTCCTTGTTCAGCCGCTCCTCGATCTCGTCGACGATCGACTTGACCTGGCGGTCGTTGGGCGCCGAAGCGACCAGGAAGGCGTCGGTGATGGACAGCACATCGCTGACGTCGTACGCGATGATGTCGTGCGCGAGCCGGTCTGCGGCCGCCTGAGCGGCGGCGTTGATGAGCTCGATGGAACGGTCAGTGGCGGTCACTAGCAGGCTTTCGTCGGCGGTCAGAGATACCCCCAGGGTCTCACGGACCGCCGACAGCCCCGACGGGATTACTTCGCCTCGAAATCCTGGCCCAGTACGACCGTCACATCGGCGTTCGCGGCGGCCTTGCCCTTGCGCACCGCTTCCACCGGCAGACCCAGCGTCTTCGCGACCTCCAGGGCCTCCGGCTTCTGCGCCTCGTCGCCATAGCTGACCTGCGACGATGTGACCACAGCGGTGGCTTTGCCGGTGTCCACGAACGCGTATCCACCGGTGATCAGGGCAATCCTGGCGGTCTCGGTGGCGTCCGGGTTCCCCTGGGCGTTCTTGACGCCGACCCGCACGGCCGCGCCCTGCTCCGGGCTGCTGGCCGAGCCGCCGAGGATGTCCTTCACCACACTGTCGGCGGCGGAATCACTCAGCTTGCCGTCGGGCTGGACCGGCAGCTGCGCCGTCTTGTACTTGCCGCGCTTGGCGTGCTCGGCGAGCTTGGCGAGGGAGGCACCGAGGTCCTTCTCGGGCAGCGACGGGTCGAGGATCTGCGCCAGCGTGCGGACGGTGGTGGTCGCCGCCTGCGGGTCGTCCGAGATCTTCTTCAGTACGCCCTGCATGACCTGCCCGAACCGCTGGAGCTGCTTGGCCTCGGCCTCGCCCGGCGCCCGGTAGGTGGCGTACGCGACGGCCATCCGGCCACTCAGCGTCTGCTCCTTGCCCTGCCGCACCACGGGCGTCGCGCCCTTCTTGGTGTCGGGCACATCGGTGTCGGTGTCGATGTCGATGTTGCCGACCAGCTCGACGAGGTTCTCCAGGTACGGGGTGTCGAGCCGCCAGGTGCCGCTGATCTTCGTCCCGAGTACGGAACCGATCGCCTCGCGCGTGCCCGTCGAACCGTCGTCGTCGACGGACTTGGCGAGCGTGGTCGTGGTGCCGTCGTCGTTCGCGACGGAGAGCGAGTTCGGGAGCAGGACGGTGGTGCCCTGCCCCGTGGTGGTGTTGTCCACGAGCAGCGCGGTCGAGGTGGCCCCCTGCGTGGTGTGCAGGTGCACCGCGATCACATCGCGCTTCTCCGGGCCCGACGCGGTGCCCGGAGCGTCCCCCTTGCCCGCGACGCCGGGCAGCAGTCCCGCGTACCAGAGGTAGCCGACGCCGCCCGCGACGACGAGGGTCAGAGCGACGACCAGGGAGACGACGCGGTTACGGCCGCGGCGTCTGGCTTCCTCGCGGCGCTCGGTGCGGCTCTCGGTGAACTTCAGCCAGTCGATGACGTCTTCGGAGTTCTCGTCCGGCTCTTCGACGAAGGAGAACTGCTCGGTCGCGTACCCGGGCTCGGGCCGGCGCTGCTCGGGAACGGGCACACGGGCGGACACGGGAGCGGGCTCGGGGTCCGGCTCCGGTTCGGGTTCCGCCTGAGGAGCGGGAGCGGCCTGCTGCGGGATCCACTGCTGCTGCTGAGCGGTGTCGACGTACCCGTACTGCTGCTGCGCGTACGGGTCGTACGACGGCTGCTGCTGATGCTGCTGCTGGGCGTACGGGTCATAGCCGTACCCCTGCTGCTGTTGCGCGTCGTACTGCTGCTGCGGCGGCTGTTCCTGTGACTGCTGCTGCTGCGCCTGCTGGTACACCGGCTGCCCGTACGCGTCGTAGCCGATGATCTCCGGCTGCTGGGCGTACGGATCCTGCGCGTACGGGTCGTACGGGTACTGTCGGTCGTTCACCGGTGCCCCTCTCCCTGCTTGTCTGTGCTCCCCGTACTGCCGGGCCGGCCCGCTCAGTCGCGGTACAGCGCGCGCTTGTCGATGTAGCGGACGACACCGTCCGGAACGAGATACCAGACAGGCTCACCCGCCGCGACCCTCGCCCGGCAGTCGGTCGACGAGATCGCCAGGGCCGGCACCTCCACAAGGGAGACGCCTCCCTTGGGCAGCCCGTCGTCCGTCAGGTCGTGGCCGGGCCTGGTCACACCGATGAAGTGGGAGAGCGAGAACAGCTCCTCCGCGTCCCGCCACGTGAGGATCTGGGCGAGCGCGTCGGCGCCGGTGATGAAGAAGAGATCCGAGTCGCTGTTCAGCTCGCGAAGATCCCGAAGTGTGTCGATGGTGTACGTCGGACCGCCACGGTCGATGTCGATCCGGCTCACCGAGAACTGCGGGTTGGACGCCGTCGCGATGACCGTCATCAGATAGCGGTCCTCGGCCGGGGACACGTGCTTGTGGCTCTTCTGCCACGGCTGCCCGGTCGGTACGAACACCACCTCGTCGAGGTGGAACTGGGCGGCCACCTCACTGGCGGCCACCAGGTGTCCGTGATGGATCGGATCGAACGTCCCGCCCATCACGCCGAGTCGGCGCTTGCCAGGACCGCTCGGCTTTTGCTGCTCTCCCATGCGTGCAGAGCCTACTGGCCCTCTCTCGCGGCCCTTCCTCAGCGGTCGCGGTTGAAGCGCGTGGTGATCCACAGCAGCACCAGGAGCGCGAGGAGCGCGCCGCCACCGGTGAGGTACGGGTTGAGGGATTCGTGGTTCCCGCCGTGCTCGCCGCCGTCACCGGAGGCAAGGGTCACGAGGGAGACAGCGGTGCTGTGGAGGCTCATGTTCGGCAGGACCTATCGGGAGTCGGAGCGGGGCGGAGAACTTCGGAGAGTTCCCCGACATCGTATGCGGGCCGCACGGGCACGCTCACGCCGACTCAGACGTTCACGCATTGTCCGGCTCCAGGAACCGGCCGAGCGCGCCGCACGTGAGCACACACGAGCACATACGCTGAGGCAAGTCCGGGGGACGGGAAACACTCGTAGACAGGGGGCCACCCATGACCGACGGCAATCACGAGAACGTACCGAGCCGCAATCGCCGGCGCTTCCCGGACATCTCCTCCCGGGCGTACGAACATCCGGCGGACCG
Organism: Streptomyces sp. NPDC002994; assembly: GCF_040611155.1. Lineage (NCBI taxonomy): Bacteria > Bacillati > Actinomycetota > Actinomycetes > Kitasatosporales > Streptomycetaceae > Streptomyces > Streptomyces sp. NPDC002994. Next base: position 97,666 of record NZ_JBEXNQ010000016.1, read on the forward strand.
CTCGGCCCTGGTGGCCCTGCGCAAGCTGACCGGCTTCGACACGGTGTTCAAGGCACTGAGCGGGCTGCTCCCCGAGCGCAGCCTGCGGCTGCTGTTCCTCTCCGACTCGGTGCGCGTGAGCGAGGCCCAGTTCGCGCATCTGCACGCGATGCTGCTGGACGCCTGTTACATCCTGGACCTGAAGAAGGTCCCTCCGATGTACGTCACGCAGGATCCGAAGCCGGGTGCCATGTGCATCGGTCTGGACGAGCCGATCATCGTGGTCACCACGGGCCTCGTCGAGCTGCTCGACGAGGAGGAAATGCGGGCGGTCGTCGGCCACGAGGTGGGCCACGCCCTGTCCGGGCACTCCGTCTACCGGACGATCCTGCTCTTCCTCACGAACCTGGCGCTCAAGGTCGCCTGGATCCCGCTCGGCAACATCGCGATCATGGCGATCGTGACGGCGCTGCGCGAGTGGTTCCGCAAGTCGGAGCTCTCCGCCGACCGCGCCGGTCTGCTGGTCGGCCAGGACCTCCAGTCGTCGATGCGCGGCCTGATGAAGATCGCCGGAGGCAACCACCTGCACGAGATGAACGTGGACGCGTTCCTGGCGCAGGCCGACGAGTACGAAGCGGGCGGTGACCTGCGCGACTCCGTGCTGAAGATCCTCAACGTGCTGCCGCGCTCGCACCCGTTCACGACGGTACGGGCCGCCGAGCTGAAGAAGTGGGCGGAGAGCCGCGACTACCAGCGGATCATGGACGGCCACTACCCGAAGCGCGACGAGGACGGCGACACCTCCGTCACGGACTCCTTCCGCGAGTCCGCCTCGCACTACGCCGACACGGTACGCACGAGCAAGGACCCGCTGATGAAGCTCGTGGGCGACCTCGCGGGCGGCGCGGGCGACCTGGGCGGCAAGCTGCGGGACAAGTTCACCGGCGGCGGCAGCAGCGGCAGCAGCAACAACGGCAGCGACACGGGCAAGGGCCCCGGCCCCGACGCTCCGTAGCGTCGCCCCCCCGGACGCCCTGAGCCACCGGCCCACGGGCTAGCCACCGCCCCCCGGGCTCGGCATCGCGCCCGGGGCGAGCGCGCCGCAGAGCGCCGCCGTGGCCCGGCCCGTCGCGTACGGGTCGGTCCCGGCGGGGCCCTCGGCGGTGGCCCGCTGCCCGGCCAGAACGGGCCGCAGATGGCCCGCCGCGTCGGCGGAGCACGCCTGGGGCCCGGCCTGGACGTACGACACGAGCAGCTCGGCCCGGTGCATCCGCAGGTCGTCGCGGTCGAAGCCGAAGTGCAGCTCCCGGCGCACGGTGAACAGCGACGCGCTCTCGTCGGACTCGGAGGCTTTCGCCGGCCGCATCGCGTACACAAAGGTGTGGTCCGAGGTCACTTCCAGGCGGTGGGACTGCGTCTCCTCGACGCGCAGTACGCCCTGTACGCGCGCCTGCGGGCTTGCGAGCGTCACCTTCGTCGGGTCGAAGCGGACCAGCCACCCCGTGGCCGCGTGCCTGCCGTCGTCGGCCGGGGCGTCGAAGCTGCGGTCGAACTGGGTCAGCTGGTCGGGATCGAGCAGGGTGCGCACCGGGCGGACCGTGGAGCCCTTCAGTACGTCCGGGTCGAGGGACGACTCGACCAGGTAGTCCTTCGCGATGGTCAGCGCGGCCATCACCTGCCCCTCCGAGAAGTGCGCGGTGCGCCGCGCGGACGGCAGCGTGATGCCCTCGGCGCCCGTCCGGAACTGCGCGGCCGGGCTGCGATCGAAGAGCTTGGCGGGCTCGCCGCCCGGCACTGTGCCCTCCGGAGCCAGCGGTATGACCGTCGTCCGCATCAGCCCCGCGCGCGTGGCTGTCGGCGGCTGGTAGGGGTGGCGTACGCCCATGTAGATCGCCGTGCCGAAGGCGATCGCGACGAGCAGGACGAGCACCAGCGCCTGCTTCGGCCCCGAGCCGCCCTTGCGGCCTTCGCCGCCGCCCATGCCGGCGGCCCGGGCCTTCCAGGCAGGCCGGCTCCGTACCGCCTTCTCGTGATCGTCCAGTCGTTCCTGGGCGGAGTACTCCTGGAGGCGGGCAGCCCGCACAAACGATTCGTCGAAGACGACGGACCGGTATTCGTCGTCGCTGCCACCCGGGAGGCCCTCGGGTGGACCTTCTGGCGGCTCTCCGCGGCTTGCCATGACTTCTCCCGATCTCCGCCACCCACCGGAAGTCGATGCACTACGCTCCGCTACAGCCGCGAGGCGTCGGGCAGGGCCTGTCCGTCATGAGTTCGCATGCGCGGACAAGTGAGAAGCCCCCCTGGGGGAGGGGTCACAACTTCAGGGTAGGTCGATGGCCCCGAAGCTAAACGCCCTGGTACGTGAGAACTTCTGGCGAGTTCTCACGTACCAGGGCGATCGCATGTCAGGGCGTGGTGCGCGGGACCGCCGGCGCGGCCGGCGCGGAGTACTCGGCGGAGGCCGAGGGACCGCCGGTCCGGGAGTTGTCGCTCGTAGCGGGCACCGGCACCTGGTCCTCGCGCCCGCCGGACGCCGCCCCCCGGTAGACCGCGGTGAAGGCGAGCGCCACCATCCCGATGCCCATCAGCAGGGCCAGGATCCAGGCCACCGGCCGGTGCCAGCGCGCATGCCCCCGGTACGGGCGCAGGGCGCCGCCGTGCCGCCCGTACGGGCCCCTGCCGCCGTCGTACTCCCCGTCGTACTCGCCGTACTCACCGTCGCCGTCCAGCGGCCCGTACGCGCCGTCGTGACGGGGATCGCGGGCGCCGTACTCGGAGCCGTACCCGTCGTCGAAGAGATCGTCGTCCGGGGAGACCTTGCCGGCCCTCGCTCTGGTCGCCTCGGCATCGGCGCGCGCCTGGGCGGCCGACAACAGCCGCTCCACAGCGGTCGGTTCATGGACCTCGGCGGCCCGTACGAAGTCCTCGTCGAACACCACGGAGGCGAAGTCCTCGTCCGCGCCTCCGCGGTCGACAGGGTCCTCAGGGTCCCAGCCGTCCTGGAACGGCCTGCCCCCCACGTCGTCCGGCACTCGTTCAGCGTAGACCTGGACGCTCGTTTTGGGCAGAGAACGTGCGAACGATGCGTGCGCCGGATTCGCTAACGCGTGTGACCGTCGCCCGTCACGATGTACTTCGTCGAGGTCAGCTCGGGCAGCCCCATCGGACCGCGCGCGTGCAGCTTCTGCGTCGAAATCCCGATCTCGGCGCCGAAACCGAACTGACCGCCGTCAGTGAAGCGTGTGGACGCGTTCACCGCGACCGTCGTCGAGTCCACCAGCTGGGTGAAGCGCCGGGCCGCGGCCTGCGAGGTCGTGACGATCGCCTCGGTGTGCCCGGAGGTCCAGCGGCGGATGTGGGTGACGGCGCCGTCCAGCGAGTCGACGACGGCGGCGGCGATGTCGTACGACAGGTACTCGGTCTCCCAGTCCTCCTCCGTGGCCGCCACGGCCGACACCTTGGACCCCTCGGCGTACGGCAGCACCCGCTCGTCACCGTGGACCGTGACGCCCGCCTCGGCGAGCGCGTCCAGGGCGCGCGGCAGGAAGGCGGCCGCGATGTCCTGGTGGACGAGGAGCGTCTCGGCGGCGTTGCAGACGCTGGGCCGCTGCGCCTTGGAGTTGACGAGGATGTCGACGGCCATGTCGATGTCGGCCTCGGCGTCCACGTAGACGTGGCAGTTTCCGGTGCCCGTCTCGATGACGGGGACGGTGGACTCCTCGACGACCGTACGGATCAGCGACGCGCCGCCGCGCGGGATCAGGACGTCGACCAGACCCCGGGCGCGCATCAGCTCCCGTACCGAGACGCGCGACTTCCCCGGCACGAGCTGCACGGCGTCGGCGGGCAGGCCGGCCCCGGCGATCGCGTCGCGCACGACGCCGACGAGCGCGGTGTTGGAGGCGTACGCCGACGACGAGCCGCGCAGCAGCACCGCGTTGCCGGACTTGAGGCACAGCGCGGCGGCGTCCACGGTCACGTTCGGCCGGGCCTCGTAGATGATCCCGACGACGCCGAGCGGCACGCGGATCTGCCGCAGGTCGATGCCGTTGGGCAGGGTGGAGCCGCGTACGACCTCGCCGACCGGGTCGGGCAGCGCGGCCACGTCCCGGACGTCGGAGGCGATGGCGGCGATCCGCTCGGGGGTCAGCGTCAGCCGGTCGATGACCGTCTCGCTCGTGCCGGCGGCGCGCGCCTTGGCGACGTCCTGGGCGTTGGCCTCGACGACCTCGTCCGTACGGGCCACCAGCGCGTCGGCGACGGCCAGCAGCGCGGCGTCCTTGGCGGAGCGCGGAAGTGGCGCGATCGCGTCGGCGGCGGCGCGGGCCCGCCGGGCGGTCAGCGTGACCGGGGACCCGGCCGCGGTCGTGTCGGCGAGGGGCGCGTCGGCGGGCGTCGCGTCGGCGAGAGGAGAGTGCGAGGTCATACCCGCAGGGTAATGCGCTCCCTGTGGGCATCCACCGGGTATCCCGCTCCGCGAGACGACCCGTCCACCGCGCCCGCCCCCGTCAGCCCCACCAAGCCCCGTCGGCCCCGTCGGCCCCAAGCATCACAGCAGTCAGTACGGATGTACGCCCACCGGGGCCGCCGGCGGCGGACCGTACCCCTCGGCGATCCGCTGGTGGTAGGTGTCCCGGTCGATGACCTCCAGGCCCACGATCTCCCACGGCGGCAGCTTCGACGTCGACCGGTGCTCCCCCCACAGCCGCAGCGCGACCGCCGCCGCGTCGTGCAGGTCTCGCGCCTCTTCCCAGTAGCGGATCTCCGCGTGATCGTTGGCGTATCTGCTGGTCAGCAGGAAGGGATGGTCGTGGGCGAGCTGTTCGAGGCCACGCCTGACCTCCTGCAGCGGAGCCTCGGCGCCCGAGACGCTGAGGGTGATGTGCCAGAGCCTCGACGCCTCCCGCGTGCCGTGGACCTCCCGGCCGGGAGCCGGCCCCTGGTCGGGTTCGGTGGCGTCGCCGAAGTCTGCTCCCGCCCCGACACTGGTCAGGGCTCGCTCGGCCGTCCCTCGGGGCAGCGCCCCCGGACGCGCTCGTCTCACCGGCGGCCTCCTGTAATGCGTTGCTGTGCTGTACCCCGCGCTGCCGTGTCCCCCGCAACAAAGTTGACCAGTCCTGGGCCCGGCGCGTGACGGTTTTCATGAAGGTCTCTGCCACGAGACCGGTCTTTCAGCCGTTTCAGGGGTGGAGAACAACCAGATCGTCCCTGTGTACGACTTCACGCTCGTACGCGGGCCCCAGCTCCTTCGCCAGGTCGCGGGTGGAGCGGCCGAGCAGCTGCGGGATTTCCTTGGCGTCGTAGTTGACGAGCCCGCGGGCGACGGCCACGCCCGCCGTGTCCCGCAGCTCCACCGGGTCACCGGCGCTGAACTCGCCCTCGACCCCGGCGATCCCGGCCGGCAGCAGCGACGTACGCCGCTCCACCACGGCCCGTACCGCCCCGTCGTCGAGCGTGAGCGCGCCCTGCGGCGTCGACGCGTGGGCGAGCCACAGCAGCCGGTCGGCGCTGCGGCGGCCCGTGCTGTGGAAGTGGGTGCCCGTTTCCCGGCCCGCGAGGGCGTCGGCGGCCTGGCTGGCGGAGGTGAGGACGACGGGGATGCCGGCGGCCGCGGCGATACGGGCGGCCTCGACCTTGGTCACCATGCCGCCGGTGCCGACGCCTGCCTTGCCCGCGCTGCCGATGGAGACGTGCGCGATGTCCTCCGGGCCGCGCACCTCGGCGATGCGTGTGGTGCCGGGGAGGCTGGGGTCGCCGTCGTACAGCCCGTCCACGTCCGACAGGAGCACCAGCAGGTCGGCCCGTACGAGATGGGCGACGAGGGCGGCGAGCCGGTCGTTGTCGCCGAAGCGGATCTCGTCCGTGGCGACAGTGTCGTTCTCGTTGACGACCGGGACCGCGCCCATGGCGAGGAGCTGGTCCAGCGTCCGGTAGGCGTTGCGGTAGTGGGCGCGGCGGCTGGTGTCGTCGGTCGTCAGCAGCACCTGGCCGACGCGCACGCCGTAGCGCGCGAAGGAGGCGGTGTAGCGGGCCACGAGCAGGCCCTGGCCGACGCTGGCGGCCGCCTGCTGCCTGGCGAGGTCCTTGGGCCGGCGGGCGAGGCCGAGGGGTGCGAGCCCGGCGGCGATGGCGCCGCTCGACACGAGCACGATCTCCTTCTCACCGCCGCTGCGCGTCTTGGCCAGTACGTCGACGAGGGCGTCGACCCGGTCGGCGTCGAGGCCCCCCGACGCCGTGGTCAGTGAGGAGGAGCCGACCTTGACGACGATCCTGCGGGCCTCTGCGACGCTCTGCCTTGCCCCTGACACGTACGGTCCCCACTCTTGCTCGCCCGGTTCTCCCCGTAATTCTCCTCGCAATGTACGTGAGCAGCTGCGGACGCCGCCTCCGCATTCCGCCCGCTGGACGGACTTGGGCCTGCGGGCGGACGCCGCCTCTGGTTCATGTCCGTTGATTCCAGGAGGACTCGGGACGCGAACCAGAGGCCGGGAGACCCTCCGTCAGGAACGGAGCACGCCGCGCGCCATCCTGCGCAGCTTGCGCACCACGCGCCGCGCGAAGGACGGCGTGGGCCTGATGGCGGCCTTGGGGGCGGTCACCCGCACCCCGCCGACCATCTCCGAGACCGTGACCGCGAACATCTCGTCGGGTACGCCCGCCTTCTTGTCCCCGAAGTGCGGGTACGCGAGGTACGGCTTGCCCGCGGAGCCCTTGCGGATCACCTCGGGCACTTCCTTCGCCTCGAGGAACTTCAGGTGGTCCTCCAGGAGATCCGCCCGGCCCTCGGCAACGTAATGCATCCGCAGCCGCTCGGGCACCTTCAGCCGGCGGGCCACGCCCGGCGTCCAGTACTTCTCCATGAGCGGCCGCGCAAGGTCCAGCTTGTCCTCGCGCGTTTCGGCCTTCGACTTCAGCCAGCGGTGGTCGAACTGCGGGAGCAGCGTGATCACGAAGGGCCGGATCATCAGCTCGTCCCGCTTCTCGCCGGGCGGGAAGAACTCGGCGATCAGGTCCATCAGGGCCGTCGCCGAGTCGAAGCGCATCGCGTAACTGCCGCTCTGCGTGATGTGCTTGCCGTCGTCTCGGCGCACGATGTACAGGCAGACGTAGTCGGCGATGATCGAAACCCCGGCACTCCGTACATATGCCTCAAGGGTGAATCGCGCGTCCTCGCCGGTATACAGCTGCTGATCGAAGCGCATCTTGTGCTTCTCCAGCAGCTCGCGCCTGAAGAGCTTCTCCGCGCTGAGCGTGAACTTGATGTTGGAGGAGAAGAGGTCCGTACGCTCAAGGGTGCGGCCGAACATGGACTTCGGCGCGCCGCGTCCGATGCCCTCGATCTTGCCCAGCACGACGTCCGTGCCGTTGCGGTCGGCCATCGCGACCATCCGCTCCAGCGCCTCGTCACCGAGGTAGTCGTCGGCGTCGAGAAAGAAGACATAGCGGCCGCGCGCCATGTCGAGCCCTACGTTGCGGGGCTTGCTGGGTCCACCGGAATTCTCCTGGTGGACCACGCGCGTAGGCACCTTGGTCCTGGCTGCGAACTCGTCGAGATACTCTCCGGTCCCGTCGGTCGAGCCGTCATTGACGGCCACGATCTCAATGCGGTCTGCGCCCAGCGTCTGAGCTTCGACCGACTCCAAGCAGGGGATCAAGTACGGCATCGCCTCATAAGCCCCGATGATCACTGTCACATCGGGAATACCGGCTACGTCCACACCCGTCTCATTCTCGTTCATCGACATCCAAGACACTCGGCACATCGGTGGGGTTGTTCACCATCGTCACTTTTCCACGTGACGCTCACCACACCGCGCACCAACGGCCCGGCAGAACGTCTCAAAAAGACGTCCTACCGGGCCGGTTTTCGACCTTTGTCCGGGTATCGACCAGGTGTCGGAGGTCAGCCCGCCACAGTCGAGTCGATCCCGTTCGACTCCGGAGCCGAGTCACTCGGGTCCGCCGCGGTGACGGCTACCTCGACGCCGGTGCGCTGCGCCACGCCGTGGTTGCGGGCCTCGGACTTGGCCGCCAGGGCCCGTACGGCGTCGTTGAACTGCACGATGGACGCCGGCTCGTCGGGACCCAGCAGGTACGCCTTCAGCTCGCGCCGCGCCTGAGCCAGCGTGTCGGCGCTCTCGCCACCCGTGATGGCCGCGAGCAGCTCGTCGAGCTGCTCAGCACCGTTGTTGAGGATGACGGCGGCGCGTACGGCGGTGTTCTGCTGCTTGAACTCCTCGACGCCCAGCTCGGCGGAGTCGGTCACGGCGTACGGCTTGCCGCTCGCGATGAAGTCCGACACCACGCTGGAGATGTCGGAGACCATGCCGTCCGACTCGTTGAAGCAGTCGTACAGGCGCGGCTCGGCGCCGGTGATGACCCGGTGCTCCCACCACCCGAACGAGCGCCAGTACGCGGCGTTCCACTCGTCCCTGAGCTTCGCCAGCTCGGCCTCGCGCGCCGGATCGGGCAGCGCGTCACGCGAGATCTCAGCCTCGTCCTTGCCGTTCTTGGCGCCGCCCTTGCTCTTGGCCCCCAGCTCGCCGAGGCGTGCCTCGATACGGGCCAGCTCGGCCTTCGCCGCGGCCTGCTCCGCCTGGAGCGCGGTGGCGTCCTGCGCCCAGCGGGTGTCGGTGGCGCGCTCGGCGGCCGCCGCCTCCACCATGGCGGTGATACGGGCGTGCACGGCCTTCGCCTTGGGGCTGCGCGTCCCGGTGAAGGGGTGCGGCTTGTAGAGCACCCTGACGGGCTTCTCGGCCTCCAGCAGGCGCCTGACGATGTTCTCGCCGGCCAGCAGGATCGAGGTGTTGCCCGGGTTGTCGTCCCAGCCCTCCCAAGTGGGGGCGTAAAGCACGGTGGGAACCGGATTCTTCGGCGTACCGCCCCAGGTCTGGATCGGGGCCAGCTGCGGGCGCCCCACCTCGACGATGTCCTCGTCGCGGACGCCGACGTCGGCGAGGGCGTAGCGGTCGCGGCCGGCCCGGCCGGCGCTCCACACCTCGTCGTACACCTTGCTGAACGGGTTGATGCTCGCGACCTTGTCGCTGTCGCCGTGCCCGATGAAGACGTGCTTCATGGTGGGGATGCGCAGCATGTGGATGTTCTTGCCGACGTTGGCGGCGTAGAGCGCGACCCGCACCGTGGACAGGTCCATGTTCATCAGGTGCGTGGCGCTCGGAACGCAGATCACCGGCACCGACGTCGGGCCGAGCTGCGGCACGATGTGGCGCTCGCGCAGGACGATCAGCGGCCTGCCGTCGAGCTGCTTCATCGTTTCGAGCCACATGTTGACCTGGTACGCCGACTCACGGGAGCCGGAGAAGTACAGGACCGTGGTCGGGCGGTAGTCACGCAGCCACTCGTCGATGCCCTCCAGGACCTTTTCCGTCGTCGGGACGCGGCGGCCGCGCCGCAGGTACGGCATCAGCACCACGACGTAGGTGACGGCCAGGGCCACGGTGAGCGCGAGGCCCGCGTAACCGACGGCGTTCTCACCGCTCTTGACGGCGATCAGCACACCCGCGACCGCGAAGACGTCGAGGTGCAGCATCTTCTCGGCGGACCGGTTCAGCAACTGCTTGGGCGGGGCCGCCGGAATGCGCAGCTTGCCGAGGTCGATGTTGCGGGTCACCACCGGCATCCTGCGACGCAGGCGGATCAGCGTGACGAGCGCGCCGTGCGGCGCCTGGAGCGCGTAGAAAAGCAGCAGCGAGGCGATCGTCACGTAGAAGATCGTCTGCTCGGCCAGCTGCATGCGGGCCAGCAGCAGGATCAGCAGCAGCTGGCGCACCAGGAAGCGGATCGAGAGACCGGCCCGGACCTTGCCGAGGCGATTGATCAAGTAGCTGCCGCGCTGGTGCAGATGCTGATCCGCGAGGTACGTCGCGGCGACTGCGGCCGCGAAGAACCAGAGGCTGGGGATCAGCGCGGCCAGCATCATGCACGGATACCCCAGTGCGATGACGGTGGCGGCGGCCAGTTCGGATCCGCTGCCCACGCGGGCCAGCCGGATGGCGGTCGAAATCACGAAGAACCTGCTCCAGAGGGGTGCCGGTTATTTACGGTGCAAAGGGAAACGGAAATGTGAAGCCCAGCTCCACGAAGTCGGGCCTCTGCATATCGCTGCTTGGCGACTACAGAGGCCCGAATCTTGGATTGTCAAGCAGTATTACACATCTTCCTGACGGTCCAGGACGGCGGCCAGTGCCTGCTCGAAGCCCGACGCCTCGGACGCGCCACGGGTCGGGTCCACCTGCCGTACGTCGATGACGTGACCGGTGAGCTCCGAGAGCAGCACGTCCAGCGACGTACGCGCCACGGCCTCGGAGGACAGCAGCGAGCCCGCGGGCTCGTCACCGAACGCCTTGGTGCGCATCGGCGTCGCCGTGCGCTCCGGGTTCACGCAGTTCACGCGCACGCCGTCGCCCGCCCACTCGTCCGCGAGGGCCTGGGTGAGGTTCACCATGGCGGCCTTGGTGGAGGAGTAGAGGCTGTACTCAGCGCGGCCGCGGGTGTAGCTGCTGGAGGTGTAGAGCAGCAGCTGGCCCTTGGTCTCGGCGAGGTACTTGTGCGAGGCGCGGGCGATCTGCACGGGGGCCAGGTAGTTGACGTTCAGCGCTTCCTGGATGGTCGTGTTGTCCGTCTCGGCCAGCTTGCCGATGCGGAGCACGCCCGCCGTGTTGATCACGTAGTCGATACGGCCGGTCTCCGCGTACGCCTTCGACAGGGCCTCGTCGACGTGCTCGGGGTTCTCGACATGCGTACCGGTGGTGGAGCGGCCCAGCGCGTACACCTTGGCGCCGTACTGCTCGGCGAGGGTCGCGATGTCCGCGCCGATGCCGTACGAACCACCGAAGACGACCAGCGTCTTGTCGGCCAGCAGCTCGCGGTACGCGGCCTCGTCGGCCTGCTGCGGGGCGGCGGTGGAGGCGAGCTGGAACAGCTTGTCGGCGATGAAGACGTCGACCGGCTGCGTCACCTTCATGTTGTACTCGTCACCCGCGACGACGTAGATCGGCACGTCGGGCAGGTACTTGAGCACGACCGAGCAGTCGTCGGTGGCCTGGAAGTTCGGGTCACCGGCGGCGACTTCGTACGCCCTGCGGATGGTGCTCAGCTTGAAGGCCTGCGGGGTCTGGCCGCGGCGCAGCCGGGACCGGTCCGGGACCTCGGTGATGAACTCGCCGTCGCCGCCGTGCGTACGCGTCACGATGATCGTGTCCGCGGACGGGATGGCGACGTCGACCGCCTGGTAGCGGTCGAGCGCGTCGACACAGTCCTGGATCACGCGCTGTGACAGGAGGGGACGCACCGCGTCATGGAAGAGGACGTTACGGTCCTCCCCTTCCGCGAGCCCTTCCTCGAGCGCGGAGATGGCGCGCTCGGTGGTCTCGTTGCGCGTCGCACCGCCCTCGATGACCTTGGTGACCTTGGTGAGGCCGGCCTTGGCGACGATCTTCTCGACGTCGGGCACGTAGCCCGGCGCCATGAGAACGATGATGTCGTCGATGCCTTCCGCCTGCTCGAAGATCGACAGCGTGTGCTCGATGACCGCCTTGCCTGCGATCTTCAGCAGCTGCTTGGGGATCGACAGACCCACACGCTGACCGGTACCACCGGCGAGCACTACTGCTGTGGTTCGGGGCTTGGCTATGGGCTGCACAGACACAGACGACCTACCTTGCGAGGGCTGGGAGACAGGGTGATGGTCGCACTCTCCGTGACGGTCTCGCAAGGTGGACGTCCCCCGGGCGACACCTGTACGAAACCGGGGGTACGCCTGCGGTGCGTCCCGCGCGACCTTCCAGCCCTTCCGGCGTTTGAGGAGCGGGGTCCGGAGCGGAGCCCCAAAGCGCCGCAGGCCCCGGCCGTGACCGATGCCACAGGTGACATCGCTCGCCCGCCGGGGCCCCGCGCAGCCCCTAGAAGGGCTTGAACTCGTCGTACTCGCGCTGCGGGTCGTCGCGCTCCGCCTCGCGGTCCCGGCGCCGCGTCGCCGCCGGACGCGGAACGTCCAGGCGGTGGTCCTCACCACGGCGGCCGAGCATCTCCGCACCCGCCATCACCGTCGGCTCCCAGTCGAAGACAACCGCGTTGTCCTCCGAACCGATCGCCACCGCGTCACCCGCACGCGCACCGGCCTTCATCAGCTTGTCCTCGACGCCGAGGCGCGCGAGACGGTCCGCGAGGTAGCCCACGGCCTCGTCGTTGCTGAAGTCGGTCTGGCGCACCCAGCGCTCCGGCTTCTCGCCGCGCACGTGGTAGACGCCGTCTTCCTCGGTGATCGTGAAGCCCGCGTCATCGACGGCCTTCGGACGGATGACGACCCGGGTCGACTCCTCCTTCGGCTTCGCCGCGCGCGCCTTGGCAACGACCTCGGCCAGCGCGAAGGACAGCTCCTTGAGGCCGATGTGCGCGACCGCCGACACCTCGTAGACGCTGTAACCACGCGCCTCCAGGTCCGGGCGGATCATCTCCGCGAGTTCCTTGCCGTCCGGGATGTCGATCTTGTTGAGGACCACCACACGCGGCCGGTCGCCCAGGCCGCCGTACTGCGCCAGCTCCTCCTCGATCACATCGAGGTCGGTCAGCGGGTCACGGTCGGACTCAAGAGTCGCCGTGTCCAGTACGTGCACGAGCACCGAGCAGCGCTCGACGTGCCGCAGGAACTCCAGGCCCAGGCCACGGCCCTGGCTCGCGCCGGGGATCAGACCCGGCACGTCCGCGATCGTGTAGACGGTCGAACCCGCCGTGACGACACCGAGGTTGGGTACGAGCGTGGTGAACGGGTAGTCCGCGATCTTCGGCTTGGCCGCGCTGAGTACGGAGATCAGCGAGGACTTGCCGGCGCTCGGGTAGCCGACCAGCGCCACGTCGGCGACGGTCTTGAGCTCCAGGACGATGTCGCCGCCCTTGCCCGGCTCACCGAGCAGAGCGAAGCCGGGCGCCTTGCGGCGGGCCGAGGCCAGCGCCGCGTTGCCGAGGCCGCCGCGGCCGCCCTCACCGGCGACGTACGTCGTGCCGTGGCCGACCATGTCGGCCAGGACGTTGCCGTCCGTGTCCAGGACGACCGTGCCGTCGGGGACGGGCAGGATCAGGTCCTGGCCGTCCTTGCCGGAGCGGTTGTCGCCCGCGCCGGGCTGGCCGTTGGTGGCCTTGCGGTGGGGGCTGTGGTGATAGTCCAGCAGGGTGGTCACGGACTGGTCGACGACGAGGGTGACGTCGCCGCCACGCCCGCCGTTGCCGCCGTCCGGGCCGCCGAGCGGCTTGAACTTCTCACGGTGTACGGAGGCGCAGCCGTGGCCTCCGTTACCCGCGGCGACATGCAGTTCGACGCGGTCCACGAAGGTGGTCATGGGTGGGTCCTCCAGTACATACGGAAATGTCTACATACGTAACACGCCAAGGGCGGCCGCGCTTCCCCGTTACCCGGGAAAGTGCGTCCGCCCTCGGAAAGTGCTGTGCGTACCGCTCGACGAAAGCCGGAATTACTCGGCGATCGGAACGATGTTCACAACCTTGCGGCCACGGTGCGTGCCGAACTCCACCGCACCGGCGGCGAGCGCGAACAGCGTGTCGTCGCCACCACGGCCGACGCCCGAGCCCGGGTGGAAGTGGGTGCCGCGCTGGCGGACCAGGATCTCACCGGCGTTGACGGCCTGACCGCCGAAGCGCTTCACGCCGAGCCGCTGGGCATTGGAATCGCGACCGTTCCGAGTGGACGATGCGCCCTTCTTGTGTGCCATGTCTCAGTCCCTTTACTTCGCAGCCGTGGGGATACCGGTGACCTTGATCGCCGTGTACTGCTGGCGGTGACCCTGGCGACGGCGGTAGCCGGTCTTGTTCTTGTACCGAAGGATGTCGATCTTGGCACCCTTGTGGTGGTCCACGACCTCGGCGGTGACCTTGATGCCGGCCAGAACCCACGGGTCGCTGGTGACGGAGTCGCCGTCGACCACGAGCAGGGTCGAGAGCTCGACCGTGTCGCCAACCTTGGCCGTGGGAATCTTGTCAACCTCAACGATGTCGTCGACAGCAACCTTGTGCTGGCGACCACCGCTGCGCACGATGGCGTACACGCTGATCTCTCTTTCGCTCGGGACGGGGACCCCTGATGCCAGCCGCTCGCACGGGCCGGGGCCCGCGACGAATCCGAATGGACGAGCGGCCTCTAACAGCACACCGAAGGAGTGCCGGAAGGGAGGTGCTCAGGAGATGGCGTGCACAAAAACACGCCGACGGTCAAGAGTACGGGCCCCGTGTTGAGGGGTCAAACCGGCCCCACCGCGGCCGGGCGAGGGGCGCGGCGCCGATGGGTTCAGGCAGGTACAGGCGAGTCGGAAGACTTCACTCCGCCCTCACATGAAGTACCTTCACGTGAAGATCTTCATCGCGTCCAATAGGTCCTGCAAGGGCCGGTAGCACGGCGGCCGGCCCTTCCCGCGTTCGCGGCAGAGCTCATCGAGCCGCCGGAACGGGGAATCACCTGTGACCAACCCTGACATATCCGTGATCATCGGCGCCTACAACGCCATGCCCTACCTGACTCGAACCCTCACTTCGGTCGTCGAGCAGTCGATCGGGCACGACCGGATGGAAATCATCACGGTCAACGACGGCTCCACCGACACCACGGGCAAAGAGCTGGAGCGCTTCGCCGCCGACTACCCGGGGCTCTTCCAGGTCATCCACCAGGAGAACTCCGGCGGCCCCTCCGCCCCGCGCAATGTGGGACTCGACCGCGCCAGGGGCCGGTACATCTTCTTCCTCGACGCCGACGACTACCTCGGCGAAGAGACCCTTGAGCGGCTGCTCGCGGCCGCCGAGACGAACAAGACCGATGTGGTGCTCGGCAAGATGGTCGGCGTCAACGGACGCTCCGCGCCCGCCTCGATGTTCGTACGGAATCAGCCGCGCACCGACGTCTTCAGCTCCCGGGTGTACTGGGCGCTCAACCCGCTCAAGCTGTTTCGCCGGGACCTCATCGAGCGTCACGGACTGCGCTTCCCCACCGGTTACAAAGTGTGCGAGGACCAGCTCTTCACCGCTCTCGCCTATCTGCGTGCCGACGGCATCTCGGTCGTCGCCGACTACGAATGCCTCTTCATCGTCAGGCGGGACGACGGCCAGAACATCACCGTCACCACGCGCGGCGCGGAGGAGCGCATCCGCGCCCTGCGCATGATGGTCGACCTGGTCGAGGAGAACGTCCCTCCCGGGCCCGACCGCGACGCACTGATGCACCGTCACCTGACGATCGACATGTACCACGCGCTGCTGCACATCGAGCGGGAGACCGATCGCGCGGTCCAGGAGAACAACCTCGGCGAACTGCGCGACATGCTGTCGGGCTCGTACCCCGAGTCGCTCAAGACCCGCGTCAATGCCATCACCCGGCTGCGCTGCGAGCTGATCCAGCGCGGCATGCTCACGGAGCTACTGGAGCTGGAGCGCGCCGAGCAGGCCCACAAGAGCGCCGGTACCTCCCCCGATGTCCTGGTGGAGGACGGCAGTGCGTACGCACGTATGCCGTTCTTCCGCGACACCGGGCTCAGCATCCCCGACGCCTGTTTCGACATCACCCGCGAGCTCCAGGCGCGCCACCGGCTCGACTCCGTATCGCTCGACGGCACCCGGCTGACGCTGACCGGCCACGCCTACCTGCGGCGCGTCCCCGGCGAGCGCACCGGTGTCGAGCTGGTACTGCGCGAGCGGGACAGCAAGGCCGAGCACCGCGTACCGGCGGAGCCGGCGAGGACGGCCGGGCTCGGCGCGGACGAGGACGGCGGGGCGTACACCTACGCCGACGCGGGCTTCTCCGTGACCGCGGACCTGCTCTCCGTCGCCGACGGCGGGCGGCTGCCGCGCGGCCTGTGGGACGTCTTCGTCGCACTCGACACCGACGGCGTCACCCGCGAGATCCGCTTCGGCAACAAGCGTCTGCCCGAGGTCGACGCCAAGCCGGCCACGCATGTCGTGGGTCAGGGCGACGGCACCATGGCTGTCGCCCTCTACTTCACCAAGCCGTACAGCAACCTCACCGTCGATGTCGGCGAGAACAAGCACCGCGTCGCGGACAAGTTCCGTATCGACGGTGTCGCCTGGTCGAAGACCGATACGGCGACTCTGGAGATCACCGGCTCGTGGAAGCTGGCCACGCTGCCGCTCGGCGCGCTGAGCGTACGGCTGAGCAGCGAGGAGGGCGCACTCGTCGACTTCGCCGTCACCGCCCGCGGGGCAGCACGGGACAAGGGGTTCACCGCGCACGTCCCCGTCTCCGGCCTCGCGGCCGGCACCTGGACAGCGTCCCTGACGCTGGCGGGAGCGGGCGGTGCCGCCTGGCTCGCGCCCGTGCCCGCACGCCCGAACATGGAAGCCGGCCGGTGGCGGCGCCTCGGCCTGCCCTGGTACGCGAGACCGACGGCCGGCGGCGAGCAGTTCACCCTGCGGATCGACCGGGTGCGGGTGGGCAAGGCCATGGCGGAACGCCTGAAGCGCTAGCCACCGCCGTAGTACGCCCGAGGGCCGCCCCCCATGACGGGGAGCGGCCCTCAGTCGTTATGCCGTACGACCTTGCGGTCAGTCCTCCGTCGGGGCCGACACCGCCGACTGCGACTGCTGCTCCGCAGCCGAGGTCTTCTTCGAAGCCGACGCCTTCTTGGCCGTCGTCTTCTTGGCGGTCGTCTTCTTCGCGGCCGCCTTCTTGGCGGGCGCCGCCTTCTTCGCGGGGGCCTTCTTGGCGGCGGTCTTACGCGCCGCCTTCTTGACCGGAGCCGCGACCTCGGCTTCGGCTTCGGCACCGGTTTCGGCACCGGCCTCTGCCTCGGCGGCCTTTTCCGTCACCGGCGCCTCGACGACCAGCACGGCCGCCTCTTCCGCACCCTTGGGCGAGCCCGCGGGAGCGGACGCCTTGCGGGTCGCACGACGGCGCGCACGCGGCGGAGCCGCCGCTGCGGGCTCCTCCACCGCCGGCTCCCCGACCGGGGCCTCGGCCACCGGCTCAGCGGCTGCCTCGGGCTCCTCGGCCTTCGGCTCCTCGGCCACGGGGGCCGGAGCGAGGACCTGGACCGCCTCGTCGGCCGCGACGTCAGCGGCCTTCGGCGCACCTGCCGGGGCCGTCGCCTTGCGCGTCGCACGACGGCGCGTACGGGCCGGGGCGGCCTCCTGCACCACGGGCTCGGGCGCGGGCTCGACCACGGGCTCGGGCTCGGGCTCGGCCACGACCGCGGGCTCCGGAGCAGGCTCCTCGGCGTACACCGGCTCGGCGGCCGCCTTCGGCGCACCGGCCGGAGCCGTCGCCTTGCGCGACGCGCGACGACGCGAACGACCACGGCCGCCCGCAGCCGCCTCGGCCTCCGCCGGGCTGCTGTAGAGCTCCTCGTCCGGCACGAACTCGGGCTCGGCAAGCGCCATCGGCTCAGCCACCTCGGCGGCGAGCTCAGCCTCGGTCTCGGCTTCGATCTCGGCCTCGATCTCGGCCTCGATCGACTCCACGTGCTCGTGCTCGGCCTCCGCACCACGGCCGCGCTTCTTGGCACGCTTGCCGCCGCCACCGCCACCGACAACCGCCGGCTGCTCCATGTGCACGATCACGCCACGCCCGTTGCAGTGCACGCAGGTCTCGGAGAAGGACTCCAGCAGACCCTGGCCCACCCGCTTGCGCGTCATCTGGACCAGGCCCAGCGAGGTGACCTCGGCGACCTGGTGCTTCGTACGGTCGCGTCCCAGGCACTCCAGCAGACGCCGCAGCACCAGATCGCGGTTCGACTCCAGGACCATGTCGATGAAGTCGATGACGACGATGCCGCCCAGGTCGCGCAGCCGCAGCTGACGCACGATCTCCTCGGCCGCCTCCAGGTTGTTCCTGGTGACGGTCTCTTCGAGGTTGCCGCCCTGCCCGGTGAACTTGCCGGTGTTGACGTCGACGACGATCATCGCCTCGGTCTTGTCGATGACCAGCGAACCGCCGCTCGGCAGGTAGACCTTGCGGTCCAGCGCCTTCATCAGCTGCTCGTCGATCCGGTACGTCGCGAAGACGTCGACCTCCGACGTCCAGCGCGAGAGCCGGTCCGTCAGGTCCGGGGCGACGTGGTTGACGTAACCGTGGATGGTCTCCCACGCCTGGTCACCGCTGACGATGACCTTCGAGAAGTCCTCGTTGAAGATGTCGCGCACGACGCGGACGGTCATGTCCGGCTCGCCGTAGAGGAGCGTCGGACCGCTGGTCGCGCCGGTGCTCTTCGACTTCTTCTGGATGTCTTCCCACTGCTGCTGCAGACGCTCGACGTCGCGGCGCAGCTCGTCCTCGCTCGCGCCCTCGGCGGCGGTGCGCACGATGACGCCCGCGTCCTCGGGAACGATCTTCTTGAGGATGGTCTTCAGACGCGCGCGCTCGGTGTCGGGCAGCTTGCGGCTGATGCCGGTCATCGAGCCCTCGGGCACGTAGACCAGGTAGCGGCCGGGCAGCGAGACCTGGCTGGTCAGGCGGGCGCCCTTGTGGCCGATCGGGTCCTTCGTGACCTGCACGAGGACCGACTGGCCGGACTTGAGGGCGGACTCGATGCGGCGGGGGCCGTGGCCCATGCCCAGCGCGTCGAAGTTCACCTCACCGGCGTACAGGACGGCGTTGCGGCCCTTGCCGATGTCGACGAAGGCGGCCTCCATCGACGGCAGTACGTTCTGGACCTTGCCCAGGTAGACGTTGCCGACGTACGAGCTCGCCTGCTCCTTGTTGACGTAGTGCTCGACGAGGATGTTGTCCTCGAGCACGCCGATCTGGGTGCGGTCGCCGTTCTGGCGTACGACCATCACGCGCTCGACGGCCTCGCGGCGCGCCAGGAACTCGGCCTCGGTGATGATCGGGACGCGGCGGCGGCCCTGCTCACGGCCCTCGCGGCGGCGCTGCTTCTTCGCCTCCATACGGGTCGAGCCCTTGATGGACTGGACCTCGTCGAAGCCGGTGCCGGGCTCGCGCTCCGCTGCTTCCTTCTTTCGCGGCTCACGGACCTTGACGACCGTACGCTCCGGGTCGTCGACACCGTTGACCTCGGCCTCGGGGCCCGCCTCACCGCTACGACGGCGACGGCGACGGCGGCGACGGCTGGACGCGGAACCCGCACCCGACTCGTCTTCCTCCTCCTCGGCGCGCTCTTCCTCTTCTTCGGCGCGCTCGGCGGCGGCAGCCTCCTCGGAGGTGTACGGCTCCTCCTCGGCCTCCTCCGCGTCGGCGAGCTCGCCACGACGGCGGCGACGGCCACCGCGGCGACGACGACGCGCCCTGCGGTCCTCGGCCTCCTCCGACTCGTCGCGCGCCTCTTCTTCGCGCTCTTCCTCAAGGGCCTCGGCGGGCTCCTCCGGCTCCGGGGCGGCCTCGACGACGCGCTCGGCACGCTCGGCGCGCTCAGCACGAGCGGGCCGCTCGGCACGCTCGTCGCGCTCGTCCGCGGAAGGCTCGCCGCGGCGACGGCGACGGCGGCCGCGCTCCCGTACCTGCGGCGCGGGCGGGGCCTCGATGGTGACGGTCTCCTCCGCCTCCTCGTCCTCTTCCACGTCCTCGATGTAGTCCGGCTCCGACACCCGGGCAGCAGCGGCAGCCGCGGCCGTCTCGGGGGTCTGGAACATCGGCTCGGTGAAGACCGGGGCCTGGAACACGGCCACGGCGGGGCCCGCGGCACGGCGGCGCGAACGCGCCGGCTCCTCGGCTGCGGGCTTCGGCGCGGCCGACTCCGCGGCAGCGGCCTCGTCGGCGGCCTTACGACCACCGCGACGACGCGGCGTACGGCCACGGGGTGCCTCTTCGGCCTGCGCGGCCACCGGCTCCGCCGGGGCGGCGGGCTCGGCAGCGGCAGGCGCCTCTTCTGCGGCCTCGGCCTCCGCCTCGGCCGGCTTCGGCGCACCGGCGGGCGCGGTCGCCTTACGGGTCGCGCGACGACGGCCACGCCCACGCGGCGCCTCTTCGGCAGCCTCGTCGGCGGCGGGGGCCTCAGGGGCCTCCACAGCGGCGGGGGCCTCGGTCACCTCAGCCTCGGCCTCAGGCTCGGCTTCGGCGGGCTTCGGCGCACCGGCGGGCGCGGTCGCCTTACGGGTGGCACGGCGGCGCGTACGGGCCGGCGCAGCTGCCTCCTCCGCGACCTCGGCCGCAGCGGCGGGCTCGGCCTCGGGCTCAGGGGCCGTCTCTTCGCTCTTCGGCGCACCGGCCGGAGCCGTCGCCTTGCGCGTCGCACGACGGCGCGTACGGGCCGGCGCAGCGGCCTCGTCCGCGGCGGGCTCCTCAACCGCGGCGGGGGCCGCGGGGGCCTCCTCCACCTCGGCGGCCTTCGGCGCACCGGCGGGCGCGGTCGCCTTACGGGTGGCACGGCGGCGCGCACGGGCCGGCGGCGCGGCCTCTGCGCTCTCGGTGCTCTCGGTGCTCTCGGTGCTCTTGGTGGGGTGTGTGCTCTCTGCGGGCTCGCTCACGGCGGCACCCTCTCCGGCCGGTATGGCCGGAGCCGCGGCCTCTACAGTCTCGGCGGTCACTACGGCCTTCGCGTCACCGGACGGAGGTCCGGCAGGACGCGAGGCCGCGCGGCGCCGGCGGCGCGGCGGCAGCGTGTCGCTGGGCGAATGGTTGTTGTCGGTCTCCCCGGCGGTACGCGCGTTACGCGCGGTTCCTTCCGAGGGCTCGGTGGAATCGATCGGCTCAAGCATGCGGGCGGTTCTCCCGTCACGCTCCCGGGCGCCACACCTGATTCCGGTCCGGTCCGGTCCGCGCGATGAGCGCGGTACCGCCGTCCGGGGCGCGGGCGCCGCACGGGAGCTGTTGTCTAGCTCGCCGGTTCCGTACGCGGTATGCGTACGGCCTGGCGAAAGTCTTCGTGGTCAGTGCGCTGCCCGACCCAGGTGGCTCCCGAGTACCAGGGCTGCGCTACAACGACCGCCCTACGCGGAACCTGCACCTTCCGGCGCCTTCGCGGCGGTCAGTCCGGCGGCCGTGGGTGTGGCGGCCGTGACTGCCTCGCGGTCGGGCGCGAGCGGGTCGGTCACCGTGCCGGACTCCTCGTCGAAGAGCCCCTGCGCCAGCCTGGTCACCGCTGCGGGGACCGGCGGCGCCAGGTCGGCCACAGCTCGGAGACCGGACAGGACGTCGTCGGGTCGTACGGCGGGTGTCAAATGCCGAACAACCAGCCGCAGTATCGCACAGGGCTTGTCCTCCGGCCTATCGGACGAGGGACGGACGGCCTGCAGATCAGCGACGGCGCTGCGTGCGTCGAAGGACCTCATGCCGTTCTTGGTCCGGCGCTGGACCTCGACGCTCTCGGCGGCGAGGAAGGCGCCGACGGCCTTCTCCGCGTCCTCGGGAGTAACGCCGTCGAGCCGCATCTCCCATACGGAGGCCTGCAGCCGGTCGGCGAGACCCGACGTACGCGCTTCGACCGCGTCCGTGATGTCGAGCCCGTCCGGCAGCGACTCGTTGAGCAGCTCGCGCAGCTCACCGGCGTCGCGCGTGGCGGTCAGTGCGATCTCCAGGTACTCGGCCTCACTGCCCGTGCCGGTGGGTGCGGCATTGGCGTACGAGACCTTCGGGTGCGGGGTGAAACCCGCCGAGTACGCCATGGGTACGTCGGCGCGTCGCAGCGCCCGCTCGAAGGCGCGCTGGAAGTCGCGGTGGCTGGTGAACCGGAGGCGGCCGCGCTTGGTGTAGCGCAGTCGGATGCGCTGCACCGCCGGTGCGGGCGGCGGGCCTTCGGGCTGTCGCTTGCCCAGTGGTTCTTCTCCTCGTGCGGGGCGACGCGCTGTCCGCGCGTCACCCTCCGGCGTGGGGGCGTCCCCTCGCGTCCGTCCCGCCGGCCGGCTCACCCCTGCTTGTTGACTGTCTTTCCTTCAAGCAAGGAGATCTCGGACGATGCGGGTGCCGCGCTGGGGGCAGTCGTCTTACTACCCAGAGTACGCGCAGGAGCCCGCCCCGGTTCCACGGCCTCGGCGGCCGGGCCCGGCCGCAGCCCGGAGGGATGGGGCGAGTGCTCCACGACAGGGGCACGGCCGGACAGGGGCTGCGGCTCCACCGGGCCCAGGCTGCGACCGATTCCCGGCCTTCCGGGGGCCTCCCCCGGGTCGACGGGCCCGCGCTGCCGCACCGCCTCGCGCTCCGACGGCCACGTGTCCGCAGGCCCTCCGACCAGCGCACGCCACGCGTCGCGCCGCGCCCGGCGCACCGTTTCCCGGGCGCTCCGCAGCGCCCCGCGCGCCGCCCGGCCCGCTTCGAGGCCCGCACGCTTCACCGGCGCCCAGACGCTGTCACGCACCCAGTGCCCCACCGGCGTACACACGCCGAGCCATACCCACCGCACCGGCCGCCCGACCAGATTCCACCCGAGCCACTTCAGCGCCCGCCCGACGGCCCGGGAGATGTACCCCGCGATGCGCCAGGCGTGCCCGAACGCGGCACCGGTCTCGCGCCCCACCGGCACCAGCACGACGCGCCACAACCACGCGACGGGCGCCACCAGCACCGTCATGACGCACCAGACCACCCCACGCCACAGCCCGCCGGCCAGCCACGCGACACCCCGCCCCACCGGAGCAAGCACGTACCGCCACAACGCCACCCACGGCCACACGAACACCGCGTTCGCCACCCAGGCGAGCCCGCGCCCGAGACCGGCGGCCAGCCACGCGACACCCCGCCCCAGCGGAGCGAGTACGTACTCCCACAACGCCCTGCCCAGCCGGCCGAGTCCGCGTCCGACCGGCGCGAGGACGTACGCGTACAGCCACACCAGCGGAACCACAGCGAACGTCCGGACCACCCAAACCACTGCCACACCCACCGCACGCGCGGCGGCCGCGATCGCATGCCCGACCGTGCGCCCGAGCCAGACCAGTCCGTGCCCGAGCGGGGTCAGCACCTGCCGGTACAGCCACACCACCGGCACGACGAGCACGGCATGCGCGACGTACCCCAAGGCCTTGGCAACCGGAACGAGAACCTTCCCGTACAGCCACACCAGCGGTGTCACGACCAGCACTCGGAACACCGCGGCGAGCGCGCGGCCGACCGCCTTCCCGCAGACGGTGAGCAGGTCCCACAGCATCCGCACCGGGACGACCAGAACCAGCACGACGATGCGCACGGGGATCCTGATGACGGCAGTCAGACAGCCCTCCGCCTGCGGCACCTCGCGCCGCGGCGCGGGCGGCTGCGGCTGGGGCCGCTTCTCAAAGTCCATACCCGCAAAGACGCGTCAGCCGGCCGTCCGGATCCAGAATCGGAGATTTCCTTCGCGCTCGTTCTCGAAGACACCACCATTCGCCTCGATGGCCCTGCGCGACCCCGCGTTGTCGCGGTCGCAGGTCAGCAGCACGGACTCGATGCCGAGCTCACGGGCGTACGGCAGGCAGGCGCGCAGCATCGCGGTGGCATGGCCCTGGCGGCGGGCGCCGGGCCGGACACCGTAACCGATGTGCCCGCCCGTTTCCCGCAGTTGGGGCGTGAGGCGGTGACGCAGGTGGATGCGCCCGAGAAAGGTGTCGCCGTACACAGCGAGTTCGCGAGTGAGGGTGACACCGGCGTACTCGTCCGCGGTCTGGAATTCCTTCATCGCGTCGAGGAAGGAGGCACGAAAGCGGACGTCAGGGGCTATGAGTTGCGGCATCGCGCCATTGTGCCCGGCACGCACGAAGGCCCGGCCAAGAGGCCGGGCCTTCCCCTGCGTTACGGCTACTTCACGACCGTCAGCGGCAGCAGCTTCTTGCCCGTGGGGCCGATCTGGATCTGCGTATCCATCTGAGGACACACGCCGCAATCGAAGCACGGGGTCCAGCGGCAGTCCTCGACCTCGGTCTCGTCGAGCGAGTCCTGCCAGTCCTCCCAGAGCCAGTCCTTGTCGAGACCGGAGTCCAGGTGGTCCCAGGGCAGGACCTCCTCGTACGTACGCTCACGCGTCGTGTACCAGTCGACGTCCACGCCGAAGTCCGGCAGCGTCTTCTCGGCGGCGGTCATCCAGCGGTCGTAACTGAAGTACTCGCGCCAGCCGTCGAAGCGGCCGCCGCCCTCGTAGACCGCGCGGATGACGGAGCCGATGCGCCGGTCGCCGCGCGAGAGCAGGCCCTCGACGATGCCGGGCTTGCCGTCGTGGTAGCGGAAACCGATGGAGCGGCCGTACTTCTTGTCGCCGCGGATCTTGTCGCGCAGCTTCTCCAGGCGGGCGTCCGTCTCCTCGGCGGAGAGCTGCGGGGCCCACTGGAACGGGGTGTGCGGCTTGGGGACGAATCCGCCGATCGACACCGTGCAGCGGATGTCGTTCTGGCCGGACACCTTGCGGCCCTCGGCGATGACCTTGACGGCCATGTCACCGATCTGGAGAACGTCCTCGTCGGTCTCGGTCGGCAGGCCGCACATGAAGTACAGCTTCACCTGACGCCACCCGTTGCCGTACGCCGTCGAGACCGTCCGGATGAGGTCCTCTTCCGAGACCATCTTGTTGATGACCTTGCGGATACGCTCCGAACCGCCCTCGGGAGCGAAGGTCAGGCCGGACCGGCGCCCGTTCCTGGTCAACTCGTTCGCGAGGTCGATGTTGAACGCGTCCACGCGGGTCGACGGCAGGGAGAGGCCGATCTTGTCTTCCTCGTACCGGTCGGCGAGACCCTTCGCGACCTCCGCGATCTCGGTGTGGTCGGCCGAGGAGAGGGAGAGCAGGCCGACCTCCTCGAAACCGGTCGCCTTCAGGCCCTTCTCCACCATGTCGCCGATGCCGGTGATGCTTCGCTCCCGCACGGGGCGCGTGATCATGCCGGCCTGGCAGAAACGGCAGCCGCGGGTGCAGCCGCGGAAGATCTCGACAGACATCCGCTCGTGGACGGTCTCCGCGAGGGGAACCAGGGGCTGCTTCGGGTAGGGCCACTCGTCGAGGTCCATGACGGTGTGCTTGCTGACCCGCCACGGCACGCCTGACCGGTTCGGTACGACGCGGCCGATACGCCCGTCGGGCAGGTACTCGACGTCGTAGAAGCGCGGAACGTACACGCCACCGGTCTTGCTCAGCCGCAGCAGCACCTCGTCACGCCCGCCGGGACGGCCCTCGGCCTTCCAGGCGCGGACGATCTCGGTGATCTCCAGGACGGCCTGCTCGCCGTCACCGATCACCGCGCAGTCGATGAAGTCCGCGATCGGCTCGGGGTTGAAGGCGGCGTGCCCGCCCGCGAGGACGATCGGGTCGTCGAGCGTACGGTCCTTGGACTCCAGCGGGATGCCCGCCAGGTCCAGGGCGGTGAGCATGTTGGTGTAGCCGAGCTCGGTGGAGAAGCTGAGCCCGAAGACGTCGAAGGCGCGGACCGGCCGGTGTGCGTCCACCGTGAACTGCGGCACACCGTGTTCACGCATGAGCGACTCGAGGTCGGGCCACACGCTGTAGGTGCGCTCGGCCAGAACCCCCTCGCGCTCGTTCAGTACCTCGTAAAGGATCATTACGCCCTGGTTGGGCAGCCCGACCTCGTACGCGTCGGGGTACATGAGCGCCCAGCGCACATCGCAGGAGTCCCACGGCTTGACGGTGGAGTTGAGCTCACCGCCGACGTA
Organism: Streptomyces sp. NPDC002994; assembly: GCF_040611155.1. Classification (NCBI taxonomy): domain Bacteria; kingdom Bacillati; phylum Actinomycetota; class Actinomycetes; order Kitasatosporales; family Streptomycetaceae; genus Streptomyces; species Streptomyces sp. NPDC002994. The sequence goes on from NZ_JBEXNQ010000016.1 coordinate 123,200, forward strand.
CTGGATGGGCTTCTGCACATGCGGGAGCAGAGCTTCGAGCTGTGGGAAGACCGAATCGACAGACATCGAGAACTTTCCTGAGCTGGCTGGGGGACGACTGTCTAGCGTAACCCGCCTGGAACCGCCCCCCTCACGGCGATCGGAATACCGCCGCGCGTGCGGGGAAGCCGTGCACCGACAAAACGACCGACCACCCGTGCGGTTATGCCCGGAGTCGCGCCCGCGGCTTCGGCTTGGAAGCCTTGGCCCACGCCACCGGCAGCTGCCGCTCCCGCGCCTGCGCCGCCGCTTCCTCCCGCCCGTACAGCAGCCCCCAGGTGAACGCTGTCTCGCCCGCCCCGTGGGCCTGGGCGGCCAGGGTGCGCAGGGTCTCGCGGGCCACCACGCTGTCCTGGTGCTCCCCCAGTACGGACTGGACGGCCTTCACCCGCTTCGCGAACCGCTTGGCGGGCTTCCCGAGCGTGGGCCGGGCGGCGTCGGCGGCGTAACGGGTGCGCTTGGCGGCCTTGCGCGCGCTGTGCATGGCCCGGTCCCGCTCCTCGCCGTGGGGCAGTGAGAGGGCGGGCTCCATGCGGTGGGCCAGCCGGCCGTAGTCCTTGAGGACCGCCTTGGGCAGGACCTCGGCGGCAGACCTCTTCGCGGCGGGGCGCAGCGGCGGATCGGTCAGCAGGGCGTGCAGGGCGGTGAGGAGGTCCAGGTACCGCCGGCTGTCGAGTGCCGCGAGGGTCTTGGCGCGTACGCCCTCCCGGCCGGCCACGGACCAGATGCGGAGCCGTCCGCTTACCGGGCCCATGAGGAGCGTTTCGGGTACGTCGTCGATCCGGGCGCGGAGCCGGGCGTCCAGCACCTCCTGGTCGCGGTCGGCGCCCAGTTCCCGCGCCAGCCACTTGAGCTCCTCGACGACCGGGTCGGTGACCGCCCGGTCCAGGACCTTGCGGTACGTCCGCAGGGCGCTGCGCAGCCGGCGGGTGGCGACGCGCATCTGGTGCACGGAGTCGGGCAGGTCCCGTCGCACGGCCGGGTCGTACGCCACCAGCGACGTGTACTGCTCGCGCAGGTACGCGAGGACGTGATCGCCCGCGGTCCGGTCCGGCTTCTCCTCCCCCGGCCTCTTCCACGACGGCGCCGTGTCCGCGAGCGCCCTGGCCAGCTTGGACTCCGACGTGGCGGGGCGCAGGCCGGCCTTGCGGAGTTTCTTCTCGACCGCGTCGAGGAGGTCCGGGTCACCCTCGTCGGCGAGCTCGACCTCGACCTCGGTCCAGCGGGCGGTGGCGCCGGCGGCGTCGACGCCGATCCGCTGCGCGGTGACGGTGTCGACGCTGACCTCGGCGAGCAGGTCGCCCCCGGCGTCCAGGAGGTGGCGTACGTCGCGCACACTGCGCAGCCGTACGACGGGAACGACCGGCTCCGCGCGGGTCCGGGACCGGATCAGGGCGGCCAGGGCGGGTGGCAGGTCGTCCGCCAGCGGCGAGCGGATCTCGTCGCGTACGTGCGGGGAGACCGGGAGCTTGAGGTGCCAGCCGGCGTCGTCGCCGCCGGTGCGGCGGCGCAGGGTGATGGAGTCCGCGGCGAGGCGCAGATCGTCCGTGTCGTAGTAGACGGCGTCGAGTTCCGCGACGCCTTTGTCCCGTACGGACGAGACGCCGGCCACCTTGGTCAGGTCGGGCAGCCGGGTCTCGCCACTGGCATCCGCCGCGGCCTCGTACTTCCGCTCGATCTCACGCTTCGTGTCCGCCATGAATCGAATCTAGACGTGAATCGGAATCGTGGGCAGAGGCTATGCCGTTAGGGGCCGCTGCACCCTGATCGACTGGAGCAGTCCGATCGCGACCCAGACCGCGAACATCGACGAGCCGCCGTACGACACGAACGGCAGCGGCAGTCCCGCCACCGGCATGATGCCGAGCGTCATCCCGATGTTCTCGAACGACTGGAAGGCGAACCAGGCGATGATGCCGCCGGCGACGATCGTGCCGTACAGCTCGGTCGTCTCGCGGGCGATGCGGCAGGCGCGCCACAGCACCACGCCGAGGAGGAGAAGGATCAAGCCCGCGCCCAGGAAGCCGAGCTCCTCGCCCGCGACGGTGAAGACGAAGTCGGTCTGCTGCTCGGGTACGAACTGTCCGGTCGTCTGGCTGCCCTTGAAGAGGCCGGTGCCGGTGAGGCCGCCGGAGCCGATCGCGATGCGCGCCTGGTTGGTGTTGTAGCCGACGCCCGCCGGGTCGAGTTCGGGGTTGGCGAACGCGGCGAAGCGGTTGATCTGGTACTCGTCGAGAACACCGAGCTGCCAGACGACGACGGCGCCGACGGCGCCCGTGCCGATGAGGCCGAGGACCCAGCGGTTGGACGCCCCGGAGGTGAGCAGTACCCCCAGGATGATGACCGCTATGACCATGACGGAGCCGAGGTCGGGCATCAGCATGATGACGACGATCGGTACGACGGCGAGGCACAGGGCCTTGACCACGGTGCGGTGGTCGGGATGTTCCTGGTCGCCCGCGTCGACGCGGGCGGCGAGCAGCATGGCCATGATCAGGATGATCGTGATCTTGGTGAACTCGGAGGGCTGGAGCGAGAACCCGCCGCCGATCACGATCCAGGCGTGCGCGCCGTTGATGGTCGCGCCGAGCGGCGTGAGGACGAGCAGGACCAGCACCACCGACAGCCCGTACAGCACCGGCACCGCCCCGCGCAGGGTGCGGTGTCCCAGCCAGATCGTGCCGATCATCAGCACGAGGCCGATGCCGGTGTTGAGGACGTGGCGCCAGAGGAAGTACTCCGGGTCGCCCTGGTTGAGCTGGTCACGCGTGCGGGTCGCGGACCAGACGAGCAGCGCGCCGATGACGGACAGCGCGAGCGACGCCCAGAGCAGCGGCCAGTCGAGCCGGCGCACCATGGAGTCGCGTGCGGTGAGCTTGGCGAGGGTGCCGCGCTCGGGGGCGTACCGCTGGACGGAGAAACCGTGCGGGCCGGACATCAGTCGCCACTCCTGCCGATCGCGATCTGCTGGTCGGCAGCCGGGTCCTTGGGCTTCTCGGGTACGTACGGCCGGATCTCCGGGGCGTCGATGGAGCCGTCCGTACCGATCTTCGGGAGGTCCTTCTGCGGCTTGGGCAACAGGGCCTTCTTCGGGTTGATGTCGCCGTCGTCGCTGACGCCGTAGAGGGCGTCGTAGATGTTGCGTACGGCGGGTCCGGAGGCGCCGGAGCCCGTACCGCCCTGGGAGATCGTCATGACGATCGTGTAGTCGTCGGTGTAGGTCGCGAACCACGAGGTGGTCTGCTTGCCGTAGACCTGGGCGGTGCCGGTCTTGGCCCGCATCGGGATCTTGTCCTGAGGCCAGCCGCCGAACCGCCAGGCGGCGGTGCCGCCGGGCTCGACGACGGAGCGCAGGCCCTTGTCGAGATCGCTGATGGTCTCGGCGTCGACCGGCAGCTTGCCGTGGGCCTTGGGCTTGATCTCCTCGATCCGCTTGCCGTCGGGGCTGATCACGGCCTTGCCGATGGTGGGGTTGTAGAGGGTGCCGCCGTTGCTGATGGCGGCGTAGGCGGTGGCCAGCTGAATGGGGGTGATGAGGACGTCACCCTGGCCGATGGCGAAGTTGATGCTGTCGAAGGCCTTCAGCTGGTTGCCTTCGAGGCAGCTCTCGTAGGCGATCTGCTCGACGTAGCTGCCGCCCTTCTTGCCCTGCTTGCACCAGGAGTCCTTGTTGGCTTCCCAGAAGTTCTGCTTCCACTGGCGGTCGGGGATGCGGCCCTTGACCTCGTTCGGCAGGTCGATGCCGGTCTCGCCGCCGAATCCGAAGTCATGGGCGGTCCGGTAGAACCAGTCGTGGGCGTCCTTCTTCGGCTTTATTCCGCCGTCACGCTTCCACTCCTCGTGGCCGAGGCGGTAGAAGACGGTGTTGCAGGAGAACTTGAGGGCGTCGCCCAGCGAGATGGGGCCGTGCCCCTTGGACTCGAAGTTCGCGAAGCTCCGGTTGCCCATGCTGTAGGAGCTGCTGCAGTTGTAGAGGCCGTCGAAGGGGTGGCCGGCCCGCACGGCCGCGCTCGCCGACACCACCTTGAAGACGGAGCCGGCGGGTGCCTGGCCCTGGATGGCCCGGTTGAGCAGCGGGTAGTTGGACTTCTTGTCGGTGAGCCGGGCGTACTCCTTGCCGGAGATGCCGCCGATCCAGGCGTTGGGGTCGTAGTCGGGCTGGGAGGCCATCGAGACGACGCGGCCGGTCTTGGACTCCATGACGACGACGGCGCCCGCGTCGGCCTCGTACGGGCGGCCGGTGATCTTGTCGGTCTCCTTCCGGACGGTTTTCATCGCCTGGTGGAGCTCGTACTCGGCGACGGCCTGGACCCGGGCGTCGAGGCTCGTGACGACGCTGGAGCCGGGGACCGTCGGGTCGTTCTCCGCCTCACCCATGACGCGGCCGAGGTTGTCGACCTCGTAGCGGGTGACGCCTGCCTTGCCGCGCAGTTCCTTGTCGTACGTACGCTCAAGTCCGGAGCGGCCGACCATGTCGGAGCGCAGGTACGGCGACGGGCCGTCCTTCGCCTTCTCGATCTCCTCGTCGGTGACGGGCGAGAGGTAGCCGAGGACCTGGGAGGTCTTCGCCTTGCCCGGGGCGGGGTAGCGGCGTACGGCCGTCGGCTCGGCGGTGATGCCGGGGAAGTCCTCGGCGCGCTCACGGATCTGGAGCGCCTGCTTGGTGGTGGCCTCGTCGGTGACGGGGATCGGCTGGTAGGGCGAGCCGTTCCAGCAGGGCTTGGGGGTCTTGGAGTCGCAGAGCCTGACCTTGCCGGCGACTTCTTCGGGCTTCATGCCGAGTACGCCGGCGAGGCGGGCCAGTACGGCCTTGCCGTCGTCCTTCATCTTCAGCAGCTCGGTGCGGCTGGCGGAGACGACGAGGCGGGTCTCGTTGTCGGCGAGCGGCACGCCGCGCGCGTCGAGGATCGAGCCGCGGACGGCGGGCTGGACGACCTGCTGGACGCCGTTGCCGGCGGCTTCGGCGGTGTACTCGTCACCGTTGCGGATCTGGAGGTACCAGAGGCGGCCGCCGAGGGTGAGCAGGAGGGAGAAGACGAGCACTTGGATGATGATGAGCCGGATCTGGACCCGGGGGGTCCGCCCGGTCTCGGGAATGTTGGTCACAGTCGCTTGACCCCCTTGATACGTCCGGCCCGCGCCGCCCGCGAGCGTGCGGCCTTGACCCTCAGTCCCCCGCGCTGGCTGCCGATGCGCAGGCCGGTGCCGGAGGCGAGCCAGCCGCTGGCCACGTCGGCGCCGTTGTTGCCGCTCTGGCTGTCGGCGAGCGGATCGTTCTCGGCGCGTCTGGCGAGCCACATGATGACCGGGACGACGAACGGGGCGAGCAGCAGGTCGTACAGCGCGGACGTGAACAGCAGGTTCACGATGCCCACATGGCGGGCGGCGGTGTCGCCGACCAGGGCCCCCACTCCGGCGTAAAGGAGGGTGGAGCCGATTGCGGCGGCTACGACGGCGACCATCGGGGCGGTCGCGGACTTGATCTGGCCGTTCTCCGGCTTCGCGAGTCCGGCGAGGTAGCCGATGACGCACAGGACGAGCGCGTAGCGGCCGGCGGCGTGGTCGGCGGGCGGGGCGAGGTCGGCGAGGAGGCCCGCGCCGAAACCGATGAGGGCGCCGCTGGTGTTGCCGTACACGAAGGCGAGACCGAGGACGGTGAGGAGCATCAGGTCCGGTACGGCGCCGGGGAGTTGGAGCCTGGCGAGGACGGTGACCTGGACGACCAGGGCGACGATCACCAGGGTGGTGGAGAGCAGCATCCGGTTGAAGCGCATGAGGTTCAGCTCCTACTCGGTGCCGTCGGCGGGATCGATGCCGTCGGCGGGGGGCGCCGAGGGGGTGACCGTGACGGTGACCGTGGGCGTGGGCTTCGGTCGGGCCGGCTTGGGCGGCAGGACCATGTCTCGCGGGTCGTGGCGCGGGGCCTGGACGACGACGCCGACGATGTCGAGCTTGGTGAAGCCGACGTACGGGCGGACGTAGACGGTGCGGGTGAGGTCGCCGCCGGACGGGTCGACGCGTACGACCTGGCCGACCGGGACGCCGGGCACGAACGGCTTGGCGGCCTGCGAGCCGAAGGTGACGAGCCGGTCGCCCGCCTTGATCTTGGCCTTGCCGTTGAGCATCTGCACGCGCAGCGGACGGTCGCCCTGGCCGGTGGCGAAGCCGAGTTCGTCGGTCTTCTCCAGGCGGGTGCCGACGGTGAAGTCCGGGTCGTTGGCGAGCAGTACGGTCGCGACGTCCGGGCCTACGGTGGTGACGCGGCCGACTAGTCCGTCGCCGTTGAGTACGGTCATGTCGCGCTTGATGCCGTCGTTGCTGCCGGAGTCGATGGTGACGGTCCAGGAGAATCCCTGGGCCGCTCCTATCGCGATGACTTCGGCGCCCTTGATGCCGTACTGGCCGGCGCCGGCTCTCTTGAGCATCTTGTCGAGCTGTCGTACGCCGCTGCGGTTGCGGTCGTCGCTGCCGAGCTTCTGCTTGAGTGCGGCGTTCTCGCGCTCAAGGACGGCGAGGCGGTCGTGGCGCTCACCGGAGTCCCGAACGGCACCGACGGCGTTGCCGATCGGGTCGACAGCTGTGGCGACCGCGTTTTCCACCGGCCCGAAGACGGTGGCGGCGGCCTGCCTGGCACCGTCGACCGGCGACTCCTCGCCGCCACGGATATCCACCGTGATCAACGCGAATGCGATGGCGATCAGCAGCACCAGGAGCAGCCGGCTCTCTCGTGTGTCCCTCACGTGCGGCGGCCGTGCCTTCCTGTCGGATTCTTATGTCTCTATATCAACGATCCGCCGCACGAGAGGGAAGGCCTCGTACGGCGGATTCGTTGGAACGGCTCATCGCCGGGGCTGGGCGTCCAGTACCTGCTGGAGCGCCTCGAACTCCTCGACGCACTTGCCCGCGCCGAGCGCGACGGAGTCGAGCGGGTCCTCGGCGATGTGGATCGGCATGCCGGTCTCGCGGCGCAGGCGCTCGTCGAGACCGCGCAGCAGGGCGCCGCCGCCGGTGAGGACGATGCCGCGGTCCATGACGTCACCGGAGAGCTCGGGCGGGCACTTGTCGAGCGTCGTCTTCACGGCGTCGACGATGGCGTTGACCGGCTCCTCGATGGCCTTGCGGACCTCGGCGGCGGAGATGACGACGGTCTTGGGGAGACCGGAGACGAGGTCGCGGCCGCGGATCTCGGTGTGCTCGTCCTTCTCCAGGTCGAACGCCGAGCCGATCGTGATCTTGATCTGTTCTGCGGTGCGCTCGCCGAGCAGGAGGGAGTACTCCTTCTTGATGTGCTGGATGATCGAGCTGTCCAGCTCGTCGCCGGCCACCCGGATCGACTGTGCCGTGACGATTCCTCCGAGCGAGATGACGGCGACCTCGGTGGTGCCGCCACCGATGTCCACGACCATGTTGCCGGTGGCCTCGTGGACGGGCAGGCCGGAGCCGATGGCCGCGGCCATGGGCTCTTCGATGATGTGCACCTGGCGGGCGCCGGCCTGGGTGGACGCCTCGATGACGGCGCGGCGCTCGACTCCGGTGATGCCGGAGGGCACGCAGACGACGACCCGGGGGCGAGCCAGGTAGCGGCGCTTGTGGATCTTCAGGATGAAGTAGCGGAGCATCCGCTCGGTGATCTCGAAGTCGGCGATGACGCCGTCCTTCAGCGGCCGGACGGCAACGATGTTGCCCGGCGTCCGGCCGATCATCTTCTTGGCCTCGGCACCTACGGCGAGGATGCCGCCGGTGTTGGTGTTGATGGCGACGACGGAGGGCTCGTTGAGCACGATCCCTTTGCCCCTGACGTACACCAGCGTGTTGGCGGTCCCGAGGTCGACAGCCATGTCACGGCCGATGAACGACATTGAGTTCCCCTTGTTCCCCATGAGGATGCGTCGGGCCTTCCCAAGTGGAGCGGTTGGCTTTTTAGGACGGCGAAGTGGGTGGTGCGGGCGTGGAGGGTTTCATCGTAGTGCCGCCCGCACGGATGGGCAGTGCGAGGGTCCTTCGCCATTGTGAGTGGAACACGTGCCCGTCCCAGTAATGGTGACGTCGTGTCGGAGGGATGCGTTCCCCGCATCTTCCCGCATATGCCGGGGGGCGGCCGAATTACTTCGGTCGCCCCAGGCCATGAGCTCTGTTTGGCTGACGCTATGTCAGGAAATGCCGGGGAAGAAAAGCTTCAGTTCCCGCTCCGCGGACTCCTCGGAGTCCGAGGCGTGGATGAGGTTCTCCCGGACGATGCTTCCGAAATCTCCACGAATGGAGCCGGGCGCTGCCGCGATCGGGTCAGTCGGACCCGCCAACTGGCGTACACCCTCGATGACGCGCTCGCCCTCGACGACCAGCGCGACGACGGGACCGGAGGACATGAACTCGACCAGCGGCTCGTAGAAGGGGCGGCCCTTGTGCTCGCCGTAGTGCTGCTCCAGCGTCTCGTGATCAAGGCTGCGCATCTCCAGCGCGGTGATCTTCCAGCCGGCCTTGCGCTCGATCCGGCTGATGATCTCACCCACGAGTGCGCGTCGGACCGCGTCCGGCTTGAGAAGGACGAGAGTGCGCTGAGTCATGTACGGCTCCTTGCGGGCATAGCGGATGCAATGTCCAGAGGCTACAAGGACACGCCGCGGGGGCCGCACCCGGCACTGACAGCGGCGCTACTGCGCCCCCGCCTCCTGCGCCTCCTGCGCCTCCGCCTGCGCCGCCCACCGCGCCTTCGCTTCGTCGATCTTGCGGCCGTAGTGGATCGAAGCCCACCACAGGCCCGCGAAGACGACGCCGAGGAAGAACATCGTCGGGACCACGAAACCGCTGGCGATCAGGCCGATCTGGAGCGCCCAGCCGAGCTGCACCCCGCCCGGCCGGCCGAGCATTCCGCAGAGCAGCACGGACAGCAGCATCGCGATGCCGCAGACCGTCCAGACCGCGGTCATCGACAGGTCGTCGGACTTCATCGCGACCAGGCCGGCGAAGGCCACCACGAAGAATTCACTGATCAGAGTGGACGCGCAGAGCATACGCACAGGTATCAGCCCCTCCCCAGGAGCAGCCGGGCCTCGCCGACCGTGATCACGGAACCGGTCACCAGGACGCCGCCGCCCGCGAACTCGCCCTCTTCCTCCGCCAGGGTGATGGCCGCCTCCAGGGCGTCGTCCAGACGCGGCTCGACCTGGACGCGGTCGTCGCCGAAGACCTCGACGGCGATCGCGGCCAGCTCGTCGACGTCCATCGCGCGGTGCGTGGAGTTACGGGTGACGACCACCTCGGCGAGGATCGGCTCGAAGGCTTCGAGGACGCCCCGCACATCCTTGTCGCCGCTCGTGCCGACGACCCCGATCAGGCGGCTGAAGCTGAACGCCTCGGTGACGCCCTCCGCGGCCGCCCGCGCGCCCGCCGGGTTGTGCGCCGCGTCCAGGACGACGGTCGGGCTGCGGCGTACGACCTCCAGGCGGCCGGGCGACGTGACCGACGCGAAGGCCTTGCGGACCGTTTCGTTGTCGAGCGTGCGCGTGTGCTCCGCGCCGATACCGAAGAACGCCTCGACGGCCGCCAGGGCCACCGCCGCGTTGTGCGCCTGGTGCGCGCCGTGCAGCGGCAGGAAGATCTCTTCGTACTCTCCGCCGAGTCCGCGCAGGGTGATCAGCTGGCCGCCGACCGCGATCTCGCGGGAGACGACGCCGAACTCCATGCCCTCACGGGCGACCGTCGCGTCGACCTCGACGGCCTTCTTCAGCATGACCTGGGCCGCGTCGACCGGCTGCTGCGCCAGGATGACCGTGGCGCCCTGCTTGATGATCCCGGCCTTTTCGACGGCGATCTCGCCGGGCGTGCCGCCGAGCCGGTCCGTGTGGTCGAGATCGATCGGCGTGACGACGGCGACGGACGCGTCGATCACGTTCGTCGCGTCCCAGCTGCCGCCCATGCCGACCTCGACGACCGCCACATCGACGGGCGCGTCGGCGAACGCGGCGTACGCCATGCCCGTCAGCGTCTCGAAGAACGACAGGCGGTGCTCCTGCATGCCGTCGGTCATCTCGACGTACGGCTGGATGTCCTTGTACGTCTCGATGAAGCGCTCGGGGTCGATCGGGGCGCCGTCGAGGCTGATGCGCTCCGTGATCGACTGCACGTGCGGGCTGGTGTACCGCCCGGTACGCAGCTCGAACGCGCCGAACAGGGCCTCGATCATGCGGGCGGTGCTGGTCTTGCCGTTGGTGCCGGTGATGTGGACCGAGGGGTACGCGCGCTGGGGCTCGCCCAGCACGTCCATCAGGGCCTCCATGCGGACGAGCGACGGGTCCAGCTTGGTCTCCGGCCAGCGGCCCAGGAGCTCCTGCTCGACCGCGCGCAGCGCCTTGTCCACCTCCGGGTCCTGCGGGCGGCCGGCCACGCCGTCGCCCTGCTGCGGGGCACCTTGGGTGCGCAGCGTACGGCTGCCTGCCTCGATCACCGCCAGGTCGGGGTCGCGGCCTGTCTCGGCCTGGACGATCTCTTCGAAGGCGTCGGGGCCGTCGGGGGTGTCGTCGGGGGTGTCGCTGTCATCGTGCGGGGGGAGCTGGCTCACGGGACCAGTCTACGGAGCACCACTGACAACGCCCCGCCAGGACCTCCGCACCGCCCTTCGACCGCCTTCGGACGCTCTGCGGCGGCGGATCCGGCGATGTCGTGCCAGCCTGGGAAACCACGATCGGAGGGTTCTCCAGATGGGTGACACGGCCAAGGACATCGGTATAGACCTGGGTACGGCGAACACGATCGTCTACGCCCGGGGCAAAGGCATCGTCCTCAATGAGCCGTCCGTGGTGGCAGTGCAGGCCAGGTCCGGCACCGCCCTCGCGGTCGGCACCGAGGCCAGGAACACCATCGGCCGGACGCCGGGGTCGATCACGGCGATCCGCCCGCTCAAGGGTGGTGTGATCAGCGACTACGCGGCCGCCGAGGAAATGATCCGGCACTTCGTCCGCAAGGCCGTGCCCGGCCGCAAACCCCGCCCCCGCATGGTCCTGTGCGTACCGAGCGGTATTACTCCGGTCGAGCAGCGCGCGATCGTCCAGGCGGCCGAACGCGTGGGTGCCCGCACGGTGCATCTCATCGACGAGCCGATGGCGGCGGCGATGGGCGCCGGGCTGCCGGTGTCGAAGGCGCACGGCTCGATGGTGGTCGACATCGGTGGCGGCACCACCGAGGTCGCCGTGATCTCGCTGGGCGGGATCGTCGCGGCGTGGTCGCTGCGGGTGGGCGGCGACCGGCTCGACGCGGCGATAGCCGACCATGTGCGCAAGGAGCACGGGCTGCTGATCGGTGAGCGGACGGCCGAGGCCGTGAAGCTGGCGATCGGTTCGGCGTGGCCGGTGCCGGAGGACCCGGAACTGGAGAACCGCACGTTCGCCGTGGGCGGGCGGGAGAAGATCCACGGCGGGCTGCCGCACACCGTCGAGCTGACCGCGAGCGAAGTGCGGGCGGCGCTCGACGACGCGGCGGAAGCCGTCGTCACGGCGGTGAAGTCGACGTTGGAGGAGTGCCCGCCCGAACTCGCCGACGATGTGATGGAGCACGGAATCGTGCTCACAGGCGGCGGGGCGCTGCTGCCGGGGATGGATCTGCGGATCTCGGCCGGGGTGGGGATCCCGGTGTTCGTGGCGGACGACCCGCTGGACTGTGTGGCCCTCGGAGCGGGCAAATGCGTCGAGAATTTCGACCTGCTGGAGGAGTTCCTGGCGGACTGGTGACGACGCCGAGGGCCCCCGCGCGGCTCGCGCGGGGGCCCTCGGCGTCGTCGTACCGTACGGTCCTACTTCTCCGGCAGGGCCGCGAGCTGCGCGGTGATCCGCTCGATGTCCGCCTCGGCCTTGGCGAGCCGCCCGCGGATCTTGTCGACCACGTTGTCCGGAGCCTTGGCCAGGAACGCCTCGTTGCCGAGCTTGCCGAGCGCCTGCGCCTTCTCCTTCTCGGCCGCCGCCAGGTCCTTCGCCAGGCGCTTGCGCTCCGCCTCGATGTCGATCGCGCCCGACAGGTCGAGCTCGACCTTCGCGCCCGCGACCGGCAGGGACGCGGTGGCGTGGAAGTCCGGGCCGGCCGGCTGGAGACGCAGCAGCTGACGGATGGCCGCCTCGTGCGGCGCCAGCGCCGTCCCGTCCAGGGTCAGCCGGGCCGGGACCTTCTGGCCGGCCTGGAGGCCCTGGTCGGAGCTGAAGCGGCGGACCTCGGTGACGACCTGCTGGACGAGCGCGATCTCCTTCTCGGCCCCGGCGTCACGGAAACCGGAGTCCTTCGGCCACTCCGCGATGACGAGCGACTCCTTGCCGGTGAGCGTGGTCCACAGCGTCTCGGTGACGAAGGGGACGACCGGGTGCAGGAGGCGCAGCGTCACGTCGAGGACCTCGCCGAGGACGCGTGCGGACACCTTCGCCTGCTCGCCGCCCGCGAAGAAGGTGGTCTTGGACAGCTCGACGTACCAGTCGAAGACCTCGTCCCACGCGAAGTGGAAGAGCGAGTCCGAGAGCTTCGCGAACTGGTAGTCCTCGTAGTACGCGTCGACCTCGGCCACCGTCGCGTTCAGCCGCGACAGGATCCACCGGTCGGTCGCCGACTGCTGCCCGACGGGCGGCAGTTCGCCTTCGACCGTCGCGCCGTTCATCAGCGCGAAGCGGGTGGCGTTCCAGATCTTGTTGGCGAAGTTGCGGGAGCCCTGGACCCAGTCCTCCCCGATCGGCACGTCCACGCCGGGGTTGGCGCCGCGCGCGAGCGTGAAGCGGACCGCGTCGGAGCCGTACTTGTCCATCCAGTCCAGCGGGTTGACCGCGTTGCCGAAGGACTTCGACATCTTCTTGCCGAACTGGTCGCGGACCATGCCGTGCAGGGCGATGGTGTGGAACGGCGGGGTGCCGTCCATCGCGTACAGGCCGAACATCATCATCCGGGCGACCCAGAAGAAGAGGATGTCGTAGCCGGTGACCAGAACGGAGTTCGGGTAGAACTTCTCGACGCTCGGGGTCTGTTCGGGCCAGCCGAGCGTGGAGAACGGCCACAGGCCGGACGAGAACCAGGTGTCCAGGACGTCCGTGTCCTGGTGCCATCCCTCGCCGGTCGGCGCCTCGTCGTCAGGACCGACGCAGACGACCTCGCCGTTCGGGCCGTACCAGACCGGGATCCGGTGACCCCACCACAGCTGACGCGAGATGCACCAGTCGTGGAGGTTGTCGACCCAGCCGAAGTAGCGGGGCTCCATCTCCTTCGGGTGAATCTTGACCCGGCCGTCGCGGACCGCGTCGCCGGCCTCCTTCGCCAGCGGGCCGACCTTGACCCACCACTGGAGGGACAGGCGAGGCTCGATGGTCGTCTTGCAGCGGGAGCAGTGCCCGACGGAGTGGACGTACGGGCGCTTCTCGGCGACGATCCGGCCTTCGGCGCGCAGGGCGGCGACGATGGCGCTGCGGGCCTCGAGGCGGTCGAGCCCCTGGAAGGGACCGTGCGCGGTGATGACGGCGCGCTCGTCCATCACGGCCAGGTTGGGCAGGCCGTGCCGCTGGCCGATCTCGAAGTCGTTCGGGTCATGGGCAGGCGTCACCTTGACGGCGCCCGTGCCGAACTCGGGGTCGACGTGCTCGTCGGCGACGACCGGGATGCGGCGGCCGGTGAGCGGCAGCTCGATCTCGGTGCCGACGAGGTGGGCGTACCGCTCGTCGTCGGGGTGGACGGCGACGGCGGTGTCACCGAGCATCGTCTCGGCGCGGGTCGTCGCGACGACGATCTCGCTGTCCCCGGAGCCGTACCGGATGGAGACGAGCTCGCCGTCGTCCTCCTGGTACTCGACCTCGATGTCGGAGATGGCGGTCAGACAGCGCGGGCACCAGTTGATGATGCGCTCGGCGCGGTAGATGAGCTCGTCGTCGTACAGCTTCTTGAAGATGGTCTGGACGGCCTTGGACAGGCCCTCGTCCATGGTGAAGCGCTCGCGCGACCAGGCGACACCGTCACCGAGGCGCTTCATCTGCCCGGAGATCTGGCCGCCGGACTCGGCCTTCCACTGCCAGACGCGCTCGACGAACGCCTCGCGCCCCAGGTCGTGGCGGGACTTGCCCTCCTTGGCGAGCTCGCGCTCGACGACGTTCTGGGTGGCGATGCCGGCGTGGTCCATTCCCGGCTGCCAGAGCGTCTCGTAACCCTGCATGCGCTTGCGGCGCGTGAGGGCGTCGATCAGCGTGTGCTCGAAGGCGTGGCCGAGGTGGAGCGATCCCGTGACGTTCGGCGGCGGGATGACGATGGTGTACGGCTCTTTGTCGCTTTTCTCATCGGCTTCGAAGTAACCGCGTTCTACCCAGCGCTCGTACAGCTTCCCCTCTACCTCGGCCGGCGCGTACTGGGTCGGCAGTTCGGGGGCGGGGGCGGCTGGCTGCTGCGATGAGTTCTCGGTCACGGGCTCAGTTTACGGGCGTCACAGCCCCGTACCGAAACCGGATTCTTGGTAACGGTGAGGGCCCCGCCGCCCTTGGACGCCGGTGGTTCCGCCAGGATGTTCGTAACGCATAAGTATCTGGAGGGGAACCCAGTCCATGAGCTACAACCAGCCGGGCCCGTACGGCGGGCAGCAGCCCGGTCCTTACGGCCAGCAGCCGCCGAACCCGTACGGCCAGCAGCCCCCGCAGGGCCAGCCCGGCTACGGCTACCCCCAGCAGGCCCCGCCGCCCCAGGGCTACGGCTACCCCCAGCAGGGCCAGCAGCAGGCCCCGTACGGCCAGCAGGCTCCGTACGGCCAGCCCCAGCACCCGGGCCCGTACGGCCAGCAGCCCCAGTACCCCGGCGGCATGGTCCCGATGCCCCCGCCGGCCCCGAAGAAGAAGACGGGCCTGATCGTGGGCGTGGTGATCGTGGTGCTGGCGGTGATCGCCGGCGGTGCGTACTTCCTGAGCCCCCGCGGTGGTGGCGGCGCGGTCGCCGACGACGGCAAGAAGTACAAGCTGGCCGCGCCGGAAACGCTCCTGGGCGAGTACAAGAAGGACGCCACTGCCGGCGGTGCTTCGAGCGGCGGTCTGCCCGCCAAGGATGCCGCGGAGATGGAAGCACTGGGCATCTCCAACGCCAAGCAGGAGGGCGCGAGCTACAAGTCCGGGGAGGGGACGACCGCCACGCAGCTGAACTTCAGCGGCGTCTGGGGCGAGATCGAGGACCCCGAAGCAGTCGTCGACGCGATGTTCGAGAAGCAGGAGAAGGACCCCTCGGCGGGACAGGTCGCGGGCCTGAAGGTCGAGTTCGTCGGGGAACCGGAGGCCTTCACTCCTGACGGGTTCGAGGACGGCGTGATGAAGTGCCGGATGACGAAGATGTCCAGCCCCGGAGCCTCTGCCTCGGTGGGCGTCAGCGGTGGCGGCATCCGCATTCCCACCTGCCTGTGGGCCGACCACAGCACCATGGGCACCGCCACACAGGCCGACACGTCCACCCTCCGCGGTGAGGGCAAGTCCCTGGAGGAGGCGGCTGCCACAGCGGCCAAGGTCCGCAACGAAGTGCGCGTCGAGATCAAGTAGCCCGCACAGATCTCAGACACCAACGCGAAGGGGCGCCCGGCCAGTTGGACTGGTGGGGCGCCCCTTCGGCGTACGTACGCAGCCGCTACGCGCTCTTCTCGTGGCGGCCGTCGTTCTTGATGATGCGGGGCTCGCGCGGGACCAGGGTCGGGTTGACGTTGTTGCGGACCACGTCCGGTGTGATGACGACGCGGGCCACGTCCTTGCGGGACGGGACCTCGTACATCACCGACATCAGGACCTCCTCCATGATCGCGCGCAAACCGCGCGCGCCCGTCTGGCGGAGGATCGCCTGGTCCGCGATCGCTTCCAGTGCCTCGCGCTCGAACTCCAGCTCCACGCCGTCGAGTTCGAAGAGCCGCTCGTACTGCTTGACCAGCGCGTTGCGCGGCTCGACCAGGATCTGGAGGAGCGCCTCGCGGTCCAGGTTGTGGACCGAGGTGAGGACGGGCAGGCGGCCGATGAACTCGGGGATCATCCCGAACTTCACCAGGTCCTCCGGCATGACCTCCTGGAACTGGTCGCTCGCCTCGATCTCCCGCTTCGAGCGGATCGTCGCACCGAAGCCGATGCCCTTCGCACCCGCACGCGACTCGATGATCTTCTCGAGGCCGGCGAACGCGCCGCCCACGATGAAGAGCACGTTCGTCGTGTCGATCTGGATGAACTCCTGGTGCGGGTGCTTCCGGCCGCCCTGCGGCGGGACCGACGCCGTTGTGCCCTCAAGGATCTTGAGGAGCGCCTGCTGGACGCCTTCGCCCGATACGTCGCGCGTGATCGACGGGTTCTCGCTCTTGCGGGCGACCTTGTCGATCTCGTCGATGTAGATGATCCCGGTCTCGGCCTTCTTGACGTCGTAGTCGGCCGCCTGGATCAGCTTCAGGAGGATGTTCTCGACGTCCTCGCCGACATACCCGGCCTCCGTCAGCGCCGTCGCGTCCGCGATCGCGAACGGGACGTTCAGCATGCGGGCGAGGGTCTGCGCGAGGAGGGTCTTGCCGGAGCCGGTGGGGCCCAGCAGGAGGATGTTGGACTTGGCCAGTTCGATCGCGTCGTCGCGGCCCGAGCCGCTGCCCGCGTTCTCGCCGGCCTGAACGCGCTTGTAGTGGTTGTAGACCGCCACCGAGAGCGCCTTCTTGGCGGGCTCCTGGCCGACTACGTACCCCTCGAGGAACTCGTAGATCTCCCGCGGCTTGGGGAGTTCCTCCCACCGCACCTCGGAGGTCTCTGCGAGCTCCTCCTCGATGATCTCGTTGCAGAGGTCGATGCACTCGTCGCAGATGTACACACCGGGACCTGCGATGAGCTTCTTCACCTGCTTCTGGCTCTTGCCACAGAACGAGCACTTGAGCAGGTCGCCGCCATCACCGATGCGTGCCACGAGGTGCTTCCCCTTCGCCTGGGAGACGCCACGTTCAGCGTCTCCTGGTGCCTCATATCCGACGGTACCTTGCCTGGCCCCCCGTTCGGGCCCCCCTCGGCACGGTTCACATTGATGTGCCCGACCGTGCCAAGGGGTGGACTGCCACGCGTCAGGCGCCCACTGGCGCGTTCTTGCGGGTGGACACGATCTGGTCGATCAGACCGTACGCAAGGGAGTCCTCGGCCGTCAGGATCTTGTCGCGCTCGATGTCGTCGCGGATCTTCTCGATCGGCGTCGTGGAGTGCTTCGCGAGCATCTCCTCCAGCTGCGAACGCATCCGGAGGATCTCCTGAGCCGCGATCTCCAGGTCGGAGAGCTGCTCACGGCCGGTCTGCGAGGACGGCTGGTGGATCAGCACACGCGCGTTGGGCAGTGCCATGCGCTTGCCCGGCGTACCGGCGGCGAGCAGCACGGCCGCGGCGGAGGCCGCCTGGCCCATGCAGACCGTCTGGATGTCCGGCTTCACGAACTGCATCGTGTCGTAGATGGCCGTGAGGGCCGTGAACGAGCCGCCGGGGCTGTTGATGTAGATGGAGATGTCGCGGTCCGGGTCCATCGACTCCAGGCACAGCAGCTGCGCCATGACGTCGTTGGCGGAGGCGTCGTCGATCTGCACGCCGAGGAAGATCACGCGCTCCTCGAAGAGCTTCGCGTACGGGTCGTACTCACGCACGCCCTGCGAGGTGCGCTCGACGAAGCGCGGCACGATGTAGCGGTTGTCCACCTGCGGGCCGGTGTAGAGGCCGCTCGCGGAGTAGTCGTTCATGTGGGTTTTCACCATCCTGGTGGCGTTCGGTGGGCTGGGGGAGGCTCGGCTGCGGGGGTCAGGCCCCGGTACCGCCGCCGCCCGGAACGCCCGAGGCGGAGCTGATGATCTCGTCGATGAGGCCGTACGCCACGGCTTCTTCCGCCGAGTACCAGCGGTCGCGGTCACCGTCACGGATGATCGTCTCGACGGTCTGGCCAGAGTGCCGGGCGGTGATCTCCGCCATGCGCTTCTTCGTACGCAGCAGCTGCTCCGCCTGGATCTTGATGTCCGAGGCGGTGCCGCCGAGGCCGGCCGACCCCTGGTGCATCAGGATGTCGGTGTTGGGGAGCGCGAAGCGCTTGCCCGCGGCGCCACCGGTCAGCAGGAACTGGCCCATCGAGGCCGCGAGGCCCATGCCGATGGTGACGACGTCGTTCGGGATGTACTGCATGGTGTCGTAGACCGCCATGCCCGCCGTCACCGAGCCACCGGGGCTGTTGATGTAGAGGTAGATGTCCTTGTCCGGGTCGGCCGCAAGGAGGAGCAGCTGCGCTGTGATCTTGTTGGCGATGTCATCGTCGACCTGCTGGCCGAGGAAGATGATCCGCTCGCCGAGCAGCCGGTTGTAGACCTGGTCGCCGAGGCCTCCACCGATGGACGGCTCACCCGCGGCGTACGGCATCAGATTCGTCACGTATACACCTGCTCGTCTCTGACGGCATCGGCCGTCTCAGCGTCTTCGTACCGGAGGGCGGGGACTCCCCACTCTCCTCTTCATGGACCCTAACGCGCAGGTAGGACAACGCCATCCCGCTTCCCGAACTGTTCGCTGGGAGCGCAAGGTACGGAGCCGCACCGACGTACGACGACGGGCCCGGACGCGTGATGCGTCCGGGCCCGTCCTCGCAGATCAGATCAGATCGATCGAAGCTCAGGCCTCGGTCGTCTTCTCCTCGGCCTTGTCGTCAGCCTTGTCGTCAGCCTTGGCCTCGGACTCGGTCTCGGTGGAAGCCTCAGCAGCCTCGGCCGCCTCGTCTTCCTCGTCCTCGAGCTCGACAGCGTCACCGTTGGTGTCGGTGACCTTGGCGGCCTCGACGACAACAGCGAGCGCCTTGCCGCGGGCGACCTCGCCGACGAGCATCGGCACCTGGCCACCCTCGACGACGGCCTGGGCGAACTGGTCGGGGCTCATGCCGGAGGACTGCGCGCGCCGCATGAGGTGCTCGGTGAGCTCCTCCTGGTTGACGTTCAGCTTCTCCTTGTTGACGAGCTCGTCCAGGACGAACTGCGTCTTGATGCCCTTGACCGCCTGCTCGCGCAGCTCGGCGTCGAACTCCTCGGCCGACTTGCCCTGGATCTCGAGGTACTTCTCGATGTCCAGGCCCATCTGGGCGAGCTGGTGGTTCTCCAGGTTGTGCTTGCGGGTCTTGATCTCGTCCTCGAGCAGCTTCTCGGGGATCGGGACCTCGACCAGCTCCAGCAGCTTCTCCAGGACGCGCTCCTGGGCCTGCGTGGCCTGGTCGTACTGCTTCATGTTCTCGAGGCGCTTGCGGCTGTCGGCCTTGAGCTCGTCAAGAGTGTCGAACTCGCTGGCCATCTGCGCGAAGTCGTCGTCCAGCTCGGGCAGCTCGCGGGCGGCGACCTGGGTGACCTTGACGGTGACCTCGGCCTCCTTGCCCTCGGCGCTGCCGCCCTTGAGCGAGGAGGTGAAGGTGGCCTCGCCACCGGCCTCCACGCCGGTCACGGCCTCGTCGATGCCTTCGAGGAGCTCGCCGGAACCGATGGTGTACGAGACACCCTCGGCGACGCCGTCCTCAAGGACCTCACCGTCGACCTTGGCTTCGAGGTCGATCGTCACGACGTCGCCGTCGGCGGCGGCACGCTCGACCGGGTTCGTGGAGGCGAAGCGCGCGCGCAGCTCCTCGACGGCCTTGTCGACGTCCTCGTCGCTGACCTCGACCGCGTCGACCTCGACCTCGATGCCGGAGTAGTCCGGGATCTCGATCGTCGGGCGGATGTCGACCTCGGCGGTGAAGGAGAGCAGCTCGCCGTCCTTCAGCTCGGTGATGTCGACCTCGGGCTGACCGAGGACATTCAGCTCACCCTCGTTGACAGCCTCGGTGTAGAACTTCGGAAGGGCGTCGTTGACGGCCTCCTCCAGCACAGCACCACGGCCGAACCGCTGGTCGATGACTCGGTTCGGGATCTTGCCCTTACGGAAGCCCTTCACCGTGACCTGCTGGTTGATCTTCTTGTACGCCGCGTCGAGGCTGTCCTTGAGCTCCTCGAAGGGCACCTCAATGCTGAGCCGAACCCGGGTCGGGTTCAGGGTCTCCACGGCGCTCTTCACGGTTCGGTCTCCTTGGGGGCTGACTTCTGGGGTTCTGCTGGGCCGCGCGGGAGGCGGCTTCGCCGATCGAGCCCGGCACATCAGACACACGGGCACGAGTTTGCATAGTAACGGCAAGCAGGAAGACTCCCACAACGCGATCTTGGTCGGGATCGCACGGGATCGCGCTTCTGGTGACGCCGATGGCGGTACTGATGATGCTGGTGATGGTCGGGGTGGCCGGATTCGAACCGACGACCTTCCGCTCCCAAAGCGGACGCGCTACCAAGCTGCGCCACACCCCGTCGGTGCGACACGTAGGGTACATGCCCGCGGACAGTACGGCCGCCGGTTTACCAGGGGCCCATCGGGTGTGCGCCGAAGGCCAGGGACCCGCTACGATGCTCTTCGTGCCGCGGTCACGTGACCGGCGGTGCGATGTGCGGGCGTAGCTCAATGGTAGAGCCCTAGTCTTCCAAACTAGCTACGCGGGTTCGATTCCCGTCGCCCGCTCCACAGCCTCCGGCCCGGCTCGGTGATACGTCACCGGTCGGGCCGGCGGCATTTCGTGAGCCGTACCGCCGGAGGCGCGACGACGGCCGTTGCGGCCGCCCCCTCAGAAGCTGATCTGGTTGATGGTGTCCGCCAGGGAATCCAGAAAGCGATTGATCGACGGCGCCATGCCGGTGGACGCGAGGAAGAAGCCGAAGAGCACGGCCACCACCGCCGGTCCCGCCTTGATCGAACCCCCGCGGATCAACACCACCAGGATGATCGCCAACAGAAGCACCACAGACAGTGAAATGGCCACACTGATCACACCTTTGGTCGGTCCGCCTTGCCGGCCCGGGAGCGCACGGCCCGGCGCACGGCCCAGCACACTCCCGCAGGCACCATCGTGCCACCAACTCACCACTGGTGGCTGCCGGGTGACGGAACGTTGGTGACCGGTTCGCGCCACCGGGAGATCCGGCGCACACCCCGGGGCGCGGGCGGCGCACATACTCGCCGCTGAATTGGACTGCCCCGCGCGGGAGTTAATAGGCGTGATCGTTTCGCTATCCACACATCTTGTTCGCAGGAAATTCGAATTGCGCGGACGGCCACACGCCGACGGTCGACAAAGATGTATTGAATGGGACATATCACCAGAGTCACCCGCCGACGGTATGCACCATTTAATCGGGATGAGTTACCCCATACGGGGGTGAAAATGTGAGCCGCGCCATAAAGACCCATGGCTATGTCGACTTCTCTGTCCACGGGGTACTCACACGAATAGCAGAGAGCCGAGAACGAGGTTTTACGGAATCCCTCCGGCGGCGCTAGGGTGCCTCAGATGTTTCACGCTCCGCACGGATATCAGAGGGCCCCGCTCCCCCCGGCCCGGGAGCAGGAGCCCCAAACACCCCTTGCACGGACCGCCGCGACCCCCACCCCCCGGTCCGGGGCCGAAGCAGTCCCCACGCCCGCCGCACCCCTCCCCACCTCCGCCGCCACCCCCGCCCCCGCCCCGAAGCAGCGCGACGCGTTCTTCGACAACGCCAAGTACCTGGCGATCGTCTTCGTGGCGATGGCGCACATGTGGGAGCCCGTGATGGACGGCAGCCGCGCCACCCGCGCGCTGTACATGGTCGTCTACAGCTTCCACATGCCGGCGTTCATCATCATCTCCGGCTACTTCTCCCGCGGCTTCGACATGAGCCGCAAGAAGATCCAGCGCCTGATCACGGGCGTCGCCGTACCGTATGTGATCTTTGAGACCGCTTATACCCTCTTCAAACGGTGGGCCGACGACCCCGACCAGTCCATCAGCCTGCTCGACCCCTGGTACCTGACCTGGTTCCTGATCGCCCTGTTCGTCTGGCGGCTGACCACCCCGCTCTGGCAGTCGCTCCGCCATCCCCTGCCGGTGGCGCTCGGCATCGCCGTGCTCGCCTCCGTGACCCCCAACATCGGGGACGACCTCAACCTCCAGCGCGTGCTGCAGTTCCTGCCGTACTTCGTGCTGGGTCTGCTGCTGAAGCCGGAGCACTTCCAGATGGTGCGGCGGCGCGAGGTCCGGCTGCTGGCCCTTCCCGTCGTGCTCTGCACCCTGGTCTTCGCGTACTGGGCCGCCCCCCGCCTCGGGCTCGGGTGGTTCTACCACAGCAGCGCGTCGCAGCAGATCGGCGCTCCCTGGTGGGCCGGGGTCGTCATGACCTTCGCACTCTTCGGGTGCTCGCTCGTCCTGACGGCCTGCTTCCTGGCCTGGGTCCCGGGCCGCACGATGTGGTTCACGGTGCTGGGCGCCGGCACGCTCGGCGGCTATCTGCTGCACGGCTTCCTGGTGAAGGGCGCCGGCTACGCGGACCTGTTCGAAACGTACCCCTGGCTCTCCACCCCCCTCGGCGAGATCCTGGTGACCGTCGTGATCGCCGTCGCGGTCACGCTGCTCTGCACGCCGTTCGTACGGCGGATGTTCCGCTGGGCGATGGAGCCCGAGATGAAGTGGGCCTTCCGCCGCGACCCGGTCGAGAACGCCCGGCAGCGGGAGCGCCGTTTCGCGGGCAAGGCGGGCAAGGCGGGCAACGCCTCCTAGGGGGCAGCGGTCCCGGGCCCGGGTTCCAGTCCCAGGAGACGGTGTACCTCCGCGTATTTGAGCGTGAGACGGACCCTGGTCGCCTCGTCGAGTACGGCGAGACGGCCGGGGTCCGCGTTGTGTGCGAGGTCCGCCTCCTTGACGAGGCGCGCGCCGGGCGTCGCGAGGATGCGCCGGGTGTACGCGCGAAGGTCCTCCCCCGGGCGCTTGGTCACCGCGAGCACCATGTCCTTCGTGGACTGCGGCAGTTCGGCCGCCGCCAGCCAGTCCGCCGACAGGGCGTCGTCCTCCACCGAGTCGTGCAGCCAGGCCGCGGCGATCTGCTCTTCGCTGCCTCCCCGCACGCGTACGCCCTCGGCTACGGCGGCGAGGTGTTCGACGTACGGGCGGCCCGCCTTGTCGGTCTGCGCGGCGTGCGCGGCCCGGGCGATGGCTTCGACCTCGGCGAGAGTCATGTTCGGCATGCCCCCGACTGTACGGACGGATGGTGTGCGGACCTTGTACGGTCCCTGGCCGCGACGGGGAAAGCCCCTTCCCTTCGCGGTTACGCGTCGTGGCAGATCAGGAGGAGGGCGCGGTCGTCGTTGACGTCCTTCGCCACCGCTTCGATCAGGTGCCACGCCGCGCCCTCGAAACCGCAGGACACGTAGCGGTCGGCTTCGCCCGTCAGGCGGTCGATTCCTTCCGCGATGTCCCGGCCCGACGCCTCCACCAGGCCGTCCGTGAACAGCATCAGTACGTCGCCGGGCGCCAGGGAGCCCTTGCAGGAGTCGAACTGGGCGCCGTCGTACACGCCGAGCAGCGGGCCCTCGCCGGACTTCTCCTCCCAGCGGCCGCTTCCCGCGTGGAGCTGGAGCGCGGGGAGGTGGCCCGCCGACAGGAGCTCGTAGTCGCCGGAATCCAGGTCCAGGACCAGGTGGATGGAGGTCGCGAAGCCCTCGTCCCAGTCCTGGCGCAGCAGGTAGCCGTTGGCGGCGGGGAGGAAGCCGTGCGGCGGGAGGGAGCCCAGGAGGCCGCCGAACGCGCCGGAGAGGAGGAGTGCGCGTGACGCCGCGTCCATGCCCTTGCCGGACACGTCGGTGAGGACCACTTCGAGGGTGCGGCCGCCGTTCGTGCGGGCCGCGACCACGAAGTCGCCGGAGAAGGACTGGCCGCCGGCCGGGCGCAGTGCCATTTCGCTGTGCCAGTGCTGCGGGAGGCGGGGCAGCGCGCTTTGTACCCGGATGCGTTCGCGCAGGTCGAAGAGCATCGTGCCGCCGCGTCGCCAGGGGACGCCGACCCTGGCCCGGAACTGGGCGATGATCAGGCCGAAGAAGCCGCAGGCGGCGACCGTGAGCACCGTGCCGGGCGTGACCGTGGCCGGGCCCTGCGTGTACGGGCCGAGCACGATCGACTCGACGATCAGTCCGGTCGCGGCCGCGGCGTACAGCCCGAGCAGGCTGGCCGGGCGCAGCAGCAGGCCGCCGGCCACGATCGGCAGGACCAGCATGGCCGGCGCGCACCAGACCGGCGAGGCGATCGTGCCGCCGACGATCGCCGGGATCGTCAGCATCAGGCCCGCGAGGGCGATCCAGTCCGAGCCGTCGCCCCGGAAGTAGTCGACGCCGGATTTGCGCAGCGCGATACGGGCCCGGTACGCCGACTTGCGCGTCCGTGCCGAGAGCGATTCGGTTCCCACTCCTGCTGCCATTGCGGTGGACCCTATCTATCCTCGGCCATGCTCCGCAGGGGGACCCCTGTGACATTGTGTTCGAAATCGGGTCGCCCTCATGCCGGAGGCCTGGTAGGCATGGCATATGACCACCGAATTACGGGTGTTGCGGGCGAGTGAGTGGGACGTCTGGTTCGAGGCGGTCGAACTGGCCTTCGGGGGTGTGACGGAGAGCGCGGAGGAGCGGGAGTTCGACCGCGCGGTGACGGAGGCTGACCGGAGCCTGGGCGTCTGGGACGGGGATCAGTGTGTGGGGACTGCTTCGGCCTTCTCTTTTCGGCTGTCCGTGCCGGGGGGCGCGCTCGTGCCTGCGGCGGGCGTGAGTCTGGTGAGTGTCGCGACTACGCACCGGCGGCGCGGGGTCCTGACCTCGATGATGCGGCGGCAGCTCGACGACGTACGGGAGTGGGGTGAGTCGGTCGCTCTGCTGACCGCTTCGGAGCCCGCGATCTACGGGCGCTTCGGGTACGGCGCCGCTACGCAGCAGTTGTCGGCGGAGATCGACACGGCGCGGGTGCGGCTGGCGGTGCCGGCGGGGACGGACGACGTACGGCTGAGGTTCGCGGCGCCGGCCGACGCGCGGAACGCCTGCGAGGCGGTGTACGCGCGGAATGTGCCGGGGCGGCCCGGGATGCTCGCGCGGCGGCCGCACTGGGAGCGGATGCCGCTGCTCGATCCGGAGAGTGAGCGTGAGGGTGCGTCGCCGCTGCGGTGTGTGCTGGCCGAGCGGGCGGGTGATGTGGTGGGGTACGCGCGGTTTCAGTTCAAGCCGGAGTGGAAGTGGGCCGGGTCCGACGGCACGGTCGTGCTGCGGGACCTGGAGGCGCTCGATCCGGCGGCGTACGCGGCGCTGTGGCGGTTTTTGTTCGACATTGATCTGACGTCGAAGATCCGGGTGCGGAACCGGCCTGTGGACGATGCCTGGCAGCACCTTGTGTCTGACATCCGGCGGTGCGATCTAAGGGTGCGGGATTCGCTGTACGTGCGGCTGGTTGAGGTGGGGGCGGCGTTGGAGGCGCGTGCTTATCAGGCGCCGGTGGATGTGGTGTTGGAGGTGGCTGACGCCTTTTGCCCCTGGAATGAGGGGCGTTGGCGGTTGACGGGTGATGCGAAGGGTGGGGCGTCGTGCAAGCGGACTGATGACGCGGCGGATCTCGCGCTGTCTGTACGGGAGTTGGGTGCGGCGTATCTGGGCGGAGTCAGCCTGGCTTCGCTGGCGGCGGCCGGGCGCGTGCGGGAGTTGCGGCCGGGGGCGCTGGGGGAGGCTTCGGTGGCGTTCGGGGCGGGGGTCGCGCCGTGGCTTCCGCACGGGTTCTGAGGGGCGCTGGGAATTTCGGCCCGGCCCTGGTTGAGGCGCGGGCCTTGGGGGCGGGGCCGCGCTTATGGCCCGGGGCTCGCTTGAAGCGGGGGCCTTGGGGGCCGTGCCGCGCCGGGGCGTCTCCTCGGGTGCCGAACGTTCGGGTAGTGCGTTGTTTGTTCGGGCTCGTTGCGTTCGGCACCCTGCGGGGAGCGCCCCGGCACGTCCCCGCCAGCCACCGCGACCGTGCAGCGCGTCCCGCTCAGCGGGTCTGGCAGGTGGGGCACCAGAAGAGGTTGCGGGCGGCGAGACCGGCGGTGCGGATCTCGTCGCCACAAATGTGGCAAGGCATGTTCGCCCTGCGGTAGACGTAGACCTCGCCGCCGTGGTCGTCTACGCGGGGCGGGCGGCCCATCGCTTCCGGCATGTGCTCGGGGCGGACCGTGTCGATGCGGTTGTTGCGTACGCCCTCGCGCATGAGGGTTCTCAGGTCGGCCCACATCGCGTCCCACTCGCGGCGGGTCAGGTCCTTGCCGGTGCGATACGGGTCTATGCCGTGGCGGAAGAGGACTTCTGCGCGGTAGACGTTGCCTACGCCGGCGATGATTTTCTGGTCCATGAGGAGCGCCGCGACGGTGGTGCGGCTGCGGGACACGCGCTGCCAGGCCTTGTCGGAGGCGGCGTCCGGGCGCAGTGGATCCGGGCCCAGACGGTCGTGTATCGCCTGCTTCTCGCCGTCGGTGATCAGAGCGCAGGTGGTGGGTCCGCGGAGGTCTGCGTAGTGGTGGGTGTTCAGGAGGCGGAGGCGGACCGTGTCCGTGGGGGGTGGTGGGGCGGGGCTCGCGCTGCCGAAACCCAGTTTCCCGAAGAGGCCCAGGTGGATGTGGATCCAGCCGGTGTCCTCGAAGCCGAGGAAGAGGTGCTTGCCGTGGGCCTCTGAGGTGGTGAGGGGTGTTCCGTCGAGGAGGGCCGCGCTGTCCGTGAACTTGCCCTGGGGGCTCGTGACGCGTACCGGTCCGCCCACGAAGCGGGCGCGGTGGTCGTCCGCGAGGCGGTGGATGGTGTGCCCCTCGGGCATGGGTGTGCGTCTCCTGGGCGGGCGGGTCCTCGAAACGCCGGAGGGCTCCATGCCCTCCGGCGATGAGGGTTGCTACGGCTGCTGGGGGTGGTGGGCCGGGATCGGGGGGAGATCGCCGGTCTGCTCGTAGGACGCCAGCATGTCGATGCGGCGCTGGTGGCGCTCTTCGCCCGAGTAGGGGGTGGAGAGGAAGATCTCCACGAACTTGGTCGCCTCGTCCTGCGAGTGCATCCGGCCGCCGATCGAGATCACGTTGGCGTCGTTGTGCTCACGGCCGAGCGCCGCGGTCTGCTCGCTCCAGGCCAGCGCGGCGCGTACGCCCTTGACCTTGTTCGCGGCGATCTGCTCGCCGTTGCCCGAGCCGCCGATCACGATGCCCAGGCTCTCCGGGTCCGCGGCGGTCTTCTCCGCGGCACGCAGGCAGAACGGCGGGTAATCGTCGAGGGCGTCGTAGATGTGGGGGCCACAGTCGACGGGCTCGTGCCCGTGGGCCTTCAGCCACTCGACGAGATGGTTCTTGAGTTCGTATCCGGCATGGTCGGAACCGAGGTACACGCGCATGGGACGAGTGTGGCACGTGAGCGGTCGGGTAGCTGTCGCCGGGGTGAGGTCGGCGGCGCTTGCTTCGGATTTCGTACAACGATCCGGAATCGGGTCTTCCGTCCCGCGTAACTTCCAGTTTGAATGCACGGGCTCGTAACCCGAGAAGCTAAGGATTGTGCATGAACGCGCAGCCGACCCTTGCGAAGGCAGGCGGAAACCCCGTAGAACCAGGGAATCCGCACTCCTCCGACGGTCTCCAGGCCGGTCTGAAAAACCGCCATTTGTCCATGATTGCCATCGGCGGTGTCATCGGCGCCGGCCTCTTCGTGGGGTCGAGCGGCGGCATCGCGGCCGCCGGTCCGGCGATTCTGCTGTCGTACACACTCGTCGGCGCCCTCGTCGTCTTCGTGATGCGGATGCTCGGCGAGATGGCCGCCGCCAACCCGACGTCGGGTTCCTTCTCGGCGTACGCCGATCGGGCCCTGGGGCGCTGGGCCGGGTTCTCCATCGGCTGGCTCTACTGGTTCTTCTGGGTCGTGGTGCTCGCGGTCGAGGCGACCGCCGGCGCGAAGATCCTTGAGGGGTGGATACCGGCCGTACCGCAGTGGGGCTGGGCGCTGATCGTGATGGTCGTCCTGACCGCCACGAACCTGGTGTCCGTCTCGTCGTACGGCGAGTTCGAGTTCTGGTTCGCCGGGATCAAGGTCGTCGCCATCGGTGGCTTTGTTGTCATTGGTCTGCTGGCCGTTTTCGGGGTGCTGCCGGGGTCCGACAACCCTGGGACAGGGTTTGCGCATTTGACCGACAGCGGTGGGTTCTTCCCGCACGGGCCCGGCGCGATCCTGACCGGTGTGCTCATGGTCGTCTTCTCGTTCATGGGCAGCGAGATCGTCACGCTGGCGGCCGGCGAGTCGTCGGACCCGCAGCGGGCCGTCACCAAGGCCACGAACAGCGTGATCTGGCGTATCGGCGTCTTCTACCTCGGCTCGATCTTTGTGGTGCTGACGCTGCTGCCGTGGAACGACAAGTCGATCCTGAAGGACGGGTCGTACGTCGCCGCTCTTAACTCGATCGGGATTCCGCACGCCGGTCAGATCATGAACGTCATCGTGCTGACGGCTGTGCTGTCCTGCCTGAACTCCGGGCTGTACACGGCCTCGCGGATGGCGTTCTCGCTCGGCCAGCGCGGTGACGCGCCGAAGTCGTTCGCCCGTACGAGCGACAAGGGCGTACCGACGGCAGCGATCCTGTCGTCCGTCGCCTTCGGGTTCGTCGCCGTCTTCTTCAACTACAAGTGGCCCGACACGGTGTTCGCGTTCCTGCTGAACTCCTCGGGCGCTGTGGCCCTGTTCGTGTGGCTCGTCATCTGCTTCACGCAGCTGCGGATGCGCGGGATCATCCTGCGCGAGGCGCCGGAGAAGCTCATCGTGAAGATGTGGCTCTTCCCGTACCTGACGTGGGCGACCGCCGCGATGATCACGTTCGTCATCGTGTACATGGCGTTCGACAACGCCGCGCGCGAGCAGGTGCTGCTGTCGCTGCTGGTGGCTGCCGTCGTCGTCGGCATCGCGTTCATCCGCGAGAAGCTGCGGCGTGGCCGGGACGCGAGCGTCGTCGTCGAGGACTCGGTCGGCTAGCTCGGACCTGTAAGGACCAGACGGAAGGGCCCGCACCTCGTACGCGAGGTGCGGGCCCTTTTTGTTTGTCTGTACGGGCGACTTAGCCGCGGTCCCCCATCAGCCTCCATGCCGTCGGCAGCGCGCCCATCGCGAGGGCTGCCTTGAGCGCGTCGCCGAGGAGGAACGGGACCAGGCCTACGGCCACGGCCGTGCCCAGCGACATGCCGGTGGAGACGGCCAGGTACGGAACGCCGACCGCGTAGATGACCGCCGAACCCAGCACCATCGTGCCCGCGGTGCGCAGCACCGAGCGGTCGCCGCCGCGGCGGGCCAGCGCGCCGACCACGGTGGCGGCCAGCAGCATGCCGAGTACGTAGCCGAAGGACGCGCCGCCCGCGCCCGAGGTGCCGCCCGCGAACCACGGCACGCCGGCCATGCCGACCACGGCGTACAGCGCCAGGGAGAGGAACCCGCGGCGGGCGCCGACGGCCGTGCCGACGAGCAGCGCCGCGAAGGTCTGGCCCGTGACGGGGACCGGGGAGCCCGGGACCGGGACGGCGATCTGGGCCGCTATGCCGGTGAGCGCGGCGCCGCCGAGCACCAGGGCCGCGTCGCGGGCGAAGGCCCGGGCGGTGGTGGTGGTGGACGGCAGCAGGTCGGCGAGGACCGCTCCGGAGCGGGCGGGGGCGGCAGCAGTGCTCATCGGGACTCCGCGGAAAGTAGGGCTCGGGCAGAAAGGACACCGTGACCGTAACCCAGGGGTTAACGAGCGATCACCATCAGCCACTGACAAAGGGGAGGTTGACGGCGTGGTGGGGTTCGGACAAAGAGTCGACCGTAATCGCGCGATCGCGTGATGCTCGTCACTGAGGTCGGGGGCGCGGAGGGCCGTTTTGCGGAGCAGGGGCGGGCTCGGCCAGACTGTAGGTTCTTGCCAAATGCCCTGCTGAACGTTTCCTAGAGCTGAGCCGCGAGCCACATGCACCCCGCCAATGCCGAGCCCCTGGCCCATGGGCTCAAGCAGCGCCATCTGACCATGCTCGGCCTCGGCGGGGTGATCGGCGCCGGACTGTTCGTGGGCTCGGGTGCCGGGATCGCGGTCGCAGGCCCCGGCATCGTCGTCTCGTATCTGATCGCGGGCGCGCTCGCGATGCTGGTCATGCGGATGCTCGGGGAGATGTCCGCGGCGATGCCCGCTTCGGGGTCGTTCTCGGTGCACGCCGAGCGCGCGTTGGGTCGCTGGGCCGGATTCAGCGTGGGGTGGCTGTACTGGTTCCTGCTGGTCGTGGTGCTGGCGGTGGAGGCCACGGCGGCGGCGCAGATCGCGAACGGCTGGGTGCCCGGGATCGCCCAGTGGGCGTGGGTGCTGATCTTCATGGTGGTGTTCACCTGCGCCAACCTCGCGGCCGTCAAGAACTTCGGCGAGTTCGAGTTCTGGTTCGCCGGGCTCAAGGTCGGCGCGATTGTTTTGTTTCTTGGGCTCGGGGTGCTGGCCATTTTTGGGGTGCTGCCGGAGACCGGGCCCGTGGGGTTCAGCAATCTCACCGGTCGGGGCGGCTTCCTGCCGAATGGCTGGGAAGGCGTCGTGTCGGGGGTGCTGACTGTCGTCTTCGCCTTCGGCGGGCTGGAGGTCGTCACGATCGCCGCCGCCGAGACCGAGGACCCGGCCCGCAATGTGGCGCGAGCGGTGCGCGCCGCCGTGTGGCGGATTCTTTTCTTTTACGTGGGGTCGATGCTGGTCATCGTGACCGTCCTGCCTTGGACCGCGCAGCAGGCGGGGCTCAGCCCGTACGTGACCGTGCTCGACGCGATCGGCGTTCCGTCCGCCGGGCAGATCATGAACGTCGTGGTGTTCGTCGCGCTGCTTTCCGCGCTCAACGCCAATCTGTACGGGTCCTCGCGGATGGTGTTCTCGCTGGCGGAGCGCGGTGAGGCGCCGAAGGGGCTGCTCAAGGTGTCGGGTGGCGAGGGCGGCGGTGGCGTGCCTCGCCGGGCCGTGCTGGCCTCGGTCGCCTTCGGGTTCGTCTCCGTACTTCTGAATCTGATGTGGCCCGACACCGTCTTTCTTTACATGCTCAACGCGGTGGGCGCTGTGCTGTTGTTCGTGTGGGGGCTCATCGCCGCCTCGCAGCTGCGGCTGCGGCGGCGCATCGAGCGCGAGGCTCCCCAGACGCTGACGCTGAAGATGTGGGGCTTCCCCTGGCTCACCTGGGTCACGCTGGCCGCACTCGGCGGCGTACTGCTGCTGATGCTCACCGATGACGCGGCGCGGCCGCAGGTGATGTGGTCGGGCGCGGCTACCGGTGCGGTGCTGGTGGTGGCCGTGGTGAGAGAGTTGCGTGCGCGGCGTGTGTAATCGTTCACGAAGTGTGAGCATGGTGTCCGTATAGCGGGCAAGTGTTCCCAGTGACCGGTGCGCGTACTCAGACTGTGGCGTCTATTCCCCCGTCTCAGCTACCGAACAGGGCACACCCATGTCTCGGACTTCCGCGCCGGCGCCCGTCGAAGATGTCGGCACTGCCGACATCGGCAACAAGGTCGACTCGCCACTCACGCACGGACTCAAGCAACGCCATCTGTCGATGATCGCCCTCGGTGGCGTCATCGGCGCCGGGCTCTTCGTCGGGTCGGGTGCGGGCATCGCCGCCGCCGGTCCTTCGATCATCGTCGCGTATTCCATATCCGGGCTGCTGGTCATGCTCGTGATGCGCATGCTCGGCGAGATGTCGGCCGCCAATCCGGCCTCCGGTTCCTTCTCCGTGCACGCCGAGCGCGCGATCGGCCCGTGGGCGGGCTTCACGGCGGGCTGGGCGTTCTGGTTCCTGCTCTGCGTGGCTGTCGGCCTCGAAGGCATCGGCGCCGCGAAGATCATGGTGGGGTGGTTCCCGGACTCGCCCGAGTGGGCCTGGGTCGCGCTCTTCATGCTGGTGTTCTGCTGCACGAACCTGGCGGCCGTAAAGAACTTCGGTGAGTTCGAGTTCTGGTTCGCCGCGCTCAAGGTCGGCGCGATCGTGCTGTTCCTCGGCATCGGCGTCCTCGCGATCGTCGGCGTCCTGCCGGGCTCCGACAACCCCGCGCCGGGCACCGGGAACCTCACGGGCATCGGCGGGTTCATGCCGAACGGGTCCGAGGGTCTGATCGTGGGACTGCTGGCGTCTGTTTTCGCGTACGGCGGGCTGGAGACGGTCACCATCGCGGCGGCCGAGTCCGAGCGGCCGGTGCAGGGTGTCGCGAAGGCCGTGCGTACGGCGATGTGGCGCATCGCGATCTTCTACATCGGCTCGATGGCGGTCATCGTCACGCTGGTGCCGTGGAACGACAAGGCGGTCGCCGAGAAGGGGCCCTACGTCGCGACCCTGGACCACCTGGGTATCCCCGCCGCCGGTCAGATCATGAATGTGGTGGTGCTGATCGCCCTGCTTTCGGCGATGAACGCCAACATCTACGGCGCCTCGCGCATGGCGTGCTCGCTGGTCTCGCGCCGTCAGGGCCCGAAGGCGCTCGGTGCGGTTTACGGTGGTGTGCCGCGCACCGCCGTGCTGGTCTCGTCCGTGTTCGGTTTCGTCTGTGTGCTGCTGAGCTACTGGCGGCCGAACGACATCTTCGTGTGGCTGCTCAACACGATCGGCGCGCTGATCCTGGTCGTCTGGTTCTTCATCGCCGTTTCGCAGCTGGTGCTGCGCCGACGCACCGAGCGCGAGGCGCCGGAGACGCTGGTCGTGAAGATGTGGGCGTACCCGGTGCTGACGTGGGTGGCGCTCGCGGGCATGGCGGCCGTTTTCGTCCTGATGGCCCGTGAGGAGGGCACGCGGGTTCAGCTGTACTGGAGTGGTGGGCTGACGGGCCTTCTGGCGGTTGTCGGTTTCGTGCTGCAGATGGTGCGGACGCCGGTGGCGGTAGCGGTGGCTGAGCCTGTTGCGGTGGCCGCCGCGGAGGCTGCGCCGGTGGTCGTCACGAAGACTGTGCCGGAGGCCGAGGCGGAGACCGAGGCGGAGACCGACGCGGAGGCGGTTACCGAGCCTGCCCCGGTTGTCGTTACCGAGGCCCTTACGACGGCCATCACGGAGGCTGTCACCGTGGCGGTGACGAAGGCCGTTGCTGACGCCGTGACGAAGGCCGTTACCGAGGCCGTTGCCAAGCCTGCTGCGGAAGCGGCGACGAATGCTGTCGCCAAGGCTGCGGCGGATGCGGTCGCGGAAGCGGTCGCGAGCAACAGCAGCAGTAGCAGCAGTAGCAGCAAGGAAGACTGAGCGATCTGTCGCAACGCGTTGGACCCCCTGGCCGCTATGGCCGGGGGGTTCTGCGCGTACTGACGGTCTTTTCCCCTACCCGCCCCTTCCCGAACTGGGGCAAGCCCCAGCCCCCAGACCACACAGACGCCCTCCGGGCGTGTCCTCAAACGCCGGACGGGCTGGATTTTGCTGCGCTGGAGTCCCAGAGCGCGGCAATTGCACGGAGCGCGGCAACCTCGAGCTGGGGCGAAGCCCTCAGCTCGGACGAGCCCCCTGGGCACCTCCACCCCCTCCGGCGAACAGGGCCGGGGGCGGAGCCCAGCCACCCCCGGCTCCCCACAGCCCGACCGGCACTTGAGAACCAGAGTCCGGGGCGAAGCCCCAGCCACCCCGGCCACTTCAGCCCGTCCGGCGTTTGAGGACCGCGGCCCGGGGCGGAGCCCCAGCCACCCCCGGCTCCCCACAGCCCGACCGGCACTTGAGAACCAGAGTCCGGGGCGGAGCCCCAGCCACCCCCGGCTCCCCTCAGCCCGTCCGGCGATTGGGGAGCGGGGGCCGGGGCAGCGCCCCGGAAAAGCTCGCAGGGTCAGGGGGGTAGGCGGGTTAGGGCGTGGGCGGACACGGGGGGTGGTAGCCAGCCTCGGTGGGTCAGTTCGGTGATCAGGCGGGCGTACGGGGCCGCGAAGGCCGTCGTGCGGCCCGGACGGGGGTGGACGGTCTCGCGGATGCGGACCATGGCTTCCGCCGTGTCGGCCAGGTTGGGGCCCGCCCCCTCCCCCGCGCCGTGCGCCGCCAGGATCGCCATGCCCAGTGCTGGTTCCGTCTGTTCGGGGATTCGGGCCGGGCGGCCCAGGATGTCGGCACGGAGTTGGTTCCAGTACGGGCTGCGGGCCGCGCCGCCCGTGAAGGTCAGAGGGCCCTCGACCGGCGCGCCCAGGTAGTGCAGATAGTCCAGGCACAGACGTTCCGCGTAGCCGATGCCCTGGAGCATCGCCGCCCATCTGTCGGCCTCCGACGTACCGCCGTTGAGGATGAAGGCGGTGGCGGCCGGGGCTCGGAAGGGGAAGCGCTCGCCCTGTGAAGTCAGTGGGTAGGCGAGGGCTACCGACGGCTCGTGGTGGGCGGCCAGGGCGTCCAGGCGGGCCGGGTCCGCGCCGGGGAAGGCCACGGTGAGGGCGCCCGCGCCTACGCTGGACGCGCCGCCGGGGAGCCAGTTGCCGTCCGGGGAGCGGTGGTTGTAGACGATGCCTGTGCTGTCGCGGACGGGGGCGGTCGAGACGCCCTTGAGGACCAGAGTGGTGCCGAGTACGGAGTTCCAGGAGCCGGGGCGTAAGGCGCCCGAGGCGATCTGCGCGGCGCAGCCGTCCGTCATGCCGGCGATGACCAGGGTCCCGGCGGGGATGCCGGTCTCGGTCGATGCCGCTTCGGTGACCTTGCCCAGGCAGGTTCCGGGGCGTACGACTTCCGGGAAGAGGGCGACGGACAGGCCCAGTTGGGCGAGAGCTTCCTCGGGCCAGGTGTCGCGTTCCAGGTCGTAGCCGGTCTTCAGGGCGTGGCTGGAGTCGGTGGCGACCGGGCCGCCGGTGAGCCGGGCGGTCACCGTGTCGGCCTGGTGGGACAGCCTCACGGTCGTTCCGTTACGCCGCCGGGCCAGCCAGAGCGCCTTCGGCAGGCCCCAGCTCGGCGGTACGCCCGCCTCGTAGGCCTCGGGTGCGGCGCGCCCGTCGTCGTACATCAGGCCGGGGGTGAGCGGGTTGCCGTACGCGTGAGTGAGCAGGACCGTGCCCGAGGTCGAGCACACCGCGAGCGCACGGAGTCTGCGCGCCTGTACGCCCGTGAGCGCGGCCCGGGTCGCGGTGCAGACGGCGGACCACCAGTCGGCGGGGTCCTGCTCGTGGCGCACGCCGGTGCGCCGGCCGGTCAACGGGGCCGAGCCGCTGCCCAGCAGGTGTCCGCGGGTGGTCGCGACCACCGCCCGGACGCTCTGCGTACCGAGGTCGATGCCCAGCCATGCCGTGTCGTCGTCCCAGTCTCCGGACTTGTCGGATCGCACACGATCCTCCCGCGCTTATCGGCGCCGCCTGTGAAGTTCTCACTGTGCACCGAGATTTTCCGTTGCGCGAGGGATTGACGCCCAACTTCCGCTGTTCCAAGCTCTGTTAACCAGTCGACTGCACGTGTTAGCGGAGGTCGGGATGGACATGCGCGTACATGACCGGCGGCGGTTCCTCGCCCTCACAGCGGCTGCTTCCGCCACCCCGCTGCTGAGCGCCTGCGGCGCCGGCTTCGGCGGTGATGAGAGCAAAGAAGGTGGTGGGTCCGCCGCCGACGACGTCACCGGGGCCTTCGACTGGAAGAAGGCCAAGGGGAAGACAGTCAAAGCGCTGCTCAACAAGCATCCGTACACCGACGCACTGATCGCCGATCTCAAGTCCTTCACCGAGAAGACCGGCATCAAAGTCGAGTACGACGTCTTTCCCGAGGACAACTACTTCGACAAGCTCACTGTCGATCTGTCCAGCGGGCGTGCGTCCTACGACATCTTCATGCTCGGCGCCTACATGGTCTGGCAGT
Organism: Streptomyces sp. NPDC002994; assembly: GCF_040611155.1. Classification (NCBI taxonomy): domain Bacteria; kingdom Bacillati; phylum Actinomycetota; class Actinomycetes; order Kitasatosporales; family Streptomycetaceae; genus Streptomyces; species Streptomyces sp. NPDC002994. The sequence goes on from NZ_JBEXNQ010000016.1 coordinate 158,892, forward strand.
ACGGGCCGCCCGGGTGGCTGGAGGACTTGGGGCCATGGATGAGCAACTCCTCGGCGACCGGTGGGGAGTGGGACCAAGGGGACTTCTTCCCGAATCTGCTGCAGGCCGATCAGTGGTCGCTCAAAGCCGGTGCGCCACTCGGGCAGGGCGGGCAGTACGCGCTGCCCTGGGGGTGGGAAACGAACGTCGTCGCCTACAACACCGAGGTCTTCAAGAAGCTCGGGCTCAAACCCGCCGAGACCTTCGACGAGCTGCGCGAGATATCCGGCGCCATCAAGCGCAAGGCACCCGGTGCGGGCTTCGAGGGGATGTACGGCGTCGCGGTGCGCGGGTCGCGGAGCTGGGCGACGATCCATCCCGGCTTCATGACGATGTACTCGCGGTACGGGCTCAAGGACTTCACGGTCGAGGGTGGGCAGGTCAAGCCCGCCATGAACACCCCCGAGGCCGTCAGCTTCACCCAGGACTGGGCCGAGATGGTACGGAAGGGCGGGCCGCCGTCCTGGACCTCGTACACCTGGTACCAGTGCTCCAGCGACCTCGGCGCGAAGAAGGCCGGGATGCTCTTCGACGCCGATACGGCGGCGTACTTCCAGGCGGTGAAGGGCGCGTCGCCCGCCTCCGGGAAGATCGCCTTCCATCCGGGGCCGAAGGGGCCCGACGGGTCGCTCGCCACGAACATGTGGATCTGGTCGCTCGGCATGAACGCCAAGAGCAAGAACAAGCACGCGGCGTGGCTGTTCCTCCAGTGGGCTACCGGCAAGGAGCATCTGCGGAAAGCCGCTGTCGAGGGCAACCACATCGACCCGGTGCGGAAGTCGATCAGCCAGGACGCGGCGTACAAGGACAAGATGAAGGGGCTGGAAGGCTTCATCGAGACCTTCGAGACGGTCGTCGACCAGACGAAGATCCAGTTCACGCCGCAGGAGCAGTTCTTCGACGCGACGACGAGCTGGGCGGCGTCGCTCCAGGAGATCTACGGCGGCAAGAACGCCAAGTCGGTGCTGAACGGGCTGGCGAGCGGCCTGGCTTCGAAGGTCGGGTGACGGCTCGATGTCGTCGTCCCTCACCGAGACCGGCCACGGGGCGGCCTCACGCGAGGGAGGTGGGCCGTCGGCGCGCGTCGTACCGCGCTGGCGGCGTGGGCTGCGGCCGTATCTGCTGATCGTGCCTGCTCTGCTGCTCACCGGCGGGATCCTCTATCCCTTCGGGCTCGGGCTGTACTACACGCTCTTCGACTTCGCGGCGAGCAAACCGCAACCGGACATGGTCGGGCTGGAGAACTACCGGCGGATCTTCAGTGAGTCGTCCTTCTGGGACTCGGCGTGGATCACGGTGCTGTACGCGGTGGGGGCGGCGGCGGTCGAGACGGTCCTGGGGGTGGGGGTGGCGCTGTTGCTGCACCGCTCCACGCTCGTCGGGCGTGTACTGGAGAAGATCCTCATCCTGCCGCTGATGATCGCGCCCGTGATCGCCGCGATCATGTGGAAGCTGATGCTCCAGCCGAGCGTCGGGGTCATCAACTATCTGCTGAAACCTTTCGGTATGGGGGGTGTTCAGTGGACGGACACCCCTACCGGCGCGCTGCTGTCGTCGATTGCCGTGGACGTGTGGGTCTACACGCCGTTCGTGGCGATCCTGGCGCTTGCGGGGCTGCGGTCGCTGCCCGCGTCGCCGTTCGAGGCGGCGGCGGTGGACGGGGCCGGCTGGTGGTTCACGTTCCGGAAGCTGACGCTGCCGATGTTGTGGCCGTACGTGCTGGTGGCGGTGATCTTCCGGTTCATGGACTCGCTGAAGGTCTTCGACATCATCTACGCCCTGACGGAGGGCGGACCCGGCGACTCGACCGTGGTGCTCCAGATCCGGGCGTACCTGGAGGCGATCCGCTTCCAGCGGTACTCGTTCGGGATCAGCTACATGATCGTGCTGTGGGCGGTGGTCTACCTGGTCACGATGGTGCTGGTGCGTTATCTGGGGAAGATCCAGAACCGGGCCGCGGAGGTGCCCAAGTGAAGCGCAAGCTGCTTGCTGTCGCTGCCGACGGGGCGCTGATTCTGTACTTCGTCTTCGCGCTCTTCCCCATCGCCTGGATGATCATTCTGTCGCTGAAGCCGGCGAACGAGCTGTTCAGTACGTACTTCTCGTTCACGCCCACCTTCGACGCGTACAAGACGGTGCTCGGGGCCGGGAACGACGAGGGCGTGCCGTTCCTGCGGTTCTTCGTCAACAGTCTGGTGGTGTCGCTGGGAGCTGTGGGGCTGTCGCTGGTGATCGGGCTGCCTGCCGCCTACGCGGCGGCGCGCTGGCGGTTCCGGGGCTCGGAGAACCTGATGTTCACGCTGCTGTCCTTCCGGTTCGCACCCGAACTCACCGTGATCATCCCGCTGTTCGTGCTCTACCAGCAGCTCGGGCTCTTCGACACGTACGTCGGCATGATCTGGGTGCTCCAGCTCGTCACGCTGCCGCTGATCGTCTGGATCATGCGCTCGTACTTCTCCGACCTCTCACCGGAGCTGGAGCAGGCCGCGCTGCTCGACGGCTACACGAGGAAACAGGCCTTCTTCAAGGTCGCGCTGCCGCTGGTCAAGCCGGGCATCGCCGCCGTGTCGCTGCTCGCCTTCATCTTCGCCTGGAACAACTTCGTCTTCCCGCTGATCCTGACGTCGTCCGAAGCCCAGACCGTGACGGTCGGCGCGCTGTCCTTCCTCGGCGGCGACCGCCCCAAGTACAACCTGACGGCTGCGGCGGCGCTGGTCTCGGTGATCCCGCCGCTGCTGCTCGCGCTCACCATCCAGCGCTATCTGGTGCGCGGACTCTCCTTCGGGGCGGTGAAGTCCTGATGCCGGCTGCTCCGACCGCTCCGAGCGCTGCCATCTCGCTGCGCGGGATTCATAAGGCGTACGGCAAGAACATCGCGCTCGACGGGCTCGATCTCGACGTCGGGGAAGGGGAGTTCTTCTGCTTGCTCGGGCCGTCCGGCGCGGGCAAGACCACGACACTCAAGACCGTCGCGGGGCTGGAGGAACCCCAGTCGGGAACGGTCTCGCTCGACGGCACCGACATGACGGGAGTCGAGCCGTACGACCGGGGCGTAGCGATGTGCTTCGAGTCGTACGCCCTCTACCCGCACCGCAGCGCGTACGACAACCTCGCGTCGCCCCTGCGCTCCCCCCGGTACAAGCTGCCGGCCGCCCAGGCGCGCGAGCGTATCGGCACCATCGCCGAGCTGCTGGGCATCGGCGCGCTGCTGGACCGCCCCGTGGGCCGGCTGTCCAACGGGCAGCGGCAGCGCGTCGCGCTCGGCCGTGTCCTGGTGCGCCCCGCCCGCGCGTTCCTGCTCGACGAGCCGCTGTCCCACCTGGACGCCAAGCTCCGCCAGGCGATGCGCGCCGAGCTGAAGGCGATCGGCGCGGTCCAGCGCACCACGACCCTGTACGTCACGCACGACTCGGTGGAGGCGCTGGCGCTGGGCGACCGTATCGGGGTGATCCGGGAGGGGCGGATCGTCCAGACGGGGACTCGCGAGGAGATCTGGCACCAGCCGTACGACACCTTCGTCGCCCGCTCCTTCGGCCGGCCCCGCATCAATCTGCTGCCGGGGACCGTCACGGGCCACGGCACCTTCCTGTCCGCCGACCGCTTCTTCGAGATTCCGCTGAACTGGCTGCCGGCAGGGTCCGCCGCACCCGGCACCGCCGTGCAGATCGGGGTCCGGCCGCGCGACCTTGCGCTGGGCTCCTCCGCCCTCGGAGCGGGCAGCATCGAGCTCACGGGAACCGTCTACATCACCGAAGTCCTCGGGCGCGCCACCGAGGTCACCGTACGGCTCGGCGGGCAGCACCTCTCGCTGGTCGTGCCGCGCGCGGACGCCGCCGGGCTGCGGCCCGACGCGCCGGTGAGGCTGAGCGTACGGCCTCAGAGCCTGCTGCTGTTCGAAGCCGACGGGCCGGACCTGCCGGGGCGGAGGATCGGCGCATGAGCGGCGGCGACCAGCGCGAGCGCGGCCCCGGACCCCGCCAGGCGGCCATCGCCGAACGCGTACTGGCCGCGGGCTCGGCCACCGCCGCCGAGCTGGCCGAGCGCTTCGACGTCAGCCTGATGACCATCCACCGGGACCTCGACGAGCTCGAACGACAGGGGTTGGTACGGAAGTTCAGGGGCGGAGTCACCGCCCAGCCGTCGGGCGTCTTCGAATCGAACGTCGCGTACCGGCTGAAGACGATGCGCGCGGAGAAGGCCGCCGTCGCCGAGCACGCGCTGAAGCTCATCGAGCCCGGCATGGCGGTGATGCTCGACGACTCGACCTCCACCCTGGAGATCGCGCGTCGGCTCGGTTCGAGACCGATCAGTCCGCTGACCGTGGTCACCAACTTCCTCGAAGCGCTGACGCTGCTGTCGGGCGAGCGCGGCATCCACCTGATGGCGCTCGGCGGCGACTACGATCCCCTCCACTCGTCCTTCCTGGGCGTCTCCTGCATGGAAGCCGTCCAGCTCCTCCAGGTCGACATCTGCTTCACGTCGACGTCGGCCGTCTCCGGCGGCTTCGCCTACCACCAGGAGCAGCACATCGTCTCCGTCAAGCGGGCCATGCTCGACTCCGCCGCGAAGAACGTGCTGCTGCTCGACCACTCCAAGCTCGGCCGCGTCGCCCTCCACCGGCTCGCCCCGCTCTCCCGCTTCGACCTGGTGCTGGTCGACGACGGGGCGTCGGCGGAGCTGCTGCGCGACCTCGACGAGCACAAGGTCCCGTACGAGGTGTGCGCGACGGCTGGGACGGCCGGGACGGCGAGGGGAGTACCGGACGATGACTGAACTCGCGCTGCGCGAGCTGCGCAAGACCTACGTGTCGCGGGGCCGCCCCCCGGTGGAGGCCGTACGCGGCATCGACCTGGAGCTGCGATCCGGTGAGCTGCTGGGCCTGCTCGGCCCTTCCGGCTGCGGCAAATCCACCACCCTGCGGATGATCGCGGGTCTGGAGGCGGTGACCGGCGGCGACATTCTCGTCGGCGGCGACTCGGTGGTGAAGGTTCCCGCCCAGCGGCGCAATATCGGCGTCGCCTTCGAGAACTACGCGCTCTATCCGCCGCTCACCGTCGCCGACAACCTCGGCTTCGGGCTGGCGGCGCGGGGCAGGCCCCGCGGGGAAGTGGCGTCGCGGGTACGGGACATGGCCGAGCGGATCGGCCTGACGGAGCTGCTCGACGCGCGGCCGGGCGGGCTCTCCAGTGGCCAGAAGCAGCGGGTGGCGCTGGCGCGCGCGCTGATCCGCGAGCCGGACGTACTGCTGCTCGACGAGCCGCTCTCGCACCTGGACGCGGCGCAGCGCGACACGACCCGGCGCGAACTGAAGCGCATCCAGCAGGACTTGGGGCACACCACCATCCTGGTCACCCACGACCAGGAGGAGGCGCTGTCGCTCGCCGACCGTATCGCCGTGATGAAGGACGGCGTCATCCAGCAGCTCGGCACGCCGTACGAGATCTACGACAGCCCGGCGAATCTCTTCGTGGCCGACTTCGTCGGCGAGCCCGCGATCAACCTCCTGCCGGGGGTGGCCGAAGCCGACGGCCGGGTGCGGCTCTCGGACAGCGTGCGGCTGGCCGTTCCGGTGCGGCTGGGGACGGGGCTGGCCGTGGGGCGGGAGGTGGTGCTGGGGATCAGGCCGGAGGATCTGCGGCTGGCGGAGGACGCGGGTGTACGGGCGCGGGTGAGCGCACACGAACCGCTCCTCGAAGCCGGTATCGCCACGCTCGCGCTCGACGGAGTGGCCAAGCCCCTCGTCGTACAGACCGGACCCGAGGTGCGCCTCGACCGGGACGACACCGTGCGGGTGACCGCGGACCCGCAGCTCACGCATGTATTCGACGCCGAGACAGGGGAGGCTCTGCGATGAAAATCCTGGCAGCCGGTGACCACTTCGTACTCAACTCACTGATCGGTGAGGCGGTGGAGACCGCCGTCACCGCGTCCCCCTTCGAACTGACCGAACTGACCCTTCCCTGGCCGCTCGAACCGTTCACGAAAGTCGCCGAGGTCGACGAGGCCAGCGACTGCGAGGACGCGCTGATCGAGGCGCTGCGGGACGTCGAGGTGTGCGTGACGCAGATGGCGCCGTTCACGGAGCGGGTGCTGGAGGCCTCCCCCGCGCTGCGGCTCATCGTGGTCTGCCGCGGCGGCCCGGTCAACGTCAACGTGGAGGCGGCGCGGGCGCGCGGCGTGCAGGTGTGCTTCGCGCCGGGCCGCAATGCGGCGGCCACCGCCGAGTTCACGGTCGGGATGATGCTGGCCGCGATGCGCCGCATCCCGGAGACCCATGACTCGCTGGCGCGGCGGGGCGTATGGGACGGCTCGTACTTCACGTACGACCGGTGCGGTCCGGAGCTGGAGGACACCCCGGTGGGGCTGATCGGATACGGCGCTGTCGGCAGCCGGGTCGCGCGGGTGCTGTGCGCGTTCGGTGCGGAGGTGGAGGTGTACGACCCGTACGTGCGCGGTGATGTGCACGGCGTACGGGTCGCGTCGCTCGACGCGCTGCTGTCCCGGTCGCGGGTCGTCACTTTGCACGCGCGGCTCACCGACGAGACCCGTGGCCTGATCGGCGCCCGCGAACTGGGGCTGCTGCCGCGCGGGTCCGTGCTGGTCAATGTGGCGCGGGGGCCGCTCGTCGAGACGGACGCGCTGTGCGACGCGCTGGAGAGCGGGCAGCTGGGGGCGGCCGCCCTCGACACGTACGAGCAGGAACCACTGCCTGCCGGTGCGCGGCTGCGGGGCGTACCCGGGGTCGTGATGACGCCGCACCTGGGCGGGGCGAGCCGCCCGGTGGCCGAGAAGGCGGCGCGGATCGCGGCGGCCGAGGTGGCGCGGTACGCCGCCGGAACACCACTGGCGCACAGCCTGACCTGAGGAGTCCTGAGGAATGTTGTACGTCGGTATCGATGTGGGCACGTCCATGGTGAAGGCGGCGGCCTTCGACGCGTCCGGGCGGGAGGTCGCGGTCGAGTCCCGGCCGGTCGGGCTCGACATCCGCGACGGCCGCGTCGAGCAGGACATGGACGAGGTGTACGGGGCGGTCGTGGACGTCCTGACGACGCTGACATCGGGGCTGGACAGCCCTGTTTCCCTGGCCGGGCTGACGGGGCAGGGCGACGGGGTGTGGCTGGTGGACGCCGAGGGGCGCCCGGTGCGGCCCGCCATCTCCTGGATGGACGGCCGGGCGCACGAAGTCCTCGACGCGTGGATGGCGTCGGACGTCTTCACCTCCGTGTTCCGGCGTACGGGCAGCGCGATGTTCCCGGGGTGTCCGGGGCCGGTGCTGGCGTGGCTGGACCGGCACGAGCCGAAGGTGCTGGATGCGGCCGCCACCGCCCTGTACTGCAAGGACATGGTCTTCCAGCGCCTGACCGGGGTCCGGGCGACGGACGTCTCGGACGCGTCCATGCCCTTCCTGGATCCGCGGACACGGACGTACGACGACGGGGCCTTGGCTCTGCTGGGCCTCGGCCACCGGCGCGGTCTGCTCGCCCCGGTCAGTGACCCGGTCGCGGTCGGCGATGCGTCTGGTCCGGGCCTGCCGGCCGGTACGCGGATGGCCAACGGCCCGTACGACCTGCCCGCGTGCGCGCTCGGCGCGGGGGTGACGCGGCCGGGGGACGGGCTGCTCATCATCGGCACGTGCCTGGCGTCGCTGGTCGCGACGGATGTCCTCGACCTGGAGGCCGGCGAGCCGGCCGGGCTCTACATCTCCACGGACCGCGAGGGGCAGTGGCTGCGCGCCATGCCGGCGATGGTCGGCACGGCGGCGCTGGACTGGGTGCTGAACACGACGGGCGTACGGCACGAGGAGGTCGACGCGCTCCTGGACGCGACACCGCCGGGGGCGAACGGGGTGCAGGTGCTGCCCTACTTCGCGCCGTCGGGCGAGCGCGCCCCGTTCGTGGAGCCGCGGCTGCGGGCGGAACTGACGGGCGTGTCGCTGGAGACGACGAAGGGCGACCTGGTGCGCGCGACGTGCGAGGGGATCGCTTACGCCGCGCGCCACTGCCTGGAGGCGGCGGGCCTCACGGGCACCCTGGCGGTCTGCGGGGGCGGGACGCGGTCCCCGGCGTGGCTGCGGCTGTTCGCCGACGTACTGGGCCGCCCGTTGCGCGTGGTCGAGGGCGAGGTGGGCGCGCGGGGCGCGGTGCTGGCGGCGGCGGAGCGGTACGGGGTGGAGCTGGACGTGGCGTCCTGGACGCGTCCGACGACGGTGGTCGAGCCGGACGCGGGGCGGGCGGAGCACTACACGGTGGGCTACGCGAAGCACCTGGCGCACTTGGCGGAAGCCCGAACCCGAGCGCGGGGCCGTGCCGGCACCCCGGGCTGAGCTTCCCGGGGGTGCGAGTGGCCCGGCGCTCCGGGGTCGGTGCCGCGCCGGGGCGTCTCCTCGGGCGTCGAACACCGAGGCACCGCGTTTTCTCCGGGCCGGTTGCGTTCAACGCCCTGCGGGGAGCGCCCCGACACGTCCCCTCCCGGCACCGTGACTCGCGAGGCGGGGTGGGGGCGGAGGATGCGGACTGCGCGCGCTTGGTCGCTTTCAGCCCGTCCGCGCAAGGGGCGGGTGCGGCCCGCCAAGTGAAGCCCGCATGGCCTCCGGTCGGCCACTGCGTGAAAGGGGGCGTACTCAGCTCCGCACGGACACAGGGCGGCCTATCGTGCAGTCGCCGCCCCTCCATATCCCCGCCTACCAGGGAGACTTCCATGCCCGCACAGCAGCCGAGACGCCGTTCCGTACTCCTCGCCGTCGGCGCCGCCGCATCCGCCGTCACCGCCCTGCCCGGCGCGAGCTCGGCAGCCGCGGACGAACCCCACCGCCGGCCCAAGGGTCCCATCGTCATCGGCCACCGCGGCGCAGCCGGCTGGCGCCCCGAGCACACCGCCGCGTCGTACACCCATGCCGTCCAGACCGGCGCCGACTGGATCGAGCCCGATCTCGTACCGACCAAGGACCACGTCCTCGTCGTACGGCACGAGAACGAGATCTCCGGGACGACGGACGTCGCGAAGCACCCGGAATTCGCGTCGCGGCGTACGACAAAGACCGTGGACGGCCGGTCCGTCACCGGATGGTTCACGGAGGACTTCACGCTCGCCGAGCTGAAAACCCTGCGAGCCGTCGAGCGCCTGCCGCTGGTCAGGAACAGGAACACCGTCTTCGACGGCCGACTCGAAGTCATGACGTTCCAGGACGTCGTGGACCTGGCAAGGCACTTGTCCAAGCGGCACGGGCGGACGATCGCCGTGTTCCCGGAGACGAAGCACCCCACCTACTTCCGCTCGATCGGCCTGCCCCTCGAACCGGAGCTCATCCGCGTCATTCGGCGCAACCGGCTCGGCGCCCACGAATGCGTCGTGCAGTCCTTCGAACCGTCGAGCCTGACCCGGATCGCGGAGGCCCGGCTGCGCCTGCCGCTGTGGCAGGCGCTGGGGACCACGGGCGGGCCGTACGGCCACCCGGCGACGTACAAGGAAATGATGACGCCGGCCGGTCTGCGGCAGATCGCGGAGTACGCCGACTGGATCGGCCCGGACAAGTCCTCGGTCGTCGCGGCCCCGCCGCTGCTCGCGGACGCGCACGCGGCGGGGCTGAAGGTCGGGGCGTACACCTTCCGCTGCGAGAACCAATTCCTGCCCGCACAGTTCCGCCGCGGCACCGCGCCCAACGACTTCGGGGACGCCTTCGCGGAGTACGCCCTGCATTACGGGCTCGGGGTCGACGCGGTCGTGACCGACTTCCCCGACCTCGCGGTCATCGCGAGGGACGCGGCCGGGGCCACGGAGTCCTAGGAGTCCTAGGAGTCCTAGGAGTCCTAGGAGTCCTAGGAGTCCTAGGAGTCCTAGGACCAACGGACGACCGAGATCTGATCAACTCCGAGCCCTCTTGCTGCTAACCTGCACTTGCACATCAGTCGCAATAAGCAGTCGGAGGGCTCGGATTCCATGGCCGTTTACACACTTCCTGAACTTCCGTACGACTACGCGGCGCTCGAGCCTGTCATCAACCCGCAGATCATCGAGCTGCACCACGACAAGCACCACGCGGCCTACGTGAAGGGCGCGAACGACACCCTTGAGCAGCTCGAAGAGGCGCGCGACAAGGAGTCGTGGGGAACGATCAATGGGCTGGAGAAGAACCTCGCGTTTCACCTCTCCGGCCACATCCTCCACTCCATCTACTGGCACAACATGTCCGGTGACGGCGGCGGTGAGCCGTTGGAGAAGGACGGGCTCGGTGAGCTGGCGGACGCCCTCGCCGAGTCGTTCGGATCCTTCGACAAGTTCAAGGCCCAGCTGACCAAGGCCTCCGCGACCACCCAGGGTTCGGGCTGGGGCGTCCTCGCGTACGAGCCGGTCAGCGGCCGCCTGATCGTGGAGCAGGTCTACGACCACCAGGGCAATGTCGGGCAGGGGTCGGTCCCGATCCTGGTGTTCGACGCCTGGGAGCACGCCTTCTACCTTCAGTACAAGAACCAGAAGGTGGACTTCATCGAGGCGATGTGGAAGGTCGTCAACTGGCAGGACGTGTCGAAGCGTTACGCCGCCGCGAAGGCGCGCGCGAACAACCTGCTGCTCGCGCCGTAGGCACGCACGGCAGGCACGGCACGCACGGCACACCATGGCGTCCTGCTCGTGATCGTCTTCTCAACCATCACTTGCAGGCGGATGAAACGGCCGGCCCCCGCGAGGACCTGACTCGCGGGGGCCGGCTGTTTTCGCGCGGTAGACGTTGCTCCGACGCCCTGTCGTTCTGACGTTCTATTGCTAATCCTGTCGCTCCCTGCCAGGCCCCGATTAGGATCGTCCACTCCTGACTTGTGACCACAGTCGGCGGAGGATCCGCATGATGGCGAGCAACAAGCCGATCTACTGCGACACCTGTGACTCGTTCGAGCCGCACCGGCCGCTCAGCGGCGAGGAGAAGGCGTGGCTGAAGGACCGTATTCGCGCCAGGAACGTCGACAACTACCTCATGTGCACTGCCGAAGGCTGCCGGAACCTGCGCACGGGCATGAACAAGGCACCCTTCACCCCGGAGCTCCGCGTCCCGCCACCACCCGAGTAGGAACCTGCGTCGGCCGACGAACCCCGGGCGGGGGCGTTGGCAGCCCTGGGGCCTTGTTCGCTTCTGGTGTGGGGGCCGCCTTTTCGGAGGGTGGCGCCGGAGGCCCGCCCCTCAAGGGCGCTCCTACGTCGCGTCGCCTACGGCGATTCCGCTCCGCTCCCCCCTTGACCGCCGACCCTCCGCCGCAATGCATCTGGGGGGCGGCCCCCGGGGGAGCCCACGGGAAGGTCCGGGGATTAGCCGCTCGCCGCTGCCGACCGACGGCTGAGTGGGTGGGGCGCGGCAGGTTGAGGAAGCGGCTCGGCCCCAGGCTCAGCGGCCGACGGGAACGGCCCTTGGCGCGACCTCCCCATTCCCACGCACACGACCACCCACACCGGCGAACGGCCGACCGACCGGGTCGACCTGCGAACTGATGACTGCGCGGGTGGGGCGCATGAGTTGAATGGGGTGACTCGGGCGGGTGTGGCGTCCGCCCCGACCGGTGGTCGGTAGAGCTACAAGCCCGTTGCTGGTGTGGGTTGGGGGTGGGGCACGCGATCGCGGTAGCGGCCGTGGGTCGAAACGCTCCCATGACGACTGGGAGCGATACAGCTGAGACGAGTGGGACTAGGTGTTGCTGGTCATGACGTTGTTGACGGCTCTGATCGCGGCGCTGTCGGGTCAGCTCGCGGTGAGCCGTGACTTCTTGACCTTGTTGCCGCAGGTGTTCATGGAGCACCAACGGCGGTTGGCTCCGCGGCTGGTGTCGAGATAAAGCCCCGCGCATCCGGGGCCTTCGCAGTTCTTGATGCGGCTACGGTCGGGGCCCCCGAGGATGCGGATGGCATCCGTGGCCAGGACGCCGAGGGCGTCACCAATAGGGGTCGTGTCCGTCAGGTGCCATTCTGCACGTTCGTGCTCCAGCGCAGCCTTCGCATGCCCAGCGGCAGCCACCGTGTTGAGGGTGCGGACATCCTTTGAATCCGGCTGTTCACCTGCGGCGATCGCCGACCCAATTCGGTAGATCGCCTCACGCAGTTCGACGGCGTCCTCCAGATTGGCAGGCGACACGTCTGTGACGTCGAGCCCTGTGGCCTGCAGCCACATCTTCAGTCGTGCGGGGCCGGTCAGCCGCTCTCTCGGCTCCATGCCGGCTCTGTCGCTGACGGTGGCAGTGAATCGGAACGCCAGGACCTCGTTGTCCATCCGGAACACACGCCGTACGTCCTCGGTCATTTCCAACCTCCGCGGTGAGCGACAACACTCATCGAACCGTCTTAGGCGGTTCGAAATGATGGTAACTTCATGGTTCCATTGAACCGTCTTAGACGGTTCAATGGAAGGGGCGTGCTCTGCATGAGCAGCATCGCGGTCATCGGTCTGGGAGCGATGGGGAGACCCATCGCGCACAACCTCTTGAAGGCCGGCCACGACGTCGTGGTGTGGAACCGCTCCGACGCACATGCGGAGCAACTCGTTGCAGCGGGTGCCCGTCGTGCCGCCTCAGTCGCAGAGGCCATGCACTCGCCGGTGGTCTTCTCGGTCCTGTCCGATGACCGGGCCGTCGCCGAGACGTTCATCGACTCCGGTGTCCTCTCTCAGATCCCGGCCGGAACTGTTCACGTCAACCTCGCCACGGTGAGTGCCGGCCTGGCTCGCCGGGTCGGCGCAGCGCACGCCGAGTCCGGTGTCGGGTACGTCGCGGCACCGGTCTTCGGCCGTGTCCCGGTCGCCGAAGCGGGGGCACTCAACGTCCTTGCGGCCGGTGAGGACGGGCTGATTGACCGCGTGCAGCCGTTCTTCGATGTGATCGGCTCGCGGACGTGGCGACTCGGCGACCGTCCGGAGCAGGCCAACATCGTGAAGATCCTCGGGAACTACCTGATCGCCTGCGCGATTCAGTCACTGGGCGAGGCCGTCAGCCTCGCGGAAGGCGCCGGTGTCGACTCTGGGCAGTTCGTCGATCTGCTGACCTCGACACTCTTCCCGGGTGCCGTCTACGCAGGCTACGGGTCAATGATTGCCGAACGGCGCTACCTTCCGGCCGGCTTCACCACAGTCCTGGGCCGCAAAGACCTCCACCTCGCGCTCGATGCGGCGATCGACCACAACATTCCGCTCCCGATCGGTCAGCTGCTGCGGGCTGTCTTCGATCAGGCCATCGCCGACGGTCGCGGGGCGGACGACTGGGCGGTCATCGCGGAACAGCAACCGCGGTGACTACCGACGGCCAATGACCGTGAACGCGGCCTGGCGATCGCGCCAGGAGACAGCTCTTCGCGTTCTCTCGGTGCCGCTCATGCTCCTCGCGGGTGGGCTCCTCGCCGGCCTCACCTTCTCCGCGCTCACTCTGCTCGGCGTGCTTGTCGCGCTCGGCCTGCAAGCCAACTGCTGAACCCACCTCGGCCTCCTTGACCGCTCCTCGACTCCGCACCACCAGCCGACCGCAACACCTGACGATGTGGTGGCACAGATAGAGGATCTCCGGCGCAGGCACAAGTGGTCAGCTTGCGCAGATCGCGTTCGAGCTGTCTCGGACCGGCACCGTGGTCAGCCGACGCACGGTCAGCCGGCACCTCGCCGAGCTCGGGCTGAATCGGCGTCGCTTCATCGACCCCAACGGAGACTCGAACCGGGAACCTCGACAGATCATCGCCTGTCGACCGGGCCACATGATCCACGTCGACATGAAGAAGTCCGGCCGCATCCCCGACGGCGGAGGCTGGCGGGTCCACGGACGCGACAGCGATCACGCGCGCCCTGCACGGGGCCAGGCATCGGCGAATCACGCCGTACACACCCCGTCACAACGGAAGGTCGAGCGCTACAACCGGATCCTCGCAGAAGAGTTCCTCTACGCCAGGACCTGGTTGTCAGAGAATCAACGTTCCGACGCGCTCCACGTCTGGAACATCCACTACAACTACCACCGCCCCCACACCGCCATAAGGAACCGGCCACCCGCCACACGACTACGCGGCGGCGTCACCAACGTCTTGGCCCCTCACAGCTAGAGGGGCGTTGTGCCTCGTCAAGTGTGGGGTTCGTGGCGTTCGGTGCTCTGGGTGTGGCGGCCGACACGAGCCCGCCGAACCACCGCAATCCTCACCAGACACGTGGGTCGTATCGCTCCCGTGATGGCTGGAAGCGATACGGCTGTGGCTGGAGGGGCCAGAGGGCCGTTGAGGCTCATCAAGTGCCGGGTTCGTCGCGTTCCACGCTCCGAACCAGACCGTTGGGGCGGCGGGCGGCAAGTCCCCGCCAACGGTGAGAGCGAGCACGCTACTTGGCCGGAGTGACTGCGGCGGGATTTTCATCTCGACCGTCCCCTCCAGCCCCACGGAGCCGACCTCCCCGCTGGATGGTCGGCCGCCGCAAGCCACACCGAGTCCTCGGGCCTTGGGACTAACCGCTCGCGCGCTGGTTTGAAGTGATACGGATGGGACGGATGGGGCCCCAGGGGGGCCGGGATTCATCAAGTGATGGGTTCGTCGCATTCCGACGCCTGAACGGGGTTGTCGGAGCGACCGCCCCCTCAGCGGCGACTTCTCGCCAACCGTAGCGGCGTCCAGGTCCGCCGCGCCTGCCCGATTCACCTCATCCAGCCGGAGCGGAATCGAGACCTCGGTGTCGACCCGAGCCGCCGGCCCGCCTTCTGCCCGCACGCACTGCCTGCGACGACCCGACCGGATGTCGACGTGCACCGAAACCGGCCTGCGATGCAGTTTGCGATCACCCAAGTGAGATTAAAGCGGCATAAAAGGGACGAGCGGGTTCGTCTTCTCGTGGGTTCGTTTCGTTCGAAGTCGAGGGCGAGAGTGTCGAGCCGGTCCGCGAGCCCCGTCGCTCGTCCCGGCCGGACCGTCGGCAGGACTGCCTGCCACTGGACGCCCCTCTACACACCCACACCAGCCACGTGCTTGCGGCCCAACCGACCACCGGACGGGACGGACGCCACACCCACCCGAGTCACCCCATTCAACTCATGCGCCCCACCCGCGCAGTCATCAGTTCGCAGGTCGACCCGGTAGGTCGGCCGTCCACCGGCTTGGGTGCTCGTGTGCGTGGGAATGGGGATGGCGCGCCAACGGCCGTCGCCGCAGTCGCTGAGGCTGGGGCCCAGCCGCCCCATAGACGTCGCGCGCCCCACTCACTCGGCCGACGGCCACCGAACCGACCTCCGCCACTCCCCCAGCCCCCGTGCAGGGCGTTTTTCTTTGGGCCGTCCCCGTATAAGCGTTAGCGGTGGGCCGGGGCGGCGGGTCAAGGGTGGGCCGAAGGCACATCGCGCAGCGACGCGACCGCAGGGAGCGCCCTTGACGCGCCGTCACGGCCCACCGACACTCGAGCGCTCGGGACGGCCCGCCCCCCAGAAGCAAGCCTTGGTTTCCCGGCCGTCCCCGTCCCCGCCTCCGCCCCGCCCCCGCCCCCCTCAGTCGAAGATCGGGCCCTGCGTGCGCGTGCGCTTGATTTCGTAGAAGCCGGGGATCGACGCCACCATCAGCGTGCCGTCCCACAGGCGTGCCGCCTCTTCGCCCTTCGGTGCCGGGGTGACCACCGGGCCGAAGAAGGCGATCTCCTCGCCGTTCGCGCCCGGGACGGAGATCACCGGAGTACCCACCTCCTGGCCGACCTTGTCGATGCCCGCCTTGTGCGACGCCCGCACCTCGGCGTCGTACGTCTCCTTGTCGGCGTACTCGATCAAGTCAGCCGGAAGACCCGCGTCCTCGAGCGCGCCTGCTATCGCCTCCAGGGTCGAGCCCTCACCCTTGTTGTGGAAGCGCGTACCGAGCGCCGTGTACAGCTTGCCGACGGCCTCGTCGCCGTGCAGCTGCTGTGCCGCCGTCACCACACGCACCGGGCGCCAGCCCTTGGGGCCGAGCAGTTCGCGGTACTGCTCCGGCAGCTCGTCGAGCTTCTCCTCGTTCAGTACGGCAAGGCTCATGACATGCCAGCGAACCTCGACATTACGGACCTTCTGGACCTCCAGCATCCAGCGGGACGTCATCCAGGCCCACGGACACAGCGGGTCGAACCAGAAATCCGCCGCGGTCTTGCCGTTCTCTGAGCTCTCGGACATGTCTCTCCTCAATAGCGTCAATGGCGTCAATGGCGTCAACAGCGCGGTCGCAACCTGACGGTGGCAACGCCACCGGCCCCCGGAGGCATTCCCACGCTCCCCACCCCAGCGCCGCGTGCGAGGATCGGGAGGTTCGAACGAGACACGAAGGAGTGCCCGTGCCCGGTGAGAATCTGTCCCGCGACGAGGCCCGCGCGCGGGCCGAACTGCTGTCCGTCGAGGGGTACGAAGTAGCCCTCGACCTGCGATCGGCGGTCGGGGAGACCCGGGATGGGAGGGACAGTACAGAGGGTGGGGACGGTGCGGACGGTGCGGACGGCGGGGACGGGCCTCGTACGTTCCGCTCCTTGACCACCATCCGTTTCCGGTGCGCGCGGCCCGGTGCCGACAGCTTCGCCGATCTGCTGGCGCCCTCCGTGACCGCCGTCACACTCAACGGCGAAGCGCTGGACCCGGCCGCCGTCTTCGACGGCAAGCGGATCGCGCTCGCCGGGCTGCGGGACGACAACGTCCTGGTCGTGGACGCGCAGTGTGCGTACAGCCGTACCGGCGAAGGCATGCACCGCTTCGTCGATCCCGAGGACGGCGAGGTGTATGTGTATACGCAGTACGAGCC
The DNA here is from genome assembly GCF_040611155.1 of Streptomyces sp. NPDC002994. Lineage (NCBI taxonomy): Bacteria > Bacillati > Actinomycetota > Actinomycetes > Kitasatosporales > Streptomycetaceae > Streptomyces > Streptomyces sp. NPDC002994. The sequence continues at coordinate 175,668 of NZ_JBEXNQ010000016.1, forward strand.
GGCCGACGCGCGCCGCGTCTTCGCCAACTTCGAACAGCCGGACCTCAAGGCACCGTTCCGGTTCGAGGTGACCGCTCCCGACGGGTGGACCGTGTGGAGCAACGGGGTCGGCGAGGTGACCGCTGCAGGTGCAGGTGCAGGTGCAGGGGTTTGGCGGTTCGGCGCGACCAAGCCGATCTCGACGTACATCACCGCCTTCGTCGCCGGTCCGTACCACTACGAGAGCGATCTGTACCGGCGGACGTTCAGCGACGGTACGGAGCTCGAAATCCCGCTTGGCGCGATGTGCCGCAAGGGGCTTGCCCGGCACTTCGACGCGGATGACATTTTCACCGTCACCAAGCAGGGGCTCGACTTCTTCCACGACAACTTCGACTTCCCCTACCCCTTCGGGAAGTACGACCAGGCCTTCGTGCCGGAGTACAACATCGGCGCCATGGAGAACCCTGGCTGCGTCACCTTCCGCGAGGAGTACATCTTCCGGGGGAAGGTCACGCAGGCGTCGTACGAGCGGCGGGCGAACGTCATTCTCCACGAGATGGCGCACATGTGGTTCGGCGATCTGGTCACCATGCAGTGGTGGGACGACCTGTGGCTGAAGGAGTCCTTCGCCGACTTCATGGGGTCGTACTCGATGGTGGAGGCCACTCGCTTCACCAACGGATGGATCACCTTCGCCAACAACCGCAAGGCGTGGGCCTACCGCGCCGATCAGCTGCCCTCTACGCACCCGATCACGGCCGACATCCGTGACCTGGAGGACGCGAAGCTCAACTTCGACGGGATTACGTACGCCAAGGGTGCGTCCGTACTCAAGCAGCTCGTCGCGTACGTCGGGAAGGACGCCTTCATGGAGGGCGCCCGACGCTACTTCAAGCGTCACGCCTACGGGAACACCCGGCTCGAGGACCTGCTGGTCGTGCTGGAGGAGACCTCGGGGCGGGATCTGGCGTCCTGGTCACGGGCGTGGTTGCAGACCGCTGGGGTCAACTCGCTCACTCCCCAGGTGTTGTACGACTCGGCCGGGCGGATCACCGAGCTGGCGGTGTTCCAGGAGAGCGCCGCGTCCCATCCTGAGCTGCGGCCTCACCGGGTGGCTGTCGGGCTGTACCGGCGAGAGGGAGTCGGCGGTGCGCTGGTGCGGTACGCGCGGGCCGAGGTGGATGTCGCCGGGCCGCGTACGGTCGTGGCGGAGCTCGCGGGCAGCGAGAAGCCGGATCTGGTGCTCGTCAACGACGACGACCTGACGTACTGCAAGATCCGCTTCGATGCGGAGTCGCTGGGGACCCTGCGTGCTCACCTCGGTGATGTCAGTGACCCGCTGGCGCGGGCGCTGTGCTGGTCGGCGATGTGGAACCTTACGCGGGACGCGCTGATGCCGGCGCGGGATTTCGTGGACCTGGTGCTGAAGTTCGCCGGACGCGAGACGGACATCGGCGTACTCCAGATGCTGCACGCGTGGACGCGGTCCGCGCTGACGTACTACGCGGCGCCCGAGTGGCGTGAGCAGGGCGGGCGTTCGCTGGCGGAGGGCGCGCTGCGGGAGCTGCGGATCGCCGAGCCGGGCAGCGAGCACCAGCTGACGTGGGCGCGGTTCTTCGCGGCTACGGCTTGCCGGGACACCGACTTCCAGTTGCTCCAGGGGCTGCTGGAGGGTACGGCCAAGATCGACGGGCTCGACGTGGACCAGGAGCTGCGCTGGGCCTTCCTCGGGCCGCTCGCTTCGCACGGTGTGGCGGACGAGAAGGCGATCAACGCGGAGCTGGCGCGGGACGACACCGCTTCGGGCAAGCGGCACCAGGTGCGGTGCCTGGCGTCGCGCCCTTCGGCCGCCGTCAAGGCGCAGGCATGGGCGGCGGTCGTGGAGTCCGACACGCTGTCGAACGCGCTCGTCGTGGCCACGATCGACGGGTTTGTGCAGCCGGGGCAGCGGGAGTTGATCGCTCCGTACGCACAGAAGTACTTCGCCGCGATTGAGCGGGTGTGGGCCGAGCGGTCCATTCAGATCGGGATGGATGTGGTGTCGGGGCTGTTCCCGGGGCTCCAGGACGACCAGGGCACGCTCGACGCGACGGACGCGTGGCTGGCCGGCCACGCGGACGCGGCGCCGGCGCTGCGGCGGCTGGTGCTGGAGGCGCGGGACGACTTGGCGCGGGGGCTGCGGGGGCAGGCGTGCGACCGGGCTGCGGGGGTGTGACGGCGCTGGGGGTGACGGCGCTGGGGGTGATGCCGCTGGGGGTGCGGAAGTCGGTGCGGCTACGGGTGCCTGCGGCGCTTTTCGGCGGGTGGGGTTTCGGCAGTCGAACGGCCGTACTTTAGTGCGGGGTTGTCCCGGATTGTCGACAGGTGCGTAACAGCGGTTAGGCGGCAGGGGGTGGGCGGGAAACCCCGGGACATGAACCACAACACCCCCGTCTCCCCCCGCCCCCTCAGCCACCTCTCCGACGCCCAGCGGCGCGTGCTGTCCGCCGCCCAGCTGCGGGCGCACGGCGTGTCCACCGCCCAGACCGCCGCGCAGTGCCGCCCCGGTGGGCCTTGGCAGCAGATCCTGCCCGGTGTCTTTGTCCTGCACCCCGGGCCGCCCACCAGCGAGGAGCGGCTGCACGCCGCCCTGCTGTACGCGGGGCGGCCGACCGTGGAGCGCGTGGTGCCGGCGCAGGCCAGGGGGGAGGGCGAGGCAGGCTCGTACGGTGACGTCATGGTCACCGGGCTCGCCGCCCTCGCCCTGCACCGCTTCTCCTCCGCTCCCCCGCTGCTCTCCCTCGACCGGATCGACGTCCTCGTGCCGCGCACGCGGCGGCTGCGGTCCACCGGCTGCGCGCGGCTGGTCCGGGTTCATGCGCTGCCCCCGGTCCAGCACATCGGCGGCCTGCCCGTCGCCCCCGTCGCCCGCGCCCTCGCCGACGCCGTCGCGCAGCTGAGTGACGCCGATGCCGTACGCCGGCTGCTCACCGAGGCCGTACGCGGCTCCCACTGCGAACCGTCGGCGGTCGTGAAGGAGTTGACGCTCGCGCGGCTGCTCTCGCGGCCGCACGTCATCGACGCCGTCGACTCGCTGCTCGCCGAGGGGCGGGCCATCGCCGAGGACCGGCTGTATGCGATGGTCCGGGATCACGGCCTGCCGGACCCGCTCTGGAACGTCGATCTGCGGCTGCCCGGCGGGCCCCACCTCGGCGGCGTCGACATCTACTGGCCCGACCAGGCCGTGGCCGTGGAGCTGGACACCCGGGCGCCCCGGCAGGACGAGGACGCAATGGGGTCTCCCCTGCTCGAGCGAAGCCGAGAGCTTGGGGAATGGTCGGCGTACGCCCGTAAGCGCGAACACCTGGAGCGGCTCGGCATCACCGTCGTACACATCACGCCGAAGAAGCTGCGGGAAGCGGTGGAGCAGCAGGCGACGGTCGTACGGACCGCTCTCATGGCGTCGAGCGATCGGGAGCCGCCCGCTTATGTGGTGGTTCTGCCACGCTAGCGGCGCAGCAGGCTCAGCAGGCACAGCGGGCTCAGCAGGCTCAGCGCTTCTTCAGCAGGAGCTCCGTGTTCCGGGCGTCCGCCGGGCCCGCCAGGGTCTGCCGGGCGCCCGGCGCGTTGAGGGACAGTTCGCGGTAGAGCGCCGCCAGGCCCGTCTGGGAGAGGTCGGTGTAGTCCGTGTGGTGGGGGGCGGCGGACTCGATCAGCGTGGTGAAGAGGGAGAGCGTGCCGTCGTGGTTGTCGGTCAGTTCGATGATCCGGGCCAGTTGGGGGAACTCGACGTGCGAAGCCGTGGAGATCTCCCAGAAGGTGCCGTGCGCGAGGATTTCGTTGCGGTGGCTGTGTCCGTTGATCCAGGCGATGACGTTGCGGTGCTGCTGGAGGAGGGCGATGAGTTTGTCGCCGCCGCCGTCGTCGAACGTCCAGCTGTTGTGGTGGCTGAAGACGATGACGTGATCGTCCTGGTGGGTGAGCAGAGTGCGCCTCAGCCAGTCCAGTTGTGCCTTGCCGATCGAGCCCGCGAAGTGGCCGCCCCGGTCGGTGGTGTCGAGGCTGATGCCGAGTACGTCGTCGGAGATGCGGAAGGAGTAGTGGAGGTCGCCTGTGTCGGCGTTCTCGCGGGTGTAGCCGTGGCCGGCCGGGCCCGCGCCGGCGTACGCCGGGTCCAGGTGCGCCTCGACGTACTCGCGCGGGGTGAAGGGGGCGCGGGCCGGGTCGGGCGTGATGGAGCGCATGCGGCGGGTCTCGCGGCGCAGGAGGTCGGTGAAGTAGCTTCCGCTCGGGTCGTTTCCCTTTCTGAGTACGGCTTCGAGCGCGCTCGCGTCGGCCACCGGGAGGGACATCAGCTTGCGGCCGCCTACGGCGAAATCGGCGAGGAAGCCGGAGCCGTTGGCGCCGGAGCCGTTGGCGGCGGCGTTGGCGAAGCAGCCGCTGGGCAGGTCGTCGTGGTTGCCGACGGTGGAGTACCAGGGGATGCGCAGGCCGGGGCTGTTCACCGGGCGTAGTGCTGCCGCGAGGTAGCCCTCCAGGCGCGGGAAGCCGCGCTTCTTGTCGGCGTCGCCCAGCACCGCGTCCGGGTGCCAGTACAGGGGCAGGCCGGAGTCCTGGACGCCTTCGTAGCGGGTCGGGTCGCCGGTGTTGGGGGTGATGCGGCCGCCGCTCATGGTGCGCAGGAACCAGTCGAGTTCGGCCTTGTTGTTGTTGTCCGTGTTGTCACCGGTCGTCATGACGAAGCCTAGGTCCGTGCCGGTGACGGGGCCGCCGCGGAGTGCGTTGACGCGCTCGACGAGCGAGATCGCGCCGTGGACTGTCAGGGCTTCCTGGGGGCGCCAGGCGCTGGGCGCCTGGGCGCGCAGGTATTCGGTGCGGACCGGGTGCTGTACGTCGGTGAGGTGGAGGTCGGTGAGCTGTACGAAGGACGCGAGCGGCGTACGTCGCTCGACGCGGCCCGAGCGGGCGGCGGTGAGCTGGGTGCGTACGACGCGCTGCCAGCCGGGGCCCGTTGTGAGCCGCCGGTAGCCGGAGGCGGAGCCGCGCGGGGTGGCGACCGTGCGGAGGGTCGTGGCCGTCCAGGGTGGGACGGCGACGGGGGCCCGGGCGGGGGTGGGGTTGGGAGCCGACGCCGGGGCGACGGTAGGGGGTGTTGCCTGGGCACCGTGCTCCGGGCGGAGCGCGAGCCCGATGCCGGCGGAGATGCCGACCGCTCCGGTCGCGGCGAGGAACGAACGGCGGTCGAGGGCGGCTTCGGCTGCGGAACGTAGGCGTGACATGGTGCGGTCTCCCCGGGGTGCGATCGCATCGGCCGGGCAGAGGGCGGACCACTGGTGGGAGCCAGTGGAACCCCTTGCCCCATTGGATCGTTGACACCGGGGATGGCCTGCGCGTTAACGGCTCCGCAACGCGCAACGCCGATCACCGAACAGGGATCACCGCTGGGGCCGCGGGGGCGTGCGGGCAGGGTGCGGGGGGCCGCGGGGCAGTGCGGGTGCCTGCGGCGCTGTTCCCCTACCCGCCCCATCCCGCTGTGACACTTTGCGGCTCCGCCGCGTGGGGGCGCTGCCCCAGACCCCGCTCCTCAAATGCCGGAGGGGCTGAATACTGCCGCGTAGCGGCAACCGTTCACCCTCACCGCCCCGGCAGCGCCACCCGCCCCACCGCCGGCCTTGTCCGCCACAGTTCCATTCCCGTATCGACCAGCTCGACGTGGTCGAGGCGGGGCACGGCCTCCAGAGGGTGCCAGGCCGCCAAGTCCGTCGAGCCGGTGGTCTCGTGGCGGAGTTCGCCGCCGGTGATGTGGCCCTCGTACACCACCCGCAGGCCCTGGAAGTCGGCGAACGTGCCGAGCCTGCGCGGGTAGCGGCGGGTGATGGAGTCCACGCCCAGCAGCCGGACCGGTTCGACGGCGTAGCCCGTCTCCTCCTCCACCTCGCGGATCACCGTGTCGTACGGATCCTCGCCGTGGTCCATGCCCCCACCCGGCAGCGTCCACCGCTTCGCGCCGTCGGGCGCAACCCAGCGGGCCAGGAGCACCCGTCCCTCCCGCACGCACACGGCGTAGGCCGCCACCCTCAGCTCTCGGTTCATTGGCTGAGGTTACGGGGTGACACCGACAAGCTGTCCGGTATCTGGGGATTTGAGCCCAGTGGCGCATACCGCGCAGTGGCGGATGTGTGCCACGACCGCATTCCGCCCCCGGCAACTCTCCCCAAACAACCATCACTTAGGCAAGGCTGAGCGGTCATCCGGCACCGTATTCCGGACTCCTTCTTTCACATACAGGGAAGCCCATGACCCTCGAATCATCCGGCTCCATACCCGGGGCCAGACCCGCGGCCCGCATAGCGCTCGCCGCCGGTCTGGTCGCCGCGCTGTGTGCGACCGCACCGGTGCCCGCCCTGGCGGCCGGCCCCGACGACGCCCGGGCCACGGCGCCCGCGCCCAAGTCCGCCGCCGCGAAGCTCGGTTCCGCCGACGCGCAGCTGCTCGCGGAGGCCGAGGCCGACGGCGCGAAGAGTGTCACGCTGATGGTCGCCACCGCGCCCGGCGCCACCGAGCAGGTCGCGCAGCAGCTCGGCTCCGTGCAGGGCGGCCTGGTCGGCCGTACGGACGACAAGCTCGGATACGTACGGGCCACCCTGCCCACCGGCAAGGCGGACGCGGCCATCAAGGCCGCCACGAAGCTCTCCTCCGTCCACGGCATCGACCTCAAGCAGGAGATCCTGCTGGACGACCCGACGCCGGCGGGCGACCGGAGCAAGGCTGCGGAAACCGCCACAACCGGGACCTACTCCGGCCCCGGCAAGCAGACGCCCGCGAAGAACCCGTACAACCCCTCCCACGAGACCGGCGCCGTGGAGTTCGTGAAGGACAACCCCAAGGCCGACGGCCGCGGGGTCACCATCGGCATCCTCGACTCGGGTGTCGACGTCGGTCACCCGGCGCTCCAGAAGACCACCACCGGCGAGCGCAAGATCGTCGACTGGGTGACGGCCACCGACCCGGTCGCGGACGGTGACGGCACCTGGCTGCGGATGGACGGCGCCGTGACCGGCCCGACGTTCACCTCCGGCAGCCGTACGTACTCGGCCCCCGCCGGGTCGTACATGTTCCGGAACTTCGCCGAAGCCGCCACCAAGGGTGGCGACATGAACGGCGACCTCAACCGCGACGGTGACACCACCGACGTGTGGGGCGTGCTCTACGACGCCGCCTCCGGCACGATCCGCGTCGACCTCGACGACGACGCCGACTTCGGCGACGAAGAGGCGATGAAGCCGTACAAGGACAAGCACCAGGTCCGGTACTTCGGCAAGGACGACCCGGCCACCGAGGTCGTCGAGCAGATCCCGTTCGTCGCCGAGGTCCGCAAGGACGTCGTCCACAACGCGGCCGGCGCCAAGTCCGACTTCGTCAACATCGGCGTCATCGAGGGCTCGCACGGCACGCACGTCGCCGGCATCACCGCCGCCAACAGCCTCTTCGGCGGCCGCATGAACGGCGCCGCCCCCGGCGCCAAGCTGGTCTCCTCGCGCGCCTGCACCTGGAGCGGCGGCTGCACCAACGTCGCACTCACCGAGGGCATGATCGACCTCGTCACCAAGCGCGGTGTCGACATCGTCAACATGTCGATCGGCGGCCTGCCCGCGCTGAACGACGGCAACAACGCGCGCGCCCAGCTCTACACGCGCCTCATCGACACGTACGGCGTGCAGCTGGTCGTCTCGGCCGGCAACAGCGGCCCCGGCACCAACACCATCGGTGACCCGTCCCTCGCCGACAAGGTCGTCTCGGTCGGCGCGTCCATCTCCAAGGAGACCTGGGCCGCCAACTACGGCTCGGTCGTGGAGAAGCGGTACGCCATGATGCCGTTCTCCTCCCGCGGCCCGCGCGAGGACGGCGGCTTCACGCCGACCATCTCCGCGCCCGGCTCGTCCATCAACACCACCCAGACCTGGTCGCCCGGCGGCCCGGTCGCGGAGGCCGGCTACAAGCTCCCGGCCGGCTACTCGATGCTGCAGGGTACGTCGATGGCCTCGCCGCAGGCGGCGGGCGCCAGCGCGCTGCTGCTCTCGGCCGCCAAGCAGGAGAAGATCGACCTCACGCCGGTCGAGCTGCGCACCGCGCTGACCAGCGCCGCCGACAAGATCAGCGGCACGCAGGCGCACGAGCAGGGCTCCGGCCTGATCAACGTCGTCGACGCCTGGGACGCGATCGAGGACGGCGCGACCGCCCACGACTACGCCGTGAAGGCGCCGGTCGACACCGCGCTCGACCAGAACCTCAAGACGCCGGGCTTCGGCTCCGGTGTCTACGACCGTGAGGGCGGCCTGAAGGCCGGGCAGAAGAAGACGTACGACGTGACCATCACGCGTACGAGCGGCCCGGACCGCGCGATCGAGCACGAGCTGGACTGGAAGTACAACGACGGCACGTTCCGTCTCCTCGGTGACGGCGACGTCGACCTGCCGCTGAACAAGCCGGTCACCGTCAAGGTGCAGGCCAAGCCCGGCTCCGCCGGTGTGCACAGCGCCGCCCTCGAAGTGGACGACGAGGACACCGAGGGCATCGACAAGCAGATCCTCGCGACCGTGGTCGTGTCCAAGGACCTGGTGAAGCCCTCGTACACCTTCTCGGACACCGCCTCCGTGCAGCGCAACAGCAGCAAGTCGTACTTCATCAACGTCCCCAAGGGCGCGAAGTCCCTCGAGGTCGCGCTCGGCGGTCTGGGCAAGGACAGTCAGACCCGGTTCATCGCGATCCACCCGTACGGCGTCCCGGTCGACTCCACGTCGTCGATCGTCTGCTACCCGAACTACACCAACCCGGCCAACACCTGCCGCCCGGACCTGCGTTCGTACGCGAACCCGCAGGCCGGCGTCTGGGAGGTCGAGATCGAGTCGCGCCGTACGTCGCCGCTGCTCGACAACCCGTACAAGCTGGACGTCTCGGTGCTCGGCGCCGCCTTCGACCCGGCCGTGCAGACCATTCCCGAGGCCAAGGTCGGTACGCCGGCCCCGGTCGAGTGGAAGGTCACCAACGGCTTCGCCGCGATGGACGGCAAGCTGAAGGGCGGCTCGCTCGGCTCCTCGAAGGACGCGCGCCCGAGCATCAAGCAGGGCGAGACGCAGACCACCACGGTCACCATCGGTGAGGGCGTCGAGCGCTTCGACGTCGCCATCGGCGGGGTCTCCGACGCGACCGCCGACCTCGACCTGACGGTCAAGCGGGGCGCCGCGGTCGTCGGCCAGGCCGCGGACGGCGACTCGGAGGAGGCGGTCAGCCTCATCAAGCCCGCAGCCGGTACGTACACCATCGAGGTGGACGGTTACGCGGTCGGCGCCGCCGGCACCGAGTACAACTACCGCGACGTGTACTTCGCGCCGTCGCTCGGCCAGGTCAAGGTCGACGACACGCAGGTCGTGCAGCTGGCCAACGGCGCTTCGGCGCAGGTCAAGGCCGAGGTTGTGGTGGCCGGAGCGGCCCCCGAGGGCCGGCGCTTCTTCGGCCAGGTGCAGCTGGTGAACACGCGCGGCACGGTCGCGGGCTCCGGCAGCGCGCAGATCGAGAAGGTCACGCCGTAACACTGCTCGTAGCAGCGTGAGTTACGCACGAGGGGCGGGCGCCCGCACAGGCGCCCGCCCTGCCGCGTTCCCGGAGAAATCCACCCCGGAGAATTCGAACTGCACATCGACTTCACATCATCTTCACTGTCACCATGTTCCCCATGACGCACATCATCAAGGGGGCCAACACCCCTGTGCCCAGCGAACTTCTCCGCGTGGCAGTCTGCCGCCAGAACGTCGCCGGGGCTCCGGCCGTGGACGCATCGGCCCTCCTGCTGGACGCGAACGGCAAGGTGCGCGGCGACGCGGACCTGGTCTTCTACAACCAGCCGCACCACCCGTCGGGCACCGCACGGCACTTGGGCACGAACGAGGCCAACGGCCGGCTCGCCGAGTGGCTGGAGATCGATCTGCCGCGCGTCGAACCCGAGGTGCAGCGGGTGCTGATAGCCGGTTCCTGCGACGGCGGCGTCTTCGGCTCCGTACCCGGGCTGTACGTCCAGGTCCTCACCGGCGGCGGAGTGCCGGTCACGCTCTACGCGGTGAACGACGCGACGAACGAGACCGCGTTCGTCATCGGCGAGTTCTACCGGCGCGACGGCGGCTGGAAGTTCCGTGCGGTCGGGCAGGGTTACGCGTCCGGGCTGGCCGGACTCGCGACCGACTTCGGCATCGCGGTCGACGGGGGCGAGGCCGCGCAGGCCCAGGCGCAGACCGTGCCCCAGCCCCAGAACGCGGTGCCGGCGCCCGTGCCCGCCGCCCCACCGGCTGCCACGTACGCACCCGCACCCGCGCCCGCACCCGTCATCCAGGACGCCGTGCCCACGCCCGTCCAGCACTCCGCGCCCGTCCAGGACCGCGTGCCCCACACCTTCGGCCCCCAGTTCCCCACCTTCGTACGCCGCGGGCACGGCAACGACGTCGTCACCGTCGACGCGCCCATTCCCCCCGGCCCGGTGATCATCGAGGCCTGGCACGAGGAGGACGGCTACTTCTGCGTCGAGACGCTCGACCGCCGCAACAAGGACGACGAGCTGGTGTTCAACACCACCATCACCACCTTCCGCGGCCGGGCGCTCATCCAGAACCGCCCCGACCGCCCGCTGCGGCTGAAGATCGAGGCGGACAACGACTGGACCCTGATGGTGCAGCCGCTCTCCGTCGCCCGGGACATGACGGAGGGAATCCGCGGCTTCGGACCGGAGGTCGTCGTCTACCACGGCCCGGTGGCCGACCTCGACGTGGAGTTCGCAGGCGACGAGGACGAGGGCGGCTACTTCGGCGTAAGCAGCTGTGAGACCGCCGACAAGTTCAGTGACCGCAGCGATCTCCTCGTCAACGAGACCGGCCGGCTGCGGCAGACCGTTCCCCTCACGACCGGCCCCCTGGTGATCACCGTCGAGGCCGACGGCCCCTGGTCGCTCACCCCCCGCGCGCTGCCCGTCTTCGACGCGGCCGCCGCCCGGGCCACCGGCGTCCACCAGGGCCGCGGCGCGACCACGGTCACCCTCACCAACCCGAACCCGGGCCGCCCCGCCGTTCTCGAGTACACGGTCCAGAGCGACGGATCGCTCTTCGGCTACGAGGTCGCGATCCTCGACGAGTACGACGACGAGGAGCGCTTCCTGCGCGGCAACGACAACGGCGAGCAGGGCCGCACCCTCCTGTTCCGCAAGGGCGAGGCCGAGGTCCGGCTGCGGATCGCGGACGCCGTCGACTGGAACCTGCGGCTGATCCCCCTGGACCAGGTTCCGGTGCTCACCGGCCCGGTGCAGAGCAACGGCAGCGAGGTCTTCCGCTACGACGGGCCGCCCGCCCTCCTCGGCATCCGCCGCACCACGTCCGACGACCACCCGCTCTGCGCCCGCACCGTCCAGGCCCACGGCAAGACCGTGATCTCCGCCGACACCCAGGGCAGGCGCCGCCCGGTCGTCGGCCCGCTCTGGGTGATGAGCGGGGCAGCTCACTGTTACGTTCTGGTCGCCGCCGCCGGAGCGACCGGCTGGCAGATCGAGCCGATGGCCGCCGAAAGCGCCCCGGCCGTCGGCCAGACCGTCTCGGGCCAGGGATACGCCGTCGTACGCAACACCGGACCCGAAACCGAGATGATGCTCACGCACGAGTCCAAGGGCGCCCTGGACCTGCCCGTCGTCTGGGCCCTCGACGAGCGCCTGGAGCCGGTGCGGCGCATCACCACCGCCCCCGGGCTGCACACGTTCCCCAGCGGCTTCCTGCAGATCCGGACGGGTGGCGCGTGGAGCCTGGAGACCCGGTGACGGCCATGTGACGGCCGTGACAACGGTCACCCGGTCCAGGGGCCGGACAATGGATTGGACAAGGCGGCCCGGGACATACGCATTATGGACAGCACCAGGTCAAGCCCCCAGCAGCACGTTCGTACGTACGAAGGAGTCCTCGTGAGGGTCGGAATCGTCGGAGCCACCGGTCAGGTCGGCACAGTCATGCGCACCATCCTGGCCGAGCGAAAGTTCCCGGCCGACGAGCTTCGCCTCTTCGCCTCCGCCCGTTCCGCGGGCTCCACGATCGAGTGGCAGGGCAAGGACATCACCGTCGAGGACGCGTCGACGGCCGACTACACCGGCCTGGACATCGTCCTCTTCTCCGCCGGTGGCACGACCTCCAAGGCGCTGGCCGAGAAGGTCGCCTCGCAGGGCGCGGTCGTGATCGACAACTCCTCCGCCTGGCGCCGCGACCCCGAGGTACCGCTGGTCGTCTCCGAGGTCAACCCGCACGCGGTGGCGACCCGCCCCAAGGGCATCATCGCCAACCCGAACTGCACCACGATGGCCGCGATGCCCGTCCTCAAGCCGCTGCACGTGGAGGCCGGCCTGACGGCCATGGTCGCCACCACCTACCAGGCCGTCTCCGGCTCGGGTGTGGCCGGTGTGGCCGAGCTCGACGGTCAGGTCAAGAAGGTCGTCGACCACGCCGCCGAGCTCACCCACGGCGGCGACGCCGTGGACTTCCCGGAGCCCGGCGTCTACAAGCGCCCCATCGCCTTCAACGTGCTGCCGCTGGCCGGCTCGATCGTGGACGACGGTTCCTTCGAGACCGACGAGGAGCAGAAGCTCCGCAACGAGTCCCGCAAGATCCTGGAGATCCCCGAGCTCAAGGTCTCCGGCACCTGCGTACGCGTCCCGGTCTTCTCCGGCCACTCGCTCCAGGTCAACGTCCGTTTCGAGCGTCCGCTGAGCGTGGAGCGCGCGACCGAGCTGCTCGCCGGGGCACCGGGCGTCGCCCTGTCCGAGATCCCGACGCCGCTCCAGGCCGCCGGCCAGGACGTGTCGTACGTCGGCCGTATCCGTCGCGACGAGACCGCCGAGAACGGCCTGGCGCTGTTCCTCTCCGGCGACAACCTCCGCAAGGGCGCGGCGCTCAACGCCGTGCAGATCGCGGAGCTGGTCGCGGCCGAGCTCAAGGCCTGACCTTTTCCGTACTCTCGCTGCGACCGGTGGGGCGGGGGACAGCCCGGGGCCGCCCCCCCCACCATCACGCACGCCCCCCAACCCACAACCCCCCACAACAGAACAACCCCACCGCCCACCCCCCCCCCAAC